>JAJTXZ010000001.1 GCA_021463195.1 Anaerolineae bacterium
CATCATTGAATTCATGCGCGAGGTCAAGCGCGTGACGATACGTTTGCGCGCTGTCATCCCATGCTTCTTGCGCGCGCAAGGTTTGCGCGTGTTCGGTGGCTAGCGCGATCAAATCTTGTTGGCGCGCGTGCGTCGCTGGCGCATCATTGAATTCATGCGCGACGGCGAGGGCTTGGCGATATGCCTGTTCGGTTTCAGGGAACGAAGCGGTTGCGCGCAGGGCGTGCGCTTGGTCGGCGGCGAGTTTGACCAATGTCGCCGAAATATTCGCGCTGGCGGCGGGATTATCCAAGCCGCGCGCCAGCGTGAGCGCTTGCCGATATGAATTTTCTGCCTGCGTCAGGTCATTAGCTTGAAGCGCGGCTTGCGCGGCGCTCAATGTTTCGTCCTGCAATGCCTGGCGTCGCAGCGCGTCATAAACCGTAAGCAACTCTTGGTCTATATTGACCAAGGCGTCACTGCGTTCTGTCGAGACGAGCAGCGGACGCGCCCGTTCGAGATAAATTTTTGCGTCTGTCCAATGTTTTTGCTGCGCGGCAAGGACGCCCAGCGTGGCCAACATGTCCGCTTGCCGATCCGTGTCGCCGAATTCTTGCGCGAGCTGCAGTGTCGTTTGCGCGGCTTGTTCTACCTCGACTAGCGCGCCGCTCTCACGATAATTGGAGACGCGCGCCAAACCCAAATTAAGCAGCGCGCGCTCACGTTCCCGTCTTGGCGCGTCCAGTTGAAATTCGCGCGCCAAATTCCAGCTTTCGCGATACGCGATTTGCGCCTCGTCCCACATTTCGATTGTTTGCAGAGATTTGGCTTGCGCGTCATAGACGGCGACCAATGCGAGTTGCGCGCGTTCCTGTTCCGCCGCGTCATCCAAAGCGCGCGCCAGCTGCAATGCCGCGCGATACGCGGTCGCCGCGTCTTGCCACTGCGCGTTTTGTTCCGCGTCTTGAGCGTGGAAGAATTGCGCGTCGAGCTGCGCGCGGGTTTGCGCGCGCAGAGCTAATTGCTGGTCGCTGATAAACGCTTCGCGCAATAGCGGGTCATTCGCCGCGCCGCGCGCTTGCGCCTGTTCGTACAACTCGAGCGCTTGGTCCCAATGCCCCATCGTGGCGCGTAAAAGTCCAGCGCGATACAAGACATTGGCGGCGCGTTCGTCATCGTTCAATTCGTCGGCGGCTTGCAGCGCGGAAGCGTAGGCGCTGGCGGCGGCATCGAATTGTCCCGCCGCGCGCTGCGCGTCGCCCCAATTTTGAAAAGCGAGCGCTTGGTACGTTTTTACATCGCCGTGATACGCTGGCTCAACTTGGTCCAATGCGAGCGCGTAATTGCCGAGCGCTTTTTCCCATGCATTTTGGTCCGCCGCGAGCGCGCCCAGCACAAAATAGAGTTCGCCGGCGTTGGCGCGGTCATTGCGTTCCAGCGCGAGCCCTAACGCGCGATTGTAATTTTCTTCGGCGGAGTCAGTTTGATGGTTGAGGCGTTGTTTATTGGCGAGCGCGCGCAACGCGTCTTGCTGGCTCGCGAGAATTTGTTCGCGCAGCGTGGTGAATGATTCGGTTTCCGCTAGCGCGAGCGCGTCGTCAAAATGCAAGAGCGCTTGCTGCCACCGCGTTTGTCTGGCTTGTAACTGACCGAGCCGATACAACGCATCCGCCTGTTGACTGCGCTCGCCCACTTCTTGCGCCAACTGCGCGGCGACGCTATATTCGCGCAGCGCGCCATCAAAAGCTTGCGCGGTTTCCATTTGCGCGGCGGCTGCCAGCGCGGCTTCCATTTGCTTGCGTTTGCTGCCGCGCTGCGCGCGCCCAATGTTCCAAATGACTTGGGGTTTTTGCGGCGCGGCAGGCATCAAATTATAAATGCCTAACGCGCGGCGCAAGTTGAACAGCGCTTCGTCCCAATTTTCTTGTTCAATGGAAAGCAGTCCCAGCACGTTCAAACAATCGGCTTCGCGTTCAGTCTCGCGCAGCGCTTGCGTGTACGCCAACGCGGAACGGTACGCCATTTCGGCTTGCGGGAATTGGCGCGCGGCGTGTTCGCGTTCGCCCAATTTTTCGTACGCGGACAACTGATGGCGTTGAATCAGCGCGCGCGTGTCGGCGGGCGCGGTCTCATCCAAATGCGCCAACGCGCTGTCGTAGAATTGAATCGCATCGTCCCAATTTTCGCGGTCGGCGGAAATCAAACCGAGATGATGCAACGCGTCGCTCTCGAGCGCGGCGGCTTGGAGCTCTTGCGCGAGATCGAGTTGTTGCCGATACGCGGCTTCGGCTTGCGCCCAATCGCCCGCGCCGCGTCGCATGTCCGCGATTTGGCGCAAGGTGCTGGCTTGGGCGCGCGTCGCTTGCGCGCGTTGCTCGATTTCGTCCGGCGCGCGCAAACGCGTGCGCGCTTGTTCAAAAAAGGCGATGGCTTCTTGCGGTCGTCCCTGCGCGGCGGTGACGACGCCAAGCTGCGCCAAGAGACCGCCCGTTGCGGCGCCCTTGCCCAACTGTTCTAAATTGCCGCGCGCTTGCAGATACGCGATTTCCGCTTGACCCCATGCTTGCGCTTGCGAATGCGCGTCGCCGATATGGGTCAAAGCGTTCGCTTGCGCGGTTTGCGCGGCGGCGCGCGTTTCGGCGGAATCAAGTTGTCCTAACGCTTGAGTGTAAAACGTGTTCGCTTCATCCCAGCGCGCTTGCGCTGATGCGACATTGCCCAGTTGTCTCAAGATTTCGCCTTGTTCCGCGCGCGCGTCAAGTTCTGTATACAAGGCGAATGCTTCGCGGTATGCGTCGTTCGCCGCGTCAAAGGATTGTTGAGCAAAGCGGGCGGCGCCGACGCTGTGATAGGCATCGGCTTGCGCGCGGAGCAGCGGCTCACGTAGGGGGGCGTCATTTGTGGCGGTGAGTTGTTCAAGCGCGAGATTGTTCGCGGCGATGGCGCGTTCCCAGTCGGCGCTCCCAGCCGCCAGCGCGCCCAATGACGCAAAGATTTCGACGCGGCGCGCGCGCGTGCGACTGCCTTGTTCGTTCAAATCAAGCGCGGCGCGATACGCTTCTTCCGCTTGCGTGATTTCGCCGGCATCGCGCGCTTGTTTGGCGAGTTGCAGCTGCGCGGTGGCTTGGGCATCCACCAATGCGATGCGCGTTTCGGAGGGCGCGTTCGCGTCGAGATTGATGGCGGCTTGGCGATGCGCTTGGAGCGCGTCTGCCCATTCGCCGCGCGTTTCCGCCAACGCGCCTAATTTTTGCCACAATAGCGCCGCGCGCGGCGCGTCGTCAATTTCCTGCGCGCGCGCGAGCGCGGCGCGGTATTCGTCGCGCGCGACGAGCGTATCACTGGCTTGGTTCGCCGCGTCGCCTAATTGTGCGTGCGCCGCGATTTCATCGGAAACCACAGCGCGATAGATCGCGGCATCTGGTTCGAGCGTGCCGCGCGCTTGGCGCAAACAATCGAGCGCGCCGCGCCAATCTTGCGCGTCTGCCGCAAGCAAACCGCGTTGATGCCAGATGACCGCGCTGGCGCGGTCATCATCGGTCAAACGCGCGAGCCGCAGCGCGGCATCTAACGTCTGGGCGGCTTGAGCGGGTTGATTTGCTTGCCGATATAACGTCGCGGCATAGAGCCAAATATTGAGCTCTTGCTCAGGCCGGTCCAGCTCGCGATAGAGCGCGCCCGCTTGTTCTAAATCGGCGAGCGCGTCTGTTAGCTGTCCCGCGCGCGCAAAATTCTTGCCATATTCGGTGAGCGCGTTCGCGAGGTCAATGATGTAATTGTAAATCCATGCTTCGAGGCGCGCGTACGCGTCGGCGCGCAATTCGTTTGTGTCGTTATAGACGCGCACGAAATCTTCGCCGGCAAACGCGCCCGCGCGTTCAAAGAATTGCTGCACGCGAGTATATTCGGCGACGTTCAGGTGCAAGAGGTCGAGCGGCGGACGAATGGAGCGATAAATGACAGTGCGAAGCCAGCCGCCTGCGCGTCCGCCGGCTTGTTCGAGCGCGAGCGCAAAATCGGATTCGGCGCCTGCAAAATAGTTTTCGCCGTTCGTTTTATCGCTTTCGATGGCGGTTGCGCCAAATTGCAGCCATACCGCGCCGATGAAAATATCGGCGAGTTCGACGGCGGATTTTGCGTCGCCCAGTTCCGCTTGGGTCGGCAGAATGAGTTCGAGGTCCAACCCAAAGCGCGTCCGCGCGCGCGCGCTTAATTCGTGAATCAACTGCGTCAATAGGGCGCGTTCGCTGGCTACGTCCGCGGGCGTAGCTAACAAGACGCGCAAACGATTTTGCGGCGTTCGCTCGTTTGTCGTTTCAACCGCGGATAGTTGAATCGTTTCCGCGCGCGGCGCGTCGGGAAGCGGCGTGGTAGTTTGTGGCGGCGCTGGCGGCGTTTCAGACCGCTGCGTTTCGTTTGCGGCGGCAAGATTTGCGAATGGCGGCGTTTCATCAAATAGTTCGATGGATTCCAACGCGCCCGGCGTAAGCGGCGGCGGCGGCGGGAGTGTTGACGAATGTATCGGAAGAATGACGCCGAATTGGCGCGCTAAAAAGGTCGCAATGCTTGTCGTCAAAATAGAATCGTTTTGTGTATGCTGATTCAACGCCGCGGCAAATTCGTCAGGTTGGTCGGCGATGACGTGTTTGAAACGCGCGTGCGCGAAATCAAAAAGGTTCAAGAGAATTTGACGATATTCATCGGTGAATAAATTATGTTGATTGATGAGAATGAGGCGCTGCGCTTGCATCGCGCGTGCCAGTTCGGTGAGATAGGCGCCGCTGCTGAGGTCATACGCGCGCAGCGCGTTGCCGGCTTGGTCCAAATCAGTGGTCAAGGCGTGCGCTAAATCTTGATGCGATGGCGCAAGCGTGTTGTAACCGCTGTAGGCAGAGAGATGTGGCAGTTCTTCGGCAAGGGCATCGGCGGTTGATTGGATGTATAGTTCTTGTCGCGTCATGCCGGCGGTTTGTTCCCACGCCTGAATGAGGGCGGTGCGCGTTTGCATTCCGGGAACGTCAGCGAAAAAATATTGGTCAAGCAGTTCGAGCAATGCGGGCATAGCTGCGCCTTTCAAATAACATAATCAGAACGAATTTCTATTTAGAGTTCGAGAGAGAGCCAAAGGGCTTTTGAAAATTTGGGGTTTGGCTCTGGGCAAAGCGGAAGCGGTCCTAAGATTTGAAGAATACAGAGCTGCTTGGGGCAGCTCTGTATTGGTTCTACTGGAGATTTCCGTCGGTTTATTTGACCCAAACGGGGTCAAATTCATTAAAGGTATTATTGCTGATGTTGATTGGATTGCTTCCGTCGCGATTCATCACCCAAATTTGTTTTTTCCCCGAGACGCTAGACCAATAAGCGATTTGTTGGCTGTCCGGAGACCAGGACGGATGTTTGAACCAAGGTTGTCCGCCGGGCGTCTTGATGAGAATTGTAATTTGTTCCGTGCCAAAATCGTAAAGATAAATTTGGTCCGCGTTGTCCACTTCGGTAGAGACAAAGACGATGGCGCTATTGTCTGGCGCCCAAGCCGCGTCATAGGCGACGCCTTTGGTGAAACTGGTGATAAATTTTACGTCGCCAGTTTCGATGTCTTCGATGGCGATTTGTTGAATGCCGCGTGAATCGTTGGGATAAATGATACGGCGTTTGCGGTCGGGCGAATAAGGTTCGCGTGCCGCGGCGAGACGATAAAACAGGTCGCCGGACAGTTTGCCCACTTCCGCGCCATCCGGTTCAATCATGATGGGGTACGGTCTTTCGCCGCCATAGCGCGTTGAAAATAGCAAGATGCGGCCCTGACAATCGCATTTTTCGTAATCAATCGGAATATCTAGCAGATTCGCGTCTTCGGGAATCGGCGTGGCGGTCGCGAGCTCATTCGGCGAGATAACGACTGGCGTAAAGGTCGGAAAAATCAATATTACGCCTTTGGGTGTCGGGGTATAAGTGCCTGTCGTGCGCGCGATGGCGGTTGCCAACTGGGAGCGCGCGATGGCGGTCGCGTCATTGCCTGCGATCGCGGTTTCGACCGGAATTTCCACCTGTTCGCCGCCGGGAGTCGCAGTCGCTACGCCGGGCGGAAAGGGCGTGGGGGTTCCATTGCGTTTGGCGGCATCGGTGCCGCGCACAACGTGCGCGGCGGCGGTCAAGACATTACGCGGCGCCGGTGTGTTGGTGATGATTACGTAATGTCCCGGAATTGTGACCAGATGCAGCGTGGGCGCATTAGCCGCCGAGCCGCCTACGCCGGATTCCCATGTGAATAGATTATTGCTGCCGTCTTGGGGTCCGCGAATGCGTATGACTACGGTGCCGTTTTGGAATTGCTGCGCGAGCAGTTGCAGCTGTGATTCATCGAAAAAGATGCGGTTCAAGCGCGCACTGCCGAGGTCGCTCGCTTTGAGCGCGCCAAGAACACCCAGCGATTTAGCGTTGTTGATTTGTTCGGATGTGGCGGCGCTCCAATCAGTCCCCAAAGGATTTTCGACGATATCGAATTGCCATTCGCCCGAGGACCCCAATTCGCTGTTGTCGCGTCCGGTCAATTCCAATACGCCAAACAAAATGCGCGTGTCGGTCGGTAAATTGCGCAAATTAAAATTTAGGATACTGGAATAGGTTTTGCCATCGCGGCTGCCCGCCACTAGACCTGCGTCTCCAAAATTTACATTCGTGGCGTCGCTCGCAGCCCAACCGGTCAAGGCGCCATCCGTGAGTAAACTGAGCTGCTGTCCGTCCGAAGGCGGCGTTGGAATAATCAGCGGCGCGTCGGTCGCGATCACGGGCGCAGCTTGTGTTGCCGCTTGCGTGGGCAGCAATGTTGTGGTTGGCGAAGGCGCGCGCGTCGCTGCCACAGCAAGCTGCGCGGTGGCCGTTGGCGGATTTGCGACCGCGCCTTGATTCGAAAATAGATTCGGAAAGAAACGCGGGACGATAAAGAACGCCGTCGCAAGCAACAAAAGCGCCGCAATGCCCCATAACGCAAATTCCAAAGTCCGATTGTTTTGTTTTGACGCGCCGCCGTCCGCAGCGAGCGTGGCTTCCGATGGCAGATAAGGCAACGCGGTTGGACTCAAGCCGCGCGAACCGGAAACGGGTTCTTGGCGCGGTTGCCCCAATACGTTCGGCGTGATGGGGCGCGTGTCCGCTGTTGCCGCTAGCGGAATGGCAGGAAAAATAGTCGGCGCATCGGTTGGCGGCAAAATGGCTGGATGAGGTTCGACGCGTTCCGTCGGCGCCGCGACTGACTCGGCTCTATTTTCCGATGTGTCAATGATGGGCGTTGCGGCGACATCAGGTTTAACCGTCGTCGGCGCGATGGTTTCCAGCGCGGTTTCGGCGGAAATAGCTGGCGCGCTTGAATCTGCCGATTGCGCGCGTTTGGCGGCGCGTTTAGCGTCGGCTGGAATGATTACGCGTTTGGAAGTAATGGAACGAGTCGTTGGCTGCGACTTGGCGTGTCCATCGCCCTGATTTGCATGCGCATCCCGCCCGGGCTCGAATTGGTTTACCGTCAAGTCTTCGCCGGGCGTTTTGTTCATTTCATCCATTCAAAAAATCGGTTCCTTGCAGAGCATTGCGAAATTTCAGCTAGAGTCGCGTTTGGCGCCTAGTGGCTTGTTTCGGATGCCGGCGCGCCCGAATGGCCTTTGCCGGATTCGCCGCTGTTTTGAAAATATTTCGCGTTGTAGGAATAATAGGAATTGCCACGCGAGACACGATTGAGCACAATGCCCAAAATGCGCGCGCCGGCTTGTTCCAGATTTTCTTTGGCGCGCGCGATCGAGTCGCGGCGAGTTTGGCCGCTGTCAATCACCAAGAGCGTGCCATCCACTGCGCGCGCGAGGATAGAGGCATCCGCGACCGCCAACACCGGCGGGCTGTCCACAATCAAGATATCCGAATCCGCCTCGAGCGCCGCCAGCAAATCACTCATACTGCGCGAACCCAACAATTCCGCCGGATTAGGCGGTAGCGGGCCGGTGGTGAGCAACCTTAAATTTTCGACGCGCGTTGGGCGCGCGAAGCTATTTAGATTCGCGTGCGACAAGAGGCAGTTGGTCAACCCCGTATCATTAGAAACGCCGAATATTTTTTGCTGCGATGGTTTGCGTAAATCGCAATCCACCAGCATGGTGCGATAACCAGCTTGCGCCATCGTCACCGCGAGATTGGCGGCGGTAATACTTTTGCCTTCGCTTTGATTGGCGCTGGTCACCATAATCGCGCGCAAGGGTTTGTCAATCGCGGAGAAACTGATATTGGTGCGCAGAATTCGATACGCTTCGGCATTGACCGAACGCGGTTCGTTGGCGGTAACAAGTTTGTCGCCTTTGCCACCGCGTAGCGCGCCAATCTCGCCGATGGTTGAAAGCGCCAGCACGCGGGTGACATCATCTTTGCTTTTCACAGTGTCGTCCAGATATTCAATCACAAAGCTGACCGCGACCGCCAATAAGATACCCACGATGATGGCAAGGCCCACATTGAGCCCCATATTCGGCGCAAAGGGAAGGCGCGGCTCTTCGGCGCGTTCCAGAATCGAAAGACGATTGGGCGTTTGCGGGGTGATATAGTTTACGTATTGAGTATATTGCTGCTGCCAGCTGGTAACTTGCGCGCGCAGCTGTTCTAATTGGGCGCGCTTGTCGGCGGCTTCGCGAACGCCAGTGGCAGTCTTGAGTGAATTTTCCAGCTGTTCAATCTGGACGCCGCTTTCTTGAATTTTATTTTCCAGTTCGTCAATTTGAGTTTGAATAAATTCGCGCCGCTTGATTAATTCTGAATCGCTGGTGGCGGGCCCCAGTTTGACCAATTGGTCGGCAATGCTATTCGCGATATCGGCGACGCGCGTCTGATTCGTATCGGTGGCGCGCACGGTGATAATTTGCGTGCCTTCGATTTGACTGGCGCTAACCATATCCCGCAGAGTTCGCGGGGAGATGTTTAATTGTAATTCGTCAATCGCGCCTTGCAGCACTTCGGTGGTAGAGACGAGCTGAACGTAGGTTAAGGCCAGCGCGGACGAGGTTGCCATTTGGCCGGTGGTGGGATTCAACGATTGATAACTTTCGCCAACCATAATTTTGGCGGCGGCTTGATATTGATTGGGCAGCTGCGACGTCGCGTAAAAACTCGCGGCGCCGGCTAGCGCGCCAGCCAATACAATCAACCACAACCATTTTCGCAGAATCCGTAAATAATGTCGTAATTCCATCGTGCTCCTCAAACCCAAGACTTGCGCCGCAAGCGTACATGTCGCTGCGTCATCTCAACTTTTGATTGGGATGCCGTCTGCGTAACGACAAGATTATATGTCAAAAACAAGTGGGCGCAAAAGCAAACATGTTTCAGTATGCGCCACGACCCTGTAACACGGCTGGAATCGTGCGCCAAAGAATAAAGAGGTCGAGCCAAATCGAATAATTGCGAATATAGTACATGTCGAGCCGCACGCGCTGGTCATATGAAATATCGCTGCGTCCGCTGATTTGCCACAAGCCGGTGATGCCCGGTTTAACGGTGAGCAGATTCAAACGCCATTTGCCGTACTGGGCTGTTTCCTCGAGCGTAATCATGCGCGGACCGACCAGACTCATTTAACCGAGCAAGACATTCAAAAGTTGCGGCAGTTCGTCCAACGAAGCGCGGCGCAAAGTTTGACCGAACGGCGTAACGCGCGGGTCGTTCTTGAGTTTATATTGCGCGCGCAGCTCGGATTCCAATTTAGGATGATGGCGCAAAATTTCATCGCCGTCCACGCGCATGGTGCGAAATTTGAAAGCGTCAAAGACGTGTCCGCCGCGCCCCACTACGCGCCGCCGATAAAGAATTGGCCCCGGCGAATCGCGTTTGATGCATATGGCGATAATGATCAAAAGCGGCGCCAAAATAATCAACCCCAACAGCGCGCCCATATAATCGGTGGCGGTTTTGACGATGGATTCCCACGGCGCGAGACGCACCTTGTTCATGCTCACCAGCGGCACCGAACCGAGTTCGCGCACCTTAAAGCCGGTTGTAAAAATCTCAAACAAGCCGGAGGACAGCCGCACATCCACTGTGTCGGAGAACGCGTAGGCTTGAAAGATATTGATAATTTCGTGACGATGCAGCGAAGTCGTCGAAATAATAATATCTTGGACCTCCAGCTGTGTCACCAACGCGTGCATCCGTTCCAACGAGCCCAAGACGGGCAGATTCGCGGGCGGCGTCGCGTCGGAGGTTTGCTCATTAGCGATAAAACCAAGCAGTTCGGCGCCGCAAGTCGGCGTCGCGCGCAACTGTTCCGCGATGGCTAACGCTTCCGCGTCCGTGCCTACAATCAAGGTGCGCCGCGTGAGAATGCCCCGCCGACGCAGCCGATACAAGAGGCGCCGCCAAGACCAGCGCGCGGTCAATACCGCAGTGATTCCAAATAACCAGCACAGCGCAATCCACGCGCGCGAGATTCGCGTAACTGGAAAAAGAAATGAAATGACAATCACCAACGTCACAATCAGAGTCGTAGCGTTAAAAACGCGCGCGTATTCGGTTGTCCCACCCAAAGTAATTTGCCAATCATATAGCTGGAACAACGCGAAAATTCCCAGACAAAAAGGAATCAACAAGAGCGCGCTCTCGAGCGTCTCGATGCGGCCCAAGCCCGTGCTGTCAAAAATTGGCAGGTCGGTGTAAAAGCGAACCAAGTAGGCAATTGAGAACGCGATAGTCAGCGCGACGATATCGCCGCTCACCAACGCCAGACGAAAAAGACGTTGGTGCGTTTGACGATTTGCTTTGGAACGCGCGTGCGCGCGCGATTTTTCAATTTCGTAAATAGACATTTTGTGTGTGTATTTTATGCCGCGCGCGCGTTTTTTCGCGCGCGCGCGTAAATGTCAAGCAATTTGTCAACACTCGCGCGCCATGACAGCTGGGTCTCGACCAACGCGCGTCCATTTGCGGCGAGCATCCGCTGGCGCGCGGGCGCGTCCAGTATTTCGACAATTCGATTTGCGAATTCTGCCGCGCCGTTGGCGATAATAATATCCTGTCCCGCGCGCGCGCCGATTGGCGCGATAGCGTCTGGCGTGGCAATCACCGGCGTTTCCATTGCCATCGCTTCCAATACTTTATTTTGCATTCCCGCGGCGTACACCATCGGCGCGATAGCGACCGTCGCGCGTTCCAGAAAAGGACGAATATCCGCGACGCTGCCGGTGACTATGATTTTAGCTTGAGCCGCTTCCGCGCGGGCGCGCAGTTTGGCCGGCGGATTGGCTCCGACAATCAAGACCTGCGCTTGCGGCGCGCGGCGCCACACTAACGGCATAATTTCATCCAACAAAAATAGCGCGGCGGTGAGATTGGCGTGATAACTCATCTTGCCGCTAAAAACAATCGTTGCCGGTTCGTGCGCCGCGCCGCGTCGCGCGAAAAATTTCGTATCAATACCGTTTGGCACGACATGCGTGCGCTGCGCGATTGATTTTTCTGCCGCTGGATTTAGCGCGAGCAAAGCGTCCCGTTCCGCGTCCGCGACGACGATGGTATGTGGCATCTCGCGCGCCAACGCGGCTTCGTACGCGCGCGTGCGCGGATATTCCAAATCGGAAATAAAGCGACTCCAACGATTTGCGCTCTTGGCGCGCGTCTGTTCAAAAAGTTTGCTGATGCAATCCACGCTGTCCCAAACGACCGCGCGTGTTTGCGCGTGCGCCGCACGCGCGTAACGCGCGCCGCGTAAATGTTCGATGTGAGCGACATCAAACTTTTCGCGCGCCAGCGCGTCGCTCCACAAGCGCGCCAGTTTCGGTTCCCACGAATAACATGCTTGCAGCGGGATGGTAGTGGGTAAGGCGCGCAAACTGTTCCATAGCGCGCGTTGCCGCGTCAATGGCGCGGCAATGACCCGAATGCCGAATTGTTCGATTTGCGCGAGACACGCGCGTTCCGTCTGGTCGCTCCATACGGTAAAGAGCGCGATTTGATGTCCTTGTTCCGCCAGCGTTTTGAGAAAATGAAAAGCGCGCGTGCGAAGGCGCGTTGGCGCATAGGGCGCTAAAAATGCGATATTCAACCTACAGCTCGATTCTCGCCTCCGGGTGAACTATTCCCGCGCCGCGCAATCCTGCCAATGGGCGCGCGTCAATGAGAAATTTCTCCTACCCACAAGTATAGTGAGTTGAAATATTCAGTCAAGTGGTTTTTAATTTTGGGGGTGACGATTGCATGACAATTGTTTTGATAATTGGCGCGCGCTTAGCGCGGATACACTTGGTCAAACGCGCGATATGTCTCGCGCCAGTTGTAACGCGCGACCACCCACGCGCGCCCATTGCGGGCGAGCTGTTCAGCGCGCGCGCGGTCGCGCAGCAGCGCGCGCGTCGCGCGCGCAAAATCAGCGGGTTCGTCGGCGAGCAAAGCGTTTTCGCCATCTTGCAGCGCAATGCCTTCGCAGCCGATGCGAGTGGTCACCACCGGCAGCGCGCGCGCCCACGCGTCCAAAATTTTGACGCGCATTCCGCCACCCGCGCGCAGCGGCACGACAAACACGGCAACGTCTTGCAGCAGCGGCGTCGGGTCCGCCACATAACCGGTGACGACAATGCGCGCATCGTTTTCGCCGAGTCGCGTCAATTCGCGCGCGGGGCGCGCGCCAATGACATGGAACTTGGTTTGCGGAAATTCTTGCCACACTTGCGGCAGGACATGACGCGCGAACCACAAGATGCCATCCACATTTGGCGGATAAAACATTCCGCCGACGCAGCCGATATGTTGCGCGTCCGCGTTGCGCGCGATCGGTTGAAAGGTGTCGGGGTCAATGCAAATAGGAATGGTCAATAAAGGCGCGCGCGGCGGCGCGTCCGCAAACTCGAGCGCGCGTCGGTCTTGGTCGGTCACCGTAAGCACTTGGTCAAACGCTTGATTCATCGCGGCTTCGTGCCGTTTGAGCAGAGCGGTTTCGCGTCGCAGCAGCCAGCGTTTGGGCGCGAACGTTTGATTTTGCGCCAACCGATTCACAATCGTCCACACCGCATTATGTTGGTCAAGGACGCGACGCGGCGCGGCTTGCGCGAGCGCATAGAGCGCGGTAGATAATTGGTCGGCATGAATCGCGTCAAACGCTTGGCGCGCGGTCAAGGCGGCAAGCGCGGCGCGCATGGACGCGAGATTGTCGCGCGCGACCAAGAATGATTGGCGGCGCAGCAAAGCGGACGTGAAATACATGGCGTCGCGCAGCGGCGAACGCGCGATAGGCACACAATGGACCGCATGACAAAAAGAACGCAGATGCGCGACTGCCGCGGCGGTGTCGCTTGCGCGCGTATGCGCGACCAATGTTACGCGATGATATTGCGCCAGATAGCGCAGCGCGTAATAGCTGCGCACTTTGGGCCCCGCATCCAGCGGATAGGGCAGCACATTGGAAAGAAATAAAATATTCATAGCGCAAAAAAAGCAAACGGCGCATCCCGCGCGCCGTTTGCTTTTTTGAAACTGAAATCTTTTAGCGGCGCACGCGCAGCACGCGGACCAGAATCACGACCGCAATCAATAACAAAATCACCGGCACGAGCGCAAACGCAATCGGCATGAATGGATTAACTGTTTCGCTCGGCGATTCAGTTGGCGCGTCGAGCGGGACGCGTGTGGAAGTGGGCCGTCGCGTCGCTTCAACGGTGGCGCGCGGCGTGGGTGTTGCGGTTGGATGTGGCGTGAATGTGGCGAGCGGCACGCGCGTTTCGGTTGGCGCATTTGTCGTCGCGCCGGTATACCAGATTTGAGAGGTTTCGTCCGGTTCGCCAGATAGTTGATTGCGTCCGCGCGTTGAAAAGACGATATGCAGTTGGTTCCCGTTTGAAACTTGGATATCAGGAAATTCGATAAAAGTTCCTTCGCGATACAATTCTTGCGGCGCGCTCCAGCGCGTCCCGTCCCAAACGAGATGATAGACGCCGGGCGCGGTTTGGTCTTTGCTCTGGCGTCCCACGGCGACGAGATGAATGTTGCCGGCCGAATCATTCGCGACCGCAAAATAATCATTGCCCGTCGCGGGGTTCGCGGCATAGAGTCCGGGAATCGTTTTCTGTTCGTTCCAGGTCACGCCTTGGTCGGTGGACAGTTGAAAAAAAGTTTCATCCTTGACGCCAAAATTGTAAATTAACAGCAGCGCGTTATTGGCATCCACCGCAATGGCGGGTTGTAAAATATCCGCGTCCGTCAACGCCAGCGCGCGCGGCGTATCTAACCACGCATTGCCATTATCGCTCGACATGCTCACGACAATGCCATCGGTTTTGGTTTCTCGGTCAGCGGCGCGCCACAGGGCGTACAAGGTCCCGTCCGCGCCGCGCGCCAAGCGCACGCGCGTATTTTCAATCGCGTTTTCGCCAATGACGTGATACTCTTGCCATGAAGCGGCGGGATCATTGGATTGACTGTAAATTACTTGGGCGAGTTTGTCAGCGGTCGCTTTTTCTGCCCACACGGCATGAAGATTCCCTTCCGCCGTGACGAGAAAATCTCCGGGCGTGGCGGGTTCGCGGTTCAGTTGAAAGGGTTGATTCCAATTCGCGGCGATTGTCGCGCCCTGAACCGGCGCGTCGCTGGCAAACAATTTGGCGGTATCGGCGTACACCAGTTGCAGCATTCGGCGCCCATCCACGCGCAAATCCGCGTGTTTGCCGCCGATAAGCACATCAATCGGGCGGCTCCACGCGACTCCATCTTTTTGCGTCAGATAAATGGTGTCTTGATTATTTTGGGATGAAGTCCAAATGACCGTGAGGACGCCATCATCCGTCGCGGCGACGGATGGATACCACGAGCCGGGAATCGCGCCGGAAACAGGCAATGGACGGCTCCATTCGCCCGTCGCTGCGCCATCCTGCGCGCGCGCCGTTTGCCGCAACAGCAGCGCCAGTAGAACAATGCTCAAGAGCGCAAGCGCCCATCGAAAGGTACCTCGAGAACGGAAACGCATAACGAAAATCCAACTCCTTGCCGAAACTGTCTCGCGCAATGTTGTGTTCGGTTGATCAGACTGGAACTTGCGCGCAGCGCTTGTAAACTTGAAGCGTTTCGCGCGCGCAGCGTTGCCACGAATAACGCGCCGCCCATTTCTGTCCACGCGCGCTGTATTCGCGCAAACGCGCGGGTTGTTCCAATAGCGCGGCAATGCTTGACGCTAAAACGCGCGCGGCGCCGACATCGGTCAATGCCGCCGCGTCGCCCAACACTTCGGGCAAGCTGGCGCGATTGGAGGCGAGGACCGGCGCGCCGCACGCCATCGCTTCCAACGGCGGCAAGCCAAAACCTTCGTCGAACGATGGAAACACAAATAACGTCGTCAAATTCATCAAGCCGACCAAATCGGCATCGCTGACTGCATGCAATGAACGAACGTTATTCTCCAATCCATGCATTTGAATGTGACGCGTCAACGCTTCTTGATGCAACCCATGCGTCCACACGAGAACGAGTTCATAGCGCGCGCGCAATTCGGCGTCGAGCGCGGCGTACGCGTCCAACAAGCCCCGCATATTTTTACGCGGCGAAGCGGAACAAAGCGCCAAGAGAAATGGTCGGCGCAAGTCAAATTTTTCGCGCGTCGCGTTTTTCGCTTGTTCCGAAAGGGGACGAAAGGTTTCTGCCAAGCCGATAGGGATGGCGTGAATGCGCTCTGACGCGATGCCAAAACGGGCAATGATTTGTTGGCGGGAATATTCCGAATCGGTAACAAGTTGCCGCGCTTGGGTCAACGCCGCGCGCGCGGCCCACCGATTATGCCAATACATGCCATAGCGTTTTATTTTTTCCGCGCCGTTGATATTTTGCGATGTCGGGCGCTCATCCCAAAAAATAATGTCGTGCATGGTGACGACGAGAGGACAGGCCGTCCAGCGCGCGCTCGTGTTCGCCGTAAAATGAATCAGGTTCGCCGCATCCCGTTTAGCTTGGCGTGGGACCGAAAATTGTTCGCGCCAAATGACTCCGAGATTGGGGATGCGCGCAGGCAAAATAACGGATGAAAAATTCGGATGGTCGGCAAAAAAATCGCGCGTCGGCGCGCGGTCAAAATAGATTCGATATTGATTTGCGGTGTCTATTTGCGCCAGCGCGCGCAATAATTGTTCTGTGTATCGTTTAAAGCCGCCGGGTTGCGGGTGCGACGCGGCGCGCGCGTCAATCGCGATTCGCATGACTTGTGGCTAACTCGATCAAGACGCGCGCCGTTGGTGTCGAGACATCGCGTAATTGCGCCGGTTAATTTGATTCATCGGTTAGAGACATGCGCGATACACTTGACGAAAACTCGCGGCTTGGGTTTCATAGCGCGCTTTGCGCCCGCGCTGGATTTGCGCGGCGAGCGAATATCCCAACATTTTGCCAAGCGCGGACGCGATAAAAATCGCCTTGAGCGCCGTATATTGCCACCGCGCGCGATGTTTGGCAAAAAAGCGCAGCTTGCTTTTATAGAGTTCGCTCTTCATCGCCGCCGACGCGTGCGCCGCGCTCGCGCCGCCCCAGTGCATGACGCGCAGCGCCGGATTGTAACGAATTTGCCATTGCGCCTGCCGCGCGCGAAAACACCAATCGGTCTCTTCGGTGTACATGAAATATTGTTCATCTAAACCGCCGATTTGTTCCAGCGCGCGCCGCCGCGCCATGAGACATGCCCCGCCAACCCAGTCCACATTGCCGCCCTGTTTGTCTGGCGGATAATTGGGATAATAACCGCGCCGAAAAAAACGCGCCGCGCCAAACGCGAGCAACGTCTCATTCCACAGATTCGGAAAATCCGCGCCGCCGGCTTGGTACGAGCCATCGCGATTTAAAAGCATGGGTCCGACCGCCGCGGCGTTGGAATATTCTTCCAGTTCCTGCATCAAACCGTCGGCGGTCCCCGGCAGCAGCTGCGCGTCGCTGTTGAGCAGCAAAACGTATTTGGCGCGACATAGCGCGAACGCTTGATTATTGGCGCGCGCAAAACCGACATTCGTCGCGTTCGCGCGCAGCTGCGCGTGCGGAAAGCGCTGTCGAATCATTTCAGGCGAGCCGTCGCTAGACGCGTTATCAACGACAATGATTTGCAGCGGCGCGGCGCGCGTCGTGTCCAAAACTGATTGCACGCAGGCGCGCAACAATTCGCGCGTGTTCCAACTGACAATCACAATCGCAAGCGCTGGCTCTAGTTCGGCGTTAGATGTTGCTGTGCGCATGGACAGGTTCGCGCGGTTTGAGATGATAGAGCGCAAGCATCGCGCCCGCCAAAATCCAACCGTACACCGCGAAATCAAAACCGGGAATGCCGATATTGTAAACGAACGGAATAAACCAATCTCCCAAACCCATCGCGAACAATGAACCGACAAAACCGCCCAGCACGCCATAATTAAAGCCGCGCAAAAAGCCGGTCGGCATCTGATTGCGTTGCGCCAAGCCAACGTGAAAGATCGAGTACAGCAGCCACAAAAAGACGCTTACGCCGACGACACCCATTTCGGCGAGAATATCAATATAATTGTTGTGCGAGACCCACGCGGCGCCGGGATAATATTTTTGATAGAACGGCAAATAGCCGGCCGGTCCCGCGCCGAAAAAGATATTGGTCTTGGTCAATGTCAAATCAAACACAATAATTTGCCAAATCTCGAAACGGTTTGAATCCGACTTGATCGCGTCGTCCAATAAATAGTGGTAATAAAAATCGAAACGCGTGATGACCAGAATGACTCCCGCGACCAGAAAAACGAGCAGCAATTTTTTGGAGCGAAAGAACGTAAGGAATAATACTGCCACGACGGACGGCATCCAGCCCGAAAACCAGACGGCGGTCCCTTCCGCGCCGCGATAAATCCAAAGCGCCGCGAGCGCAAGCAACAATCCGCGCTGCCACAATCGCAAGTTTTGGTTAAAATAGACCTGAGCCATTGAAAGCGCCACGACCCAGAGCGCATACGCCTGACCGGTCTGCAAACGCAAATCGCCAATGCCGAGCCGCACATTAGTAATCCGTTGAATCAAATCGGGCACCGCAAACGCGATCATGAGCGCGAACAAAAGTTTGAACCATTTCTCTTGGCGCAAAACGCTTGCGGTCATCAACATGACTGTTGGCAGCAACACCATTAGCGTCACGCCGCCAATCTGCGCAAAGGTAAAACCTGATTCGGTTTTTGCCCAAATTCCCTGTCCGAACAAATCAGGACGCAGCAATAACCAGCTATAGGGGACCGATAAAATCGCCAAAATAATAAACAAGATTGCGGGCAAAACATAGGGACCCGTTGTCAACTTGGCATCGCGCTTGACGAGCATTGACAAGAGCCAAAGGAGCGTCACGACAGCTGCGACAATCAGACTCGCGGGAATATTCGTCGCGGTGCCGGTGGGAATCGTAAAGCGCACAAAAAACGAAGTGATAACAATCGCGAGAATCCCCAATTCAGCGCGATATAATACCAAGCCCATGAGTATGAGCATCGCCACGCCGAGAATACTCATTTCGAGGAGCGTGCGTCCGCGAAAAACTTGGCGCCCGCCCATCAAGCCAAGCGTGATAGCGACGGAAAGCGTCAGCGCAATTAGAATCCATTTGGACCAATTGATATGACGAAATCCGCCGGTATCCACTCCGATGCGTTCCAAACCTTGCGTCAGCATAAACCTTGAGGCGCGCACTTCAGCAACAGCTGGTTGAAATGTTCGCCAATGAGCGTCCAATCGTATTTGGCGCGCGCGAGCGCGTACGCGTTGTCGGTCAAGCTCTGGCGCAGCGGTTCATTGCGAAACAATTCCAGAATCGCGTCCGCAAACGCGCGCGGCGTGTCCGCCAGCAATAAATGTTCTCCATGCCGCACGCTCAAGCCTTCCGCGCCTTTGGAAGTTGACACGATAGGCGTGCGCAAAGCCATCGCTTCCAAGATTTTCAAACGCGTGCCGCCGCCTTGTCGTAACGGCACAACGCAAATGGCGCTGGCTTTGACCAGCGGCTTGACCTCCGCGACATAGCCCGTGAACGAAACAATATTATCTGCGGATAATTCATTTTGGGCAACTTGATTTGCGCGGCCCGTGATGCGCAAATGCGCGGCGGGTTCTTGGGCGCGCACCAAGGGCAAAATCTCGCGGACAAAATATTGCGCCGCGTCTCGGTTGGGCGCGAATGCAAGCGCGCCATTGTAAATCAAGGATAACGGTTCGACCGATGCCGTAATCAAATCCGCCGCGTCGCAATCCACGCCGTTTGGCACGATGGCAATTTGCGTGGACGCAAGACCTAAAGCCAGCGCGTGCGCGCGCTCGACCTCTGAAACCGCCGTCACCAATCGAAAATATTTCGCGAGGTTTTGGACCAAGTGTTTGAATTTGACCCAAGTCAAATAATTACGCCGTCGCGCCCAACCGCGCGCGTTAACATACGCATCTCGAAAAATTCCGATTTCTAAATCGTCAAACACTAAATTCGACGCGTTGATTTCCGCCGCATAGCGCGCCATGCTCAATTCGCTTGCCACAACCGCATCATATTTGTTGGCGTCGAGCGTTTGGCGAATGGCTGCGCTGACTGCCGCGTCGTAGGTTGCCGTCAGATAGCGCGGCTGCGTTGAAAAAAACGCGCGCAGCGCGGACAAACGACGCGGCGCGAATGGTTTGCGCGGTAGAGCGATAATGTTTTCGCACAGTGCGTCCAATTCAGGAACGCGCGTCACAGTCTGATCGGGATCGGTCAGCGCAATCAAAGTAATTTGATGCGCGCGCAGTCCGCGCAACAGCGCGCGCGTGCGCTGGCGCGATCCGTTGTCGGGCGGGTAGGGGAACCAACTGGCAAGAAAAAGAATTCTCAACGCGACTTTTCAAGTTTGTCCGAGCCGCTTTGGTCGCGCCATTCATCGCGCAGCGCGCGCGCCAACGCGTCGCGGTGCGCGCGCTGCGCGCGCCAACGCGGCAGCAGCGTCCACGCGGTCAAGGTGCGAAGATGGCGCGCCAGCGTCTTGAAATACGCGCTGCCTCTGCCGCGATGTTTGCGGAGCAGCCGCAATTCATTGCGCGCGGAATAATAAGTGACATGCGGCGCGGGTTTGTACATGCGCTTGACGCCCGCGTGCCAGACGCGCGCGCGTGGCGCAAACAACACTTCGTAGCCGCGTTGTCGCGCGCGGATGCCCCAATCCACATCTTCGCCGTACATGAATAAAGACGGGTCGAGCAAACCGATGTCGCGCAGCGCGGCGGCGCGCGCCAAAATCGCGCAGCCGGTCAACCATTCCACTTGCGCGTCATCGGAAAATTTGCCTACATTCGTTTCGTTCATGCCGCGATGGTACGCGCGCCCGTCCGATGTCAGCAATCCGCCCGCGGACTGGATTACATTTTTTTCGTCGGCGTGATACACCAGCGGTCCCAGCAGCGCAGCGCGCGGATGTTCGCGCGCCGCTGCGAGCAGCGCATCCAGCCAATCCGACGCGACAATCACATCGTTATTCACCAACGCCACAAATTCCGCGTTGCGCCGCAGCGCGTAGGCGATGCCGCGATTATTGCCGCGCGTATAGCCGAGATTTGCGTTGTTCGCGAGGACCGTGACGCGCGGAAATTCGCGCGCGACGCGCATCAATGTTTCGTCGGTCGAAGCATTGTCCACGACCAGCACGTTAAACTGCGCGGGCGGCGCGGCATACAGCGCTTGGAGGCACGCGCGGGTAGCTTGCCATTGATTGAATGTCAAGACCACCACCCAAACAGCGCCCGTCATGCGCGCTCAGCTCCACACCGTTTCGGGCGCGCCGTTCAAAATAAAATTCACCGCCTCCGCGCCTTGCATCACCGAATGATCCATGTTGCCGATTTCGTATTTCCACGAACCGAAACGCCCGCGCGACAAGATATTGCGCTGCATCAAAAAGGGTTGCAATCTGGCTAACGCCGCGTCGCGCTCGAGCGTTGGAATGGGATACGCATATTCCGATTCCTCGACATATCTGGAAACGATGCGCGCGCGGTCGGCGTCTTGGAGCAGCGCACTGTTGACCAAACCGTCAATCGTTTCATCTACCACGCGCGCGCGGTCAACCGGTTTGTGCGGCGAAAACGAAATCTCGCACATCAACGAACTGTAAATATCCGCGCGTCCATCTGGCACATTGTGCGGTGAATAATTATGAAAATAGGTCACGCGGTAGAATGGGCTGTTGCTTTCGGGGAAATACATCCAACACCAATTGGTCTCGATGCGTTTTTCCAAACCGATGCCGACAGTAAAGATGCCGTTGTGTTGAAGCAAGCGCGCGGCATCTTCCAAAGCGCTCTGGCGCGGCTTGAGCAATGGGATTAAAAGATCGAGCGGCATGGTTGTCACGATGGCGTCAAACGTGTCGCCGCTGCCGTCTTGAAAACTGACTGTGCGTTTTGCGAGATCGAGTTCGACGAGCGTTTTGTTGCAATGCACGCGGTCTTGGAAGCGTTTTGCCGCGCGCCGATAGATTTCGCCCGTGCCGCCATACAAAGGAAATTTGAATTTATTGTTCGGGCCCCAATTCACATCATCGCGCGCATAGACAACATTTCGCAGAACACGCGCGAGGTCCACTTTGCTCACGCGTTCGGCAATCCATTGCTTGTCCATCCTTTCCAAGGGATATGCCCAAACTTTGAAATTGTAGGGGCGCATAAAATACTTGGCGATGCCTTCGCCAAACAATGCCGTTGTCCACGCGCCAAAGTTTTGAGTGTCCTCGTACGCATTCTCTTGATTGGCTTGGACGAGCCCGAGCAAACATTCCATCAACGCGTCTTGAGGCAAGTAACGCACATTGTTTTGAAACGGATACGGCACCCAGGTATCCAACAAGCGAATCCAGCTTTGACGCTCGTGTTCCAAATAATCCGCGCCGAGCATCTGATTCAAAAATTCATCAAAGTACGGATAGTGCGAAAAGATAACATGCCCGCCTTCGTCCCACACAAAGCCGCGCGCGTCGGTGTGCGACGAAGCATGCCCGCCGATGTAGGCATTGCGTTCGTACAAGTTCCAATTTTCGTAACCCAATTCATGCAAGCGATACGCGGCGCCAATTCCGGTGGGACCTGCGCCAATGACCACGATTCGACTAGACACGCACACTCCTTTTTGCCATGACTGTATTGTACAGCGCCAGCAATTCGTTCATTTCATCATCCATTGGTTTCACGCGCGGGATGCCGCGCCGCAATGTTTCGACGCGCGCGGGTTCATCCACCAAACTTTGGATTTGGCGCGCCAAGTCATTCACGTCGCCGCGCGCAAACAGCAAGCCATTTACATCATGCGTGACATATTCCGCCGCGCTGCCCAAATTGCCGGCAATGACGGGCGTGCCTGTCTCGAACGCTTCGCGCACCACGCGCGGCGCATTTTCGTACCAAATCGAGGGGAACGCCAAAACATCAAGCCCTTGCAGCACGGTATAAACTTGCTCGCGGTCATACGTTCCCGCAAAGATGATACTTGGGTTGCCGCGCGCTTTCGCTTGCAATATTCGACCGAATGTAGGAAACGCGTTCACGTTGCCGTACAGAATGAGCTGCGGCGGTTTCGCGCGCGGCGTGATTTTTTGAAACGCGTCAATCAGCACGTCAACGCCTTTCATCTTGGTCATTTGTCCCAGATAGCCGATGCGTAAATGGTCGGACGACGATTTGCGCCAACGCGCGGTAAGCGGCGGTTTCGGTTCGAGATGCGCGATGAGATGTAATTTTTCTCTTGGCACCTGATTTGCCTCCACCATGTCCATGATGAATTGCGACGGCGAAATAATCGCGTCGGTTTGAATTAACGCGTCAAATAATTTATCGCGCCGCGCGCCAAGTTGTCTCTTGCGCGCCGCGAGTCCCGTAGAGTTTGCGAGCAACGAATTGTTTGCGGCAAGATGCCAAAACGCGCGCGATGCGCGCGGCGCGCGTTCGTCGAAAAAACGATAGCGGCGTTGTTGGTCCATGACGCAGCGCGCGCAATCTACCAAGTCGCTGGGACCCTCGCACAACGTGTTGTCGCCGCGCAAGAGAATGTTGACGGCGCATTGAAACCAGAATTCGAGCAAGGTGACAAAGGTGGGAATCCCTGCCGCGCGCGCCGCATCCAGCGCGCTGGCTGAAATGAGATAGCCGCCGATCACATGGAACACGTCAGGCGGGTCTTGCGCCAACCAGGTTCGCAGATGCTCGCCAATCCACGGATTGTCATACGCGTAGCGGAATGGGTCAGGCGCGCGCTCAAGATTAAAAAAAAGACGGCGCACGGGAATTCCATCAAAGGTGTCATCCACAAAACGCAGCGTATTTGTTTCGGTCGCGTTTGGCGATTCAACGCAAAGGACTCGCACACGGTGACCGCGCCGCTGCAGCCAGCGCGCGGTCTCGTAGGTGCGTAATTCACCCCCCCCCCAATACTTTGGCGGAAAGTGATGAGTCGCCAAGAGAATGTTCAAGGTTTAATTGTCCGCATCGCGCGCGCCGAGAGTTTGATAGATCTGAT
Organism: Anaerolineae bacterium; assembly: GCA_021463195.1. Lineage (GTDB taxonomy): Bacteria > Chloroflexota > Anaerolineae > UBA4142 > SHND01 > SHND01. The sequence continues at coordinate 23,489 of JAJTXZ010000001.1, forward strand.
TCAACAGCTGCGCCGCGTGCGTCATGGAATATTTTTGGACGGCGAGTTGGTAACCTGCTTCGCCCAACGCGCGACGCTGCGCCGAATCGCCAAGCAGCGCGATGACTGCCGCCGCGAAATTTTTGGCGTCGTCAGCCCGAAGCAAATGTTTTCCGGCTTGCGCTTCTAAACCTTCGGCGCCGATTGTGGTAGCGACGACCGCTTTCCGCATCGCCCACGCTTCGATAATTTTAATGCGCGTCCCGCTGCCGCTCAAAATGGGCGCGATGCACACCGTCGCCTGTTCGAGAAAAGGACGCACATCCGCGACATCCGCGTGAACGTGAATTTGCGTGTTTTGCATTGCCAGAATAGAGGGCGCGGGTTTGTATCCGACAATGTTCAATTCCGCCGCAGGCACGGCAGATTGGATTTGCGGAAAAATTTCGCGGACGAAAAACTCGAGGGCTTGGACGTTGGGCATGTACGAAAGCGTTCCGGTAAAGAGAATCGAATTTTCCACCGCAGGCGGATGGTCACTTGAAAAGTATTCCAAATCTACCGCGTTGGGCGTCATAAAGGTTCGCGCCGTTGGCGCGATTTGGAGCGCGGTGGCACGGTCGGTTTCGGAAACAAAGAGCGCGGCGGCGGCGTTCGTCAGAATCGTTTGCTCGACGTGTTCAAGTTTTTGAATTTCGCGCGCGTGCTGCCATTGATGGGTGCGCCGCCGCAAATTCGCGCGGTCAATCCGCGCGAATAAAATCGAAAAGAGGTCCGGGAAATCTGCCAACACGCGGCGCGCGGCGCGCGGCGCATTTATGAGCATCGGTTCGCCGATGATATGCACAAGCTCAGGCGCGCGCGTCTGAATGACTTGGTTAATCGCTTCACGCAGAACCGGGTCGTATTTTTCATGATAGATATGCGGTTTGGTTGCGAACAGCGCATGCCGCCACGCGCGAAATTGGCGTTTGAGACGCGCGCTCGGTTGCGCTGCCGGTTGCGGGCGCGCAGGATTGGGCAGGCGCACGAGTTGAAAGGGGACGGCAGGCGAGGTTTGCGGTTCAGGCAAACTTTCCGGATTGGTGAACGCAATCGTGAATTCATGTTCGCCCGCGAGTTTCCGCAAACGATGAAACGTTTGTTGAACGCCCATCGTGTTATTGTCCGCGCGCGGCGGCGCGTTCGAAACAACAAGGATACGCATCAATCTATATAACCCAGCGCTTTTAACCGTTCCACCACCTGCGCGTCAAGCTCATTCTCTTCGGCGCTTGACGTTTCCGGCGCCTTGCCTTCCATCCACGCGCGCAGCGCTTGAAGCAGCGTCTGCGCGGTTTCGGGCTGCGTTGCAAAACAATCATGCCGCTCGCGCGGGTCGTCTGTCAGATTATACAATTCAAATTTATGTTCGAGGTGACGCGGCGTGTAAATCAATTTCCATTCGCGCGTGCGTGCCATGCGAAGATACCCTTCCGTGCCCGACATGTAGCGCCAAGGGACGTTGTGATAATCGCGTTCACTCTCCGCAAACGTATATGCGCGTCCGCCTGTGCCGTGCTGCATCAAGCCGGATAAACTTGTGCCATCTAGCTTGTCCGGGACCGACAGACCGACGTGTTCCAACACGGTTGGCAGAATGTCAATGGATTGCACTTGCGTATCAATGGCTTTGCCGCGCGGAATATCTGGTCCAAACAAGAGCAGCGGCACGCGCACGGCTTCGTCATACAATTCATCGCCGTGGTCAAACCAAATCCCGTGGTCGCCCAATCCTTCGCCATGGTCGCCCATGACGACGAGCAGCGTTTGGTCGAGTGCGCGCTGATTGGTCAAACCTGCCACCAGCCGTTCCAATTCGCCATCCACAAAACGAATCGCCGCGTCGTAATGCGTGACCGCGTGCGCATAGTCCAACGGCGAACTCGCTTGACCCATCAAGAAATAACGGCGGTCATTGAAATCGTTAAAGACGTGCGCGCGCCCTTGACACGCTTCGTACAATTCAACAAAAGCTTGCGGCGGTTGATAGGGCCAGTGCGTTGTAAAGTAACGCAGCAATGTAAAGGTTGGCGTATCGGGATGTTTTTGAATCCATGCCAACGTATCAGCAGTGCGTTTTTGGTCGTGTTCAAAAAAAGAGCGTGCAGGCGCGCGTTGACTGCCGCGCGCGAGACGTTGCCGCCAGCGCGCGGTTTTTCCGACAGGTTGATTGTCAAAATAATCAAAGCCGCGCGCCAAGCCCGCGTTATGCAAATCATCCGTATCCGCCCAGCCATGCCAGCCGGCAGTATGCAGAATGCTGCCGAGAGTGGGAATTTCCGACGCGAGGGGTTTGTCACCGATGAAACGCACGCCGTGCCGCTGAGGGTACAAGCCGGTTAGGATGGAGGTGAATGCCTGCCAGGTGCGAACCGCAGGCGAGATACATTGTGAAAATATTGTCGCGCGTTCGGAAAACTTTTCCAAAAAGGGCGTAGTCGGACGCGCATAGCCGAACAAACTGAGATGGTCGGGGCGCAGCGCTTCGATGACAAATAAAATAAGATGGCGTACGGGACCGGAGGATTCGTTCATATCAATTTTGTTTAGATGAAACTTGGACTCGGCCATGTTTCCCGTTCCAATTTCGCAGGGTATTGTCGTATTCCGCGAGATTGCGCCGCGCGATAATATTGGGCGCATAGCTTTGTTCCACGCGCGCGCGCGCTTGAAGACCCAGCGCGCGCGCGCGCGTTGGATTTTTTAAAAGTTCAACCAGCGCGGTCGCGAGCGCGGCGGGGTCGTCGGGCGGAATGAGCAAACCACTGTGTTGGTCTTGAATCATGTCTTGCAGTCCGCCGACGCGGCTTGCAATCACGGCGCGCGCGCTCGCCATCGCTTCCAGACATGCGATGCCGACGGCTTCCCATTGCGAGGGAAAGACGCACACGTGCGCGCGCCGCAGCTGCGCGCCGAGTTCTGTGTTGGGCAGCGCGCCGGTAAAGGACGCATAGCGCGCGACTCCAAGCGCGTTCAACTGCGCTTCGAGCGCCGCGCGGGTTGAGCGGCCGTCAAAAATTCGGTCATTGCCGACAAAGACAAAACGCGCGTTTGGAATTTCAGCTATGACGCGCGGGATGGCTTTGACGAGCGTAAAGACGCCTTTGCGCGGTTCGAGCTGTCCCGTGTACAGCGCTAGCGGCGCAGCGTCATCTAACGCGGGTGGAAGCGCTGGAAAGCGTTCGAGGTTGACGGGGACCGGAATGATGGGAATATTTTGCGCGTCGAGATGATAGCGTTCTGCCACAATATCGGCAAGACTGCGGCTCCCGGCGATAATGCGGTCGGCGCGCCGCGTCCACTCTTTATCCAACGCGTCCACAATGCGCCAATCGCGCGTCGCGCGCATTTGATTTAACGCGCGCAAAACAAATAATGGCGTGTGCAGGCGAATCAGAATCGGGACTTGGCGCGTGAACGAATAAAAAAAACCTTCCGCCCACAATTCGGTCGCTTCGATAATTTCGATTTTGTTGGCGCGGACAATGCGCGTCAACGCGCCGTAAAGGCCGAACGCGTATTCCAGTTGATGTTTGGTCCACGGAAAATAGGCGTGCCAAATGCGCCGCAAGATAGGCAGCTCGAATTTCCAACGACGAATGCGATGCACCTGCACGCGGTCCTGCATGTACGTATACGACGCTTGGCCGGGCGCGGCGGTGGAGACGACATGCACGGTGTGGCCCATTTGAGTATACGCGTGCGCGATGCTGTGCATGTACGAACCGACGCCGCCCATGGCGGATTCCGGCGGATATTCTTGCGCGAGCAATAGAATATTCATGCGGCGGATTGGCGCAGCCACGCGGCGGGCAGCATGGCTTTGAACCATGTCAAGATTACTTGGCGGCGCAGCGCGCGCGTGGGTTGATATTGCAGCGCGCGGCGCAAATGCTGGCGCGCCAATTTCAATTCGCGTTGGGCATAATACAAACGCGCGAGCGTTTCGTGCGCGAGCGCGAACGCGGCATTGCGCGACGCGGCGACGGAATCGGCGCGCGCAAAGGTTTGCTCCAACGCGCCGCACAGAAATTCCGCGCCATATGCCAGATCCAAATATTCGAGCGTGCCTTTGTAACCGTTCGGCTGCGTGACGCACGCCGCTTGATAAAAAACGTCGAGGTCCGCCGCGAGCGTGGGGTCGGCGCTAAACGCGACGCTCAATTTTTGTTGCGCGCCCGCGAGGTCGCGATAAAACGCGCGACGCAACGCTTCGCGCAACGCTTGACGCGCTAACGCGATGTGGCGATACGGCGCGGTCGCTTGCGGCCAAGTCGCGAGCGCGCGTTCTAGAACGAAACGCGACGAAGCTTCCATCCGTTTCCAATCGCGAATGGTATTGTCGGCGTGCATCCGATAATAAAATAGCGCCTCTGGCACAAACGCGAACGCGCAGCCCGCCGCCGCCAAGCGAATCCATAAATCCCAATCTTCAGCCGCCGACAGGGAGACATCAAAACCGCCAACCCGTTCCACCGCCGCGCGTTTGAGCAGGGCAAAACTCAAGCCGAAATTTTCGACGAGTAGCGCGCGCAGCATATCGTCGCGTCGCGTCGGAATAAACGGCGCTTGCGGCAAGAGCGCGCCGGTGTGATCCATCACGCGCGAACCATAATAGACCACATCCGCGCCGGTCGTGGCGTAAACCTGACGCGCGCGTTCCAACATGGCGGGATGCAAGAAATCATCGTCATCCATGAATATCACAAATTCGCCGCGCGCCTGTTTCAATCCAAAGTTGCGCGCGGCAGAGCGTTCGCCGTGTTCGTGATAAATATAGCGGACGCGTGTGTCCTGGACACTTGGGACAAGCTGCGCGGTATTGTCGGTTGACCCGTCGTCAACGACCAACAACTCCCAATCCGCATCGCGCTGGCGCAAAATATTTTCAAGCGTCAGCGCGAGCCAATGCGCGCGATTATAGGTTGCGATAATAAAAGTTGTTAGCGCCATGTCAATGTAAAGATTGCTGCCCAAAGCGGCGCAAAAAATAATCGCGGATGCCTTGCGTGATGGCGCGATGCAGCGCCGCCGATCGTTCGGGCGAGCGCGGCTGCGCCACGCTCAAAAGAGGTTGGGTGTGCGCGTGACAAAGCGCGGTGTGGTACATCCACCGCTTTTGCCGCCATGAAAAATTGCGTTCGATGAAAAGTAACGTATTACGCATGTAATAATACGCGTAGGTTGGCGTGAACTGTTCGCCAAAGCTGCGCGACGCCTTGTGCCACAATTTTGAGGCGGCGACATAACGCAGAGTGACCCCCAGCCGCCGCGCGCGCAAACTCCAATCGGTGTCTTCAAATAACAAAAAAAATCGTGGCTCAAACAGCCCAACGTTTGCCCACACCGCCCGCGATGCGATGATGGCGCAGCCCGTCAACCATTCCGTTTCGCCTGACGCGTTATATTCGGCGCTGTCGCGTTGATTGTAACCGCGATGCTTGGTTTGCCACGCGGTCAGTTCGCCGCCCGCGTAATACACGGTGTCGGGCGCGTCGGCGAAAAAACATTTCGGCGCGGCGGCTGTGTTTGGATGAGCTTGCAAATCGCGGACGAGCATTTCGATGCAGTCTGGCGCGAGCGTTGTGTCATTATTCAACACCAAAATATAATCCGCGTTTTGTGCAAGCGCATACCGCAAGCCAACGTTGTTGCCCTCCGCGTAGCCGAGATTCTGTCCATTTTCGATGAGATGGATTTCTGGAAATTTTGCGCGGATGGTCGCAACGGTTGCATCGGTTGAACCATTATCAGCAAGGACGATGTGCAATGAGGGATGCGTCTGTCGCGCAAGCGTATCCAAACATTCGAGCGTGTCTGGCAGATGATTCCAAGTGAGCAAAATGACATAGACGGATGGGGTCATGGTGATGCGTGAAACGCGAAACGCGAAACCCGCGAAATGTTGGAAAACCGCGAAACGCGAAATCCGTGAAACGCGAAACTCGCGAAATGTTGGAAAACCGCGAAACGCGAAATCCGCGAAACGCGAAATCCGCGAAATGTTGGAAAACCGCGAAACGCGAAATCCGCGAAACGCGAAAACCGCGAAATGTTGGAAAACCGCGAAACGCGAAATTCGCGAAATGTGAAACGGCGAGCGTGAAAGGTCAGGCGCGCAAGGCGCGGCGCGTTGCCTCCAAGTACGCGCGTCCGTGTCGCGCATCAGGTTCGAGATGATTGCCTTCCGCCCATTCGTTCCACGCGTTGATGAAAATGATTTGCTCATGCGGCGGACGCGCGCGCGTTTTGGCGATGACGGCGGAGAGCCATTGTTCATACAACGCGGGTGTGGAATCTTTTAGAATCACGCTGTCCGTTTTTCGTCGCGCGGAATTGTCCCACATGGGCGTCACGCACGGAAAGCGCAAGTAGGGCGGTTCGGACTTGGCGAGTGATTGTTTCACCAAAGCCGCATAAGCATACACGCGTTCTGTTTGATACGCGCGCGAGACAAGACGCGCGCGCGCAGCCCAACGCCAGAAACGGCCGCGCCGCAGCGGTTCATTCAACAAGAGCCAATCGGGCGCGAATTCTACCGCCGCGTCAAAACCGAGCGCGCGCGGGTCAGTGTGTTCATCGTCGAATGATTCGACGCGCGCGAGAAAAAGGTCGCCGATGCCCAGCCGCTGACATTCCGCGCGCCAGCTGTCGGTTGTGCGTCGCGCGTCGGGTAATTTGTTGGCGCGATAGACAAGAAATAACGGCTTGTTTTGAATTCGCGTATAGCGCGGGTCGCTGAACGCGCGCGCCAGCTGACGGATGTGCGTGAGGTCGTCCTGCTCCGAATAGGTTTGCTCGAGCAAGGTTCTGTCTGTGCGCCCATCCCACGCGCGCGTCCAACTCTCATTCGCCCAACAGAGACAGAATGGAAAATCGGGCGCGCCAGAGGTCAACACGTCCGCGAATGGTCGCTCGAGCGCTTGCTTGCCATGAAACCAATAGTGATAGTAACAGAACGCGCTGATGTCGTACGCGCGCGCGAGTTCGGCCTGCTGCGCGCGCGTTTCGGGCACGCGCAAATCGTAATAGCCCAATTCGCCGGCGAGATGCGGCTGATAATGTCCACGAAAACGCGGCGCGCACGGAATGACGTTGCGCCATTCGGTGAAACCTTTGCCCCACGCGGCATCGTTTTCGGGAATGGGATGATATTGCGGGAGATAAAAGGCGATGAGGCGCGGTAACGCGTCCGATGACGCCATTTCAATCCTTGTTGTGTGGCGCGCGCGCGACTGTCCAACGCGCAATCAACGCTGCGCGTTCCGCGTCCGTCCAAAAATATTGGACCATTTGATAAACGATGATCGGCGAGCGAATGCCATAGCGCGGGCGAATGCGACGATTAAACCGTTTGAGATTTGGAATGACTTGGGCGGTGGAGAGAAACTTGGTGTGCGACATCTGTTACTCGCGCAGCCAAAAACGCGCGTCGGCGTCCAATTCTTGTTCGCTGTAAAAATAGCGCGCATAGCGCGTGTTGCGCATCTGTTCGATGTACGCGCGAGGAAGGCGCGCGCGTTCGACAAATTGTTTGTAGATTTCGCCGTACCCTTTGGTTTCGCTAATGTTGGCGGCGGTCAAGGTGAAATCGGGAATAGCCAGAAATTCTTGCATCGCCGGCGTGACGACGCGACGCAAATCTTCGAGTCGCAGGACCAATAGTCTGACTGTATTATTCTGGTATATCTGATAGCCGCGCGCGTGATCGAATGGCTCTTGAAATACGTCAATATCAAAAACGGGACGCATTTGCGCGTCGAACCACGCGTCTGCCGTATTGTGAAAGTAATGATTCAAAAATTCGTCTACCAAGAATTCTACGCTCTCGGCGCCTGCCGCGTTGCGCGTTTGAAATTCGGGATTGGTTGTGCTCCAATGTTCAAAAAAAGCGGATACGGTGCGGCGAATCGGCAAGCGCACCATGCTGATAACATTGAATTTTTTCCACCTGCCGCTAAACAAGAGATTGTGAATCTGACGATTGCGATCAAGGACCTGGAGGGGCCAGTTGGGGTCGGCTGAATGTGTTTTGATAAATTCGGCTTGCGCGTCAAAGTCAGTGAGGGTGTGACAAGTTACTACAGGCACATCAAAATCGAGTTGGGCGAGTGAGGCGCTCAATGTGGACGAGCCAACTTTGCCCATCTGAAAAAGCGCTATCGGGTCTTGGATTCCATAGCGTTTGACGCGCTTGTTGTATTTGTATTCCCGACGAAGGTTGGTGGCGAGCTCCGTGCCGCGATAGAGACCGACATTCCAATAGAGCCAGCGCGCGCCCCAGCTGGTCACTCCGCCAAAGCCGCGCTGCTGAAATTCTTGTTTGACGCGAGCGAGTCGAGATGTTGTAGAGGTTGACATCATTTTTACCATATAACGATTTCGTTCACCACGCTCATGAATTCTTGCGCGCGTTAAAACGCGCGCGGGATTTGTGCCGAATAATTGCAGAGTTTGGCTCGCTTGGGACAGATTCCCATTTAGTTCGAGATAGAGCCCTTGATCAAATGGAAATTTGCCTTATTGTCCACGCAGAGCTTGCGCCGCGCGCTTGAGGCGCGAGCGCCATCGTTTGGACGGCGGCAGCGGCGGACGCCGCGAAATGAATTGCTCCACATCGAATTTGCCGAACGCGTCAGCCGGCAAGTCGCCCCGTTCAATGGCAACGAAATGCGGGAAAATCGTGATGTTGCGGATGGGGATTCGCCACACCGATTCGGACCCTTCCGCGTTTTCGCGCGGCGCGAACGTTTGCGTACTGCCGATTATCTCGGTCAGTTGCCAAATTAATTGCGATAAGGGTGTTTGGTTCCGCAACGGATAGTTTGGCGTATGATAATCGCGCCAAAAAGACCACGCCCAATCTTCGATAATGTACAAACCTCCCTGCCGCAGCAACGGAAACAGCGTTTGGAAACTCGCTTTGGTCAAAGCATATAGATGCGAGGCGTCATCAATGACGAGGTCGAGCGACGCGCGGAATTCGTGGGCGACAATTTCTAAAAGCCGCGCTGCATCACCCTGGTCGGTTTGCCAATAGGTTTTTAGCCGCTCCGCCAAATGGCGTTGTTCGACATACAGCTTGAAATACGCGCTATCGCCACGCGACTCGATATCAAGCGCGACCATTTTTTGCGGTTGGAGCGATTCAAACCAGAACGCGGCTGCTGTAATTTTTGTTGATAACGCGTGTTCATTCCGCGATATCAGATTCTGCGCGATTCAACGCGCGCGGGATTTGTTCCAGATAACCGTGTTGATTTTTCAAGTCTGGTTCGAGATGATTGCCTTCCGCCCACTCATTCCACGCGTTGATGAACACGATTTTATCTTGGATAGAACTGTCGTGCGCGCGTCGCACGACCTCGCGCAGGATTGCGCCAAAAGTCTGTGGGGTTTGATTAACGATAATGATTCCGTTGGCGCCGCGACGCGGTGAATTGTCCCAACCGACAAATACGCACGGATAATCTTGGCCGAGGCGTGACTGCGCCATCATGACACGCTGCGCGTACTCGTAATCATAAATTTTAAGACGTGCGCTGAGAATGCCGCGTTTAAGGTTGCGTTTGAATTTACCGCGCTTGGGCGCGTCGTCTAAAAAATTTGGCAAGTAGCCAAGTTCGGGCTTGAATGCCAGCGTGCCATCTAAACCTTCGCGCTGAAAATCCGCGTTGAATGCATGCGCGTTTATGCCTAGCAAAAACGGTTCGGGCAAACCGCGTCTGACGCATTCTCCGCGAAAAATTTCGGCGGTGCGTTGCAAGTTTGGCAAATCACGCGGACGATATATCAAAAATAAAGGGCGTCCCTGCACACGGACGTAACGCGGATCAGCGAACGCGTTCATCAGCCAATGAATATGGTTATAATCGTCTTGCTCCGAGTACGTTTGGCGCATCAAAAGTTCTTTGTCTTCGCCGAGCCAGCGGCGCGACCACGATTCATTTGCCCACGCGAGACAAAATGGAAAATCGGGCTCGCCCGATTGCAATACCTCGTTAAAGGGGCGTTCGATGAGACGCTTGCCTTCGAACCAATAATGCCAATAGCAAAACGCTTCGATGCCGTATTGTCGCGCGAGCGTCGCTTGCGCCGCGCGCGTTTCCGGCACGCGCAAATCGTAAAAACCCAAATCGGCGGGAATGTGCGGTTGATAGTGTCCCTTGAACAAAGGACGCGCGCGCGTGACATTTGTCCATTCCGTAAAACCTTTGCCCCACCATAGATCATTTTCGGGAATGGGATGAAATTGCGGGAGATAAAAGACGATGAGACGGATTGGTTGCGTCATGCCAAGAATTATATAGAGGTTCAGAAAAGGTTTTGGTCTGTCAGACTCTTCGGGTTTCCGGAAACCCGAAGAGTCTTGGCATAGCTTTCCAAAACCAAACCTGAAGGTCTATAGCTGCGCGATTCCTTGTCGCAGTTCGGCGCGTGAAATCGTTGCCGTGCCGAATTTTCCGATGACAAGTCCCGCGCCGAAATTCGCTAGTTGCGCGGCTTGCGTCACATCCGCGCCCGCCGCGAGCGCGAGCGCCAGAATCGCGACAACCGTATCGCCTGCGCCGCTGACATCGTATACCGCGCGCTCGTGCGCGGGAATGTGGACGGCGGACGCGTTAGGCGCGTAAAGGGTCATGCCTTCCGCGCCGCGCGTAAGCAATAAATTAGCGCCGCCAATAATCTCAAGCAACTGCCGCGCGCTGTCGTCAAGGTCTGAAGGACTGCTCGCAGAATTTCTCGTCGCAAGCGTCGCTTCGGCAAGATTAGGCGTCACGACTGTTGCGCCAGTATATTTAGCAAAGTCGCGACCCTTGGGGTCAGCCACGATAGGCAGCTGTTGTTCACGCGCGCGTTGAATTACCGCTTGCGCGAGGCGCGGTGAAATTACGCCTTTGGCATAATCGGACAAAATGCACACGCGTGCCGTGCGCATTTGCGTCGCGCACCAATCGAGAAGCGCTTCTTCCTGCGCGCGCGTTAGCGGCGCGCTAGTTTCTTTGTCGAGACGCAGCACTTGTTGCTGTTGCGCGACAATGCGCGTCTTGACAGTGGTCGCGCGGTCTGGTGTTTGCAATATTCCGGCGGTCCATTGCACTTGCGCTTGCGCAAATGCCTCTCGCAATGGATCGGCAAATTCGTCCGCGCCAATGATGCCAGCCAAAAACGGGATGCCTCCTAACGCCGCCACATTCGCCGCTACATTTGCCGCGCCGCCAGGGCGATACGTGCGTTGGCGTGTGCGCACAACGGGCACGGGCGCTTCGGGTGAAATCCGTGTCATGTCACCCCAAATATATTCGTCGAGCATAATGTCGCCGACGATGAGCGCGGTTTGTTCTGCTAACGCGTCCACAAGCTCAAGCATAATTGAATTGTTCTCGCTCGAATGCCGTATCGGTCAATTCGCAAATCACATGCAGCAACGCAATATGCGTTTGCTGCACGCGTGGCGTATCCGCAGATGACACGCGCAAACAAAGGTCGCACTCGCGCTGCAAAAGCGATGGTTGCATGCCCGTCAAGCCGACCACAAATAGCCCAAGTTCGCGCGCGACGCGCGCTGCCGCGATTATATTCGGCGAATTGCCGCTTGTGGAAAGGGCGAACAAAATATCTCCCGCTTGGCCGAGCGCGGCGATCTGTCGCGCGAATATCTGCTCAATGCCATAATCATTACCGATAGCGGTCAAGATCGAGGTATCGGTGGTCAATGCCAACGCCGGCAACGCGCGGCGTTCACGTTTATAGCGCCCGACGTACTCGGCGGCAATGTGTTGCGCGTCTGCCGCGCTACCGCCGTTGCCGCACAACAAAATTTTTCCGCCTGCGGCCAAAACTGCGCTCACGCGCTGCGCGACTTGGACCACCAACGCGCTAGTTTGATACGCAGTTTGGCGCAGCACATTCGCCCCTGCCAACATTTTTTCAATAACCTGCGTTGAAGTAGCAGTGTCGTTATGCGCTGTCTCGATCGTCGAGTCTGTGTCTTGCGCGCTTGCGATAACGCGTTCGATAAATTGTGAAGTGGAAAAACCCGCTGTAATAGGCAAGATGCGTATTTCGCCGCCGTTCGCGCGCACACATGCAGTTTCGGGCAGTGTGTCGCCATCGTAATCACCGGCTTTGCAGTGGATGCGCGGTTTGACGCGCGTTAAAAACTCGATCGGCAAAAAGTCGTCAAAGCAGATCACATGCGAAACGCTGGTTAGACCCGCGAGTATTTCCGCGCGCATTGTCGCAGGCATCAACGGACGGCCCGCGCCTTTGAGTTGACGCGCGCTTGCATCGCTATTCAAGCCCACAATCAACAGATCGCCCAGCGCGCGCGCTTGCGCCATAAAACGCACATGACCGGGATGCAGCCAATCAAAACAACCGTTGGTGGTGATGATGCGCTGCCCCGCGCGCCGCCGCTCAGCTAATTCGCGCAACAAATTTTCTGGGGAAACAAATCCGTCAGGCGTCCACGCTAAAAGGCGTTGTTGTTCGGTCATTAAAAGTTTCCCGCTGTTGTATTCAGGCATTTACAAAATATTGCGCGTTAAATTACGCGCGTAGACGCGCCATGACTGCCGCGTAAACTTGTTCGACAGGAATGGATGCCGGAGGACCGTCCGCGCGAATTAAATCCGCGCGCGTTGGATCTGCGTACGCGCCATCGTATGGCGTATATTGGTCAAACGCGCGATAGCTTCCCAAGAGAATAACACCAGGCACATTCAACGCATTGGCTAAATGCGCTGGCCCGCTGTCCACGCCAATAAATAATCGCGCGCGCCGAATTACTTCAGCGGTTTCCAAAATCGAGAGTTTGCCGCGCAGATTTCGCGCGCGCGTTGAGGCCGTTAATTCCGAATCCCACGGCATCCCTGACGAGATACCGACTTCGACGATTGTGCCTTGCCACTCTGCCAATAACCGCGCGACCAACGCGCGCCATCGTTCTGGTAACCAATCACGACTCGTCTCATTGGAACGCGTATGTATTACAATAAAATTTTCGGGCAAGTTCAAACGTTTTATGCGTGACGCGATGTTAGGTGGAAAATAAATTTGGGGTTGTTCGTGGAGCGGCGGCCATCCTGCGCCTAAATAAAAACTTGTCTGCAAACTGCCATGCGCGTAATAATTCTCGGTGGTGATATCCAGATTGCCGCACTGTTTTTTGAGCGGAATGCGACAGACTTGGCAATAACGTCCTTCTAAATGCAAATCAATCACCTGGTCAATAAAAGGCAATCGCGCGAGCAGCATCCATTGTGTCAGGCATGTCACTGTAAGAATTTGATTGATGTGCGGATTATGCTCCACCAGCGCGCGATAACGTTCGCCGACCACCCACACGATGTATGCTTCGGGATTTTGCGCGCGCACAGAGCGAGCTACCGGCGCGCAAGCGATCAAATCGCCCATATGCTCAGTCAAACTAATGATAATTAATTTGGGACGCGGTGAAACTTGAAAACTTGATTTATAGATGCGATACAGCGCAAGATAGTTTTGGATATAACGCGGGAACAATACGGCAACGTGCGAACTGTATCGCCATAGTTCGCGTGCGTCATAAATATAATAACGGCACCGTCTTGCCGCGTGGCGTGCGCTGAATATAAAATTCCAGTATGCGCGACGCAAGCGCGAAAAGCGTTTAAGCTTAATGTTAGAAGGAAGCGTTGATTGTGTCATCTGGTCGGGCAATGATTACGAGCTCGCTGCCAGCATTCGGCGCTTGGCGGCGCGCGAACCAGCCAAAAGCAAAATATAACGCGTAGGTTGTCAAACGTGATGATTCCGCGAGCGTAAAAAAAATTTTCTCGTGTTGTGACGCGGATATAGGCAACCCAAGCTCTTGCGCAAGGTTTGACATGTGGCGCAGACTAGACGCGAGAAATTGTTTTTCCCAGCGGGGATTCAGAACGGCATCATACAAATATTGCGCATCCCACGTATCACGTGTTTCCGCGTGAATAATTTGAAAGCCGCTTTGTCGCAACGTTAGACCCAACGCGCGCATAGACCAATGCCACAAATGCACAAAGGGTTGTTGCAACCAAACCCAACTCGCGCGTCTTCGGTTCAATCCCGCCGCTTGCAAATTCGGCACCGCAATTAGCAGCGCGCCGCGCGGATTCAGCCAATCGCGCGCGCGTTTCAAAACTTGAATCGGATTAGAAGAATGTTCCAGCGTGTGCCATAACGTAATCGCGTCAAATTTTCGTGTCAAGTTGATTTTTTCCGCCGCGCCTTGCATTACATCCAAACCTTGCGTTTGCGCGTATTCAATGGCAGACCCGGGCAAATCTAAACCGCTGACACGCCAACCCGCGCGTTGTGCCGCTTGCATAAACCAGCCGTGCCCGCAGCCAATGTCAAGCAGCGCGCCGCGCCGTCCCACCAGTTTTTCAAGTCGTTTACCCGCGCGCTGCCAGCGATGCCATGCTTGCCATCGTTTGAGTCGCATGCGTCGCGCGTACCAGTTGTAATCAAATGTGGACGTATAGTACTCTGTGAGTTCGCTATCCGTCGGCAGTGGTTCGCAAAATGCAAACTCGCACGCAGAACAATATGCATAGCAGAACGCGCGCCCATCGGGCGTGATACGCCATTTGACATTGGCATAAAGCGCGTTAGCGGCCTGCGCGCAGAGAGGACAAACAGCGACGATGTTCACGCTTTGATTCGAGCTTACCCTGATATACTTGGCGCAGGATTTTTGATTTCGTCAAAGCGACGGCGATGTCGTAATAACGCCAGCGGGATATTTTCATCGCACGCGGTTAATACATCCTGAAAAACATCGTCGCCAAATACTTGGGCTGGTGATTTGCCGACCCATTTCCAAAAATCAGACGGCTGCGCGGTAAAATCGGTCCAGGCAAAGTTGCAGCATTGCGTGACATAATAGCAGAGCCATGCTCGCTCTTCTTGGTTGGGCAGGCGCGGCAAAGCATCGCGTACGCCGCGTTCCAAATATTGAAAATATTCCGCGCGCGTTTGGGGCGCGTAGACGAAACCCAAATCGCGATAATACGCCAAACCCGAAATCAGCACTATTTTGCCGAGCGCCGCGGCTTCAATCGCTACGGTCGAAACAAATGGCAGAACAATTGCCGCGCGCGCAAGCAAATCGTATGTGTTGACGAGATCATGTTTGCCTACAAACACAATGCGCGGCTCAGCGCCAAAACGCTGCGTCAACTGCGCGCGTATATCGAGTTTGCTATTGCCAAAGCTAACGCGTTCGCCCGGATGTTGCCGCACGACAATCGGGCGCGCGGAATTCTTTAAACAAAAGTCTACCGTTGAACAGACCCAGTCTACCGTATTTTCAAAAAGATAATGACTGCCGAGCGCTGCGCCATCCCATTCAAGACTGAGCGGAAGCACAATCGTGTCTTGGAGCGCAAGCGCCGAATTTTGCGTCGAATTCTGCGTCGCCGTTACTTGAAAGCTCTGTTTGTCGCGTCCAACGCGGCGTAGTTCAAATTCATAGCGCGCTTTGGCGCGCATTGTGTCGAGTTGAGTCGTGTCCGCGCGCGCTAGCTCGCGAATGGCGCGTGGAATATCATGCTGTTGTGTCGCGATGCCGTCCGTCGAAATAAAAATCACGCCGAAACCCGCGTCATAGGTTGCTACGCGCACATGCGCTTGGTGCGCGGCGATTTTATACGCGCCGCTGTTAAGCACGACGCCGGACGTAATCACGAGATAATCAAATTGCTGCCGCGCCAATAATCCGCGCGCCAGGCCGAGGGTTTGCCGTAAACTCGCGTGCGCGATTTGACCATCGGTAGAATCTGCCATGCCAATCTTGGCGCCGCGCGTCCACCAAATCAAATTTTGGTCAACCAATTTATGCAAGGCGGCGTCATCGTCAGCGCGCGGCGGCTGCGCTTGTTCTTGACTTAGCCGCGCGATTTCAAACGAATCGCGCAGTTGATCGAGGATGCGCGCGATGGCGCGATTTTGTCGTGTGACATCATGCCCTGGCGTTGGATACGCTACATCGTCCCAAATCAAGACGACGCGGCGACCTCGCTCTGCCAAGCCAAGGGCAAGCGTGATGAAAAGCCATGGTCCTGGTGTGCTGACCCAGGGCGTTACCACAATTCCGACCGGTGGACGCGAATCAATGACGCGTCCACGCGGACACCGACGCAAAAATTTTTCAAAGGCGCGCGCGGCATCATCAAATTCTTCCGTATAGTGTTCAAGCGAGCCGCGCGGCCGCGGTTTTAGTTTACGCAGGCAGCGGCGCGCAAGGCGCCTTGGCGGTTGCATGAATTTGCTTATTGACCGAGCGCTCATAGGCGCGCCAATCCAATGATAGTATCCGCGACGTGGAGGCGCTGCTGCGCCGTGATGCCGACGGAGCAGGGGAGACTCAACGCGGTCTGATTCAATCTTTCGCTCACGGGGCAAGCCGCGTGTGGAATATCCGCAAAGACCGCGCTTTGATGGAGTGGCTGCCAAAGCGGACGCGTCTGAATATTTGCTTGCGCTAATGCGTTGAGCAGGGCGCGGCTTGACATGCCAAATTCTTTTTCATCCACCAGAATAGTGTACATCCAAAATGTGCTGAATGCCCATGGCGCTTGACGCATTGGCGTAATGCCCGGGACGCGCGCGAGCGTTTCAGTGTAAAAATCCGCTGTGCGCCGTTTCGCCGCAATATATTCGTCCAACTGTTCCAACTGCGCGCAACCCATCGCCGCGAGCGGGTTCGGCAGACGATAATTATAACCAATGCTTTTGTGAATGTATTCGATGGGGTCGTCTTTACTCTGCGTTGTGAGATATTTCGCGCGGCGCGCCCATTCGGCATTGTTTGTCACAATCATGCCGCCGCCGCCCGTCGTGATCAATTTATTGCCGTTAAAACTAAAGCACGCGATATCGCCAAGCTGACCCGCGTTGTGCGCGCGATATTTTGTGCCGAGCGCTTCGGTGGCGTCTTCGATGACGGTCAGATTGAATTGACGCGCGAGCGCCATGAGCGGATCCATTTCAACGGGATGGCCCAAAATGTGCACCGGCAAAATCGCGGAAACGCGCCGCCCGGTTTTTTTATTTCGTGTTTCGCCGTTCGCGCGAACGCAATCGTCATTGAGAAATGCCGCGACGCGCGCGAGATCCATTTGCCAATACGCGGGTTCGGCGTCAATAAAAACGGGATACGCGCCGACATAGCGAATCGCATTCGCCGGCGCGATAAATGTCAGACTTGATGTAATAACTTCGTCGTCCGGTTTAACGTTCGCGATGAGCAACGCAATATGCAGCGCGGAAGTGCCATTGACGGTAGCCACCGCGTATTTTACGCCTACGCGCCGCGCCAATTCATTTTCAAAGCGGTCAACGTACGCGCCGACGGAGGACACCCAACCCGTGTCTAGACATTCTTGAATATATTTCCATTCGTTGCCACGTAATTCAGGCACGCACAACGGAATCATTCCGCCATGCGCCGGCGCGCCGGGTTCAAAACTGGGAGGCATAAATCAATTCCTATAATGCGGATTATCAAAATCGGTTATGATGCCCGCTTGCACGAGCCGCGCGACTTCGGCGATCCCATCTGACACCGTGCGTGTTGGCGCAAAACCTAATGTCTGTTTGATGCGCTCGAACGAAACGCGATAATCGCGCGGGTCCTCCGCGCGATGCACATACTCGATTACCGCATCGGGCGCATACGGGTGAATCAACTCTACAATCTGTCGCTTACGATAATTTTCTGCGGTCGAACCGACATTGAAAACCTGCCGGTTGACTTTTTCGAGTGGCGCATTCAACACTAACGTAATCGCGTTGACAACATCGCGCACATGCGCATATGGACGCCAAAATTGTTCGCCAAACACTACGAGTCGCTTTTTGGTCAACAGTTCCAGCGTGAATTCATTGACGGTTAAATCAAAACGCAAGCGCGGTGAAATTCCAAATACGGTGGCAAAGCGCAGCGGAGTAACACACAGGTCATTACCTGCGTCGCCTTTCAATAAAGCGCGCTCGACGGCGACTTTGGTTTCGGCATATAGCGACAAAGGATTTAAAGGCGAAGTTTCATCCACATACGCGTCCGGGTCTGCCATCTTGCCATAATTGCTGCACGTTGACGCGAATACAAAGCGCGCTGCGCCTGCTTTGGCGCTCTGTTCAAGCAAGACAAATGAACCTTCCAGATTCACGGCGCGCGCGAGTTCGGGGTGGCGCGCGCACGCGGGGTCGCCCACAATCGCCGCGAGATGCACGACCGCTTCGATGTCTTGTGTCGCGCGCGCGCTAGTTGCGCGGTCGCGCACATCGCCGCGCGCAAATTCAAACTGCGGGTGCGACCAAAAGGACAACATCGCTTCGCCGCCATTGGAAAGATTGTCCAAGCCGCGCACAGAGTGCCCCTGTTCCAATAATTGTTGTGTTAGCGCGGCGCCCACATAACCCGCGCTGCCTGTTACGAGTACACGCACCGATGCCTCCTGAATACCAAGTCAAAGCGCAAACACTCAAACCGCGCAAGCTTACGCCGTGTTCCGCGTATACGCGCTGTCCGCAAAGACGCCTTGTTTTACATCTTCTTGCGCTCGCATGTAATCAGCGTACTGCCCGATATCGAGCCAGTACTCGATAATGGGAAAGCTGACCACCGTTTTGTTTTGCTCAAGCAAACGCTGGATGAGATCAGTCATATCAAAGCGGATTTCGTTTGGAATCAGCTGCAGCGCTTGCGGCTCGAGCAAATAAATTCCCGCATTGGTCAAAAAACTCAACAGCGGTTTTTCCGTAATGCCGCGCACAAATGGACCGTCCACTTGCATTATTCCGTACGGCACTTGGACTTTGAATTGGCGCACAGCCGCCGTGAGCTGCGCGTGATGCGCGCGATGAAAATCGAGCATGGCGCGAAAATCAATGCGGGTCAAAATGTCGCCATTAATCACTAGCAGCGGTTCCGGGTTGTTCTCTAATAAACGCAGACCCCCCGCGGTGCCGAGCGGACGATCTTCGGTCACGTACGTAATATGGATGCCGAAATTTTCGCCGTTCCCAAAATGGGCAATAATTTTTTCGGGTTTGTAATGCGTGGTGATATTGACATTATGAATGCCTGCGCGGCGCAGCTGTTCGATCGTTAATTCTAACAAGGGACGGTCGCCGACGGGCAGCATCGGTTTGGGCAAATTTTCGGTCAAGGGACGCAGACGCGTTCCAAAACCGCCCGCCATAATGACCGCGGAAAGTGGTATAGGCAATTCTGCCATGAGGTCACTGCGTAGCAAGAGTTCAATGGGTCTCCCTTGTTCATCCACAACCGGCAAATGATTAACCACATACTTTTTGCCGTGGTCCATCCAATGCAGCGCTTGAGTCAAGGTCAATGGCAAGCGCGCCATAATCGGTTCTTGGTTGGCCACTGACAGCGCATCCGTATCAAGTTGAATGCCGCGCAACAGCGCGCGGCGAATATCTCCATCCGTCAGGGTTGCCAATAATTTGCCATCGCCGTCACAGACCAATAACACGCCAACGCCCGCGCGGTCCAACAATGAGATTGCGGCATTCACTGTCAAGTCCGGCGGAATCACTACGCGCCGCAAACGCGCGGCGGGTTCTTCGCGACTTAGGCCGGTGCTTGGCATAATTGTGTCACGATTTCGGCGATTCCCGTTTTCAAGGCGACGCGATTTGCATGCGCTAATTCGCGTCGCGCCAAATTGTCATCCACCCAGTTCAAAATACGCGCGGGCCGTGATGTCTGAACATCCTGCCATATCACACGCGCATTCGTCGCGCGCGCGCACGCGGCGGCGAGCGTGTCCAACTGCGTCAATGTCCCACTGCCGATATTCCAGATGCCGCTCGTTTTTTTTGTCATGGCGTTGCAAATTGTGCGCGCGGCATCTTGTGTATGCAGTAGATCAAACGCATCGTCACGCGGTGGCGTTAAAATAATTTCACCGGTTGCGCGCGCGCTGCGCAGCATGCGCGGAATCAACCCGCGTGTGTATAAAGCGCCGTACAACGATGAGAGCCGCAAGATGGTCAGCGCGCAATCGCTCTGCGCCAATCCCGCCAACGCGTTCTCGCCGCACCATTTGGATGCCGCATAGGGTCCGGCCGCCCAAGCGTTAACCGCGGCTTGTTCTGTTTTTGGAGAATCACTCTGCGCGCCGTACACGATTGCGCCAGAAATATAAATCAACTGAGCCACCTGTTTTTCGACGCACCATTGCGCGACGCGCAGCGAGCCCATAACATTTGTCTCAAACAACGCGCTTGT
Source organism: Anaerolineae bacterium (assembly GCA_021463195.1). Classification (GTDB taxonomy): domain Bacteria; phylum Chloroflexota; class Anaerolineae; order UBA4142; family SHND01; genus SHND01. The sequence goes on from JAJTXZ010000001.1 coordinate 43,797, forward strand.
ATCCGAGAACGGTTGTTGTAAACTTCCAATGCGCGCGGCGGCATGAATCACCACCCGCGGCGCGCAATCCGCGCTTGGCGCGCGATCGCGCGTCAGGTCCCACACGGCGTCAAGATTATTTTTTTGAAAATGTCCGACCGCGCAAACTGTTTTATTTTGCGCGCGCAACTCGGATACGATGGCGCTGCCGAGCGCCCCATTTGCGCCTGTGACCAAAACATCTAGGGCCACGCGCGCACCGTACCTTCAAATTGCGCTGGATTTTGGAGCAATGCGTCGCGGTCTGCGGCTTCAATAAACACTTCGTTCCAATAACGCAGCGCAAAACCTGCGCGCACACGCGGCGCAGTCACCGCTTCGCCCAATACATAATGGCGTAACAGCATGTCTGGCTCGTTATAGCCAAAATGCGCGCGGATCGAAGTTGTGCCGGAACAACGAAGATTCAATTCAAACGGCACCGGTCCGCGTTCGGTCAAACGTAATTGCACATTGATTGGTCCGCGCGGTTTGAGCGCGCGTCCGATCTTTAATAATAATTCTTCGAGTTCCGGAAAAAATTTCACTTCGGCGCGATAGGTTGACCCGGCCGATAAATCGCGCCGCGCCATAAAGACGCCGCGCGGCTCGCCCGCTTTATCCACAAACACCGCGCACGTAAATTCTTGAACGTCGCCGTTCAAATGCAAATATTCTTGCACAATCGGTTCAGGTGTGCGCGGAAAATAAAATTCGAGTTCCGCCGCGTTTTGCGCGATGGCGAGATAACGCGAAGCGGAACCGTGACGCGGTTTAATGACCACGGGATAACCTTGCGCGTCCGCCCACGCGCGCGCGTCGTCGAGAGTAACGTCCCAAATCGAACGCGGCGCCGGCAGTCCCAAGCGCGTCAAGGTTTCAGTGGTGCGCGCTTTATCGCGGCAAATGCGGGTAAGCTCCGCGTCCGACACAAGCGTTTGACAAATACCGCGGGCAGCCCAGTCGTCGCGGAAATTCGCAAGCGGAATCAAATCGTGGTCTGAACCGGGAATTAATGCCGTGATTTGATTTGCGCGCAGCCATTCTTGCCAAATATTTTTCGATTCCGCAAGTTCGGATTTTGGCAAAATTGTCGCGACTGCGCCGCGATACAAACCCGCTGAAAAGGGCGAAACGTCAATGGGAAAGATTTTTATGGGCAGCGTCGAAAGGGTCAACGCTTTCATAATGCTTTGCCCCACACCTCCGCCAACGCCTGTGATCGCGACGTTCATGCGCGCCTCTGTGTTTGCGCGAAAACCTCCCACGCTTTTCCAACATCATCGACGCGATGCGCGTCCGAGCCGAAACTAATTTTGCAATGCGCCATAGTGACAATCTCGAGCCATGCGGGCACATCCGCGCAATAGCGCGGATTCAATTCAAATACTTTATCATACTCGGCGCACGCGCGCGCGAGCGCGCGCAATTCATGGATCGGACGCGCGCCGAAACGCGCAATGGACATCCCCATTGGATGCGCGAGTATATGCGCGCGACTGCGCGTTACAATGCCCATCGCCAATTCGAATTCGAGTTGCACCGCTTCCGCCGCGTTATAATTCGACCAACTCGATGCGCCCTTGACATACGCGGGTGGACTGTGCACACTCGCGACCAGCGCGTCGCACGATTTCGCGACATCTAGGGCAAGGTCAAGAGTTCCGTCATGATCAAGCGCTTTACTTTCTGTGCCGATAAAGATCGTTACCCCTTTAATTTCTAACGCGCGCGCTTGAGCTTGAAACGCAGGAAAAAAATCGCTTGTGTGCCGAATGTGTTCCGAAAATAAAATCGCGCGGATGTCGCGCGCTTGCGCCGTCAGCGCCATCGCATGCGCGCTTGCGGTGCCATCGGTCCAATGCGTGTGCAAATGATAATCCACCGGCGCGTCGCGCGCGATTTCATCTAACGCGCGAAACGTGACGCGCGCCGGAAATGGCGTCCCGGCAGCGAGGGGTTCGCTCTCTACAGATAAAAGCATTGCTCTGTGATTTGACAATTTACTCCAACGTTTGCATGAAAATTTTCTAGAACGAATTCCTGATTCGGATGTGAGCAAAAGATCTTTGGGTTTTTGGAAACCCGAAAGATTCAGCTGTCAATCAAAGTGGAATCCGTGCTAGGATATGTCGCCGAGATAGCTCAAAACCCAATGCGCCGCAGATTGTCCTTTCGCGCCGAAACGACTTGAGAACAATCAAGTCAATTCAATTCTCTAAGCAGCATGAACGCCTCGGCATATTCAACGCCAATCGTGGCCCCGCGAAATCGCGCGAGCGCGCGGATTGCCGAGTCGCCGCGTGGATGCAGCGCGGGCTGCGCTTCGGTTTCGTACACGCGCATGATTTCGATTTTACGTTCCATATATGGCGAAATATCCGTGAATACGTTTGGCGTAAATGCGCGCGTAATTTGCGGCGGCGCGGCTTCCGTTGAGGAAAGTGTTTCGTACGAAAGAATGCGTCGCACGCCCCATTTCGCCATGTGAAATGGTTTTAGCGCTCCAAGCGTCGCGGTGAAAATGGCATGATGGTCGGTATGCACATCGCCCGCGTGCACAAGATACACAATTTCAGGGCGCGCTTGCTCAATCACCGCGCGCACTTGGCGCATTAATTCAAGTTGCGGGATTGTGTCCAAATGCGCGCTGGGTAGATTCAAACGCCAATACTGTTGTATGTCAAATGCGCGCGCGACCTGTTCAACTTGCGTGGCCGCCGTCGCAATAAATTCGGACGCATACTCTGCCGGCGATGGCGCGGTGACGACGAGCCATCGCAATTCCGCGCTTGCCGCGCGATGCTTGAGCAGCGTGCCGCCGCATCCCAGTGTTTCATCGTCGGGGTGAACTGAAATAACGAGCACGCGATTTTTTTCAGAGAGTGGCGGCATCTTGAAATAATTTTCCGTTTTGGATAATGAGTTGGCGTGTTTCGGGTCCGCAGTTTAAAAGCATATCGAGGATAGATAATTCTGGCACAAACTCGCCCCATAGCTGGGGATATGTCGGCGGCGTAAAATCATAGAACCATAAATCAATTTGCCGCGTTGAAAATTGTTCCGGCATAATATAGCGTCGTGATCCCGCGCCCTGACCTGAAATATACGTGTCTGCGCCAACACATTTCAAAATTTCAAAAATATACGTAGGCGTATCCAAATTTTGTTTTTCGATGGGCAGCGCGGACGCGTTGACGATTTGCGCGGGACATTGCAGCGCTTTCAGAAAAAATTTTAATAGACTGGCGCTGAACGCGCTCAAATTTTGCGCGGATGTATCAAGAAAAATCGCGCGCAGCGCTGCCGCATACATATCAAAATAGGGGGCGCGACGATAGGCTAATTCGATAGCGCGCCAATGTTTTTCTGTCCAACGCTGTTTTGTGTCGGACGGAATGTCTTGATAGGTCAACAGTTCACTGCGTTCGCGCACTGGCACAGTTAACCATTGCGCGCCCTGCGCGGTTTTGATGCGATTGCGATTGCCGAAATGTTTGCCGCGTGGATATTGAACGGTATCGAAAATCACAAATATATCGCTGCGCAGGATTTTGAAAAAATATCCTGACCATGGCAAGTATTGTGGTTGATGAATCGCCGCGCGCATCAAACTCCGTTTTGGCGCGCGCAATACGCGCCCAAAGCTTCCGCAACGCGCATTGCCGCGCGTCCGTCTATTTGCCTTTTCAAGGCGCGGCTCAATTCCGCGCGCGCGGCGCGATTCTCACTCAACCTCCGAATAGCGCTGATGGTCTCATTCGCCCCGAATGTGTTATATAAACCGAGACACGGCAACTGACATGTCTTGGCAAAATAATTCGCGTTTTCCATCTGAATTTCATTTTGCGCGAATGCAATGGCGGGCGCGCCTGCGGCGGCGGCTTCGACGAGTGTATTGCCGGCGGCGACGAGCGCGAGGTCGGTTTCAGAAAATATTTGTCCTATGCTCGGTATTCCAAATACAGGCGTTATAGGCAGTTTGCGTTCTCGAATCTCTTGCAACGCCCATTGTGTATGCGGATATAGCGCGCCGATGAGCAGAGTCCATTCAATGTCATGCAGTTGTTGCGCGACATCAAAAAAAATCGGCGTAAAGTTGTTGCCATCGGCGCCGCCGAAAAAGGCGAACGCGCGCGTCACGCGTTCGGAAAAATCGCGCGGATGGACATGCCATTCCGCAAATTCGGGCGCGAGGATAAAAAAGTCCTTACCCAACAAGTACTTGGGCGCGGTCATTTTTTTTGCGCGCGCGGCGGAGAGCGGTGGCGGCGCGTTTGTCAAAGTCGGCAGCGGGTTCACGACAAAGTCCGCGTTAACCGCTCGATTTAGCGGATCATCTATCACCGCTAGCGAAACAATATTTTTCTGTTCAAGCAATGCGGCAACCGCAGGGACCCGGTCATAAGCCACCGAATCCAATACAAATAGATCGGGCGGGCGCGCGCGCCAACGGCGCTGCATTGCTTGCGCGGCTTGCTCAAGCTGCGTGGGGCGCACAAAAAATTTCATGCCGGCATTGGCAACTGTTTGTTGAACCGCAACATCCGCGTCAACGAAAAACGCAATATGCGTGGTGTCAGTCAAGCGCATTTGTATGAGCGCGCGCATTAGCGCGATTTGACGCGTGACATGTCCCAAACCCGCGGTTTGCGCCCAAACATCAATTCGTAATGGCATAAATATTTTGTGTTGGCGTCATCCGCTGCAACAGCGCGCGGCGGGTGGTGGTGGCGATATATTCGATTTGCGTGTCGGTGAGGGTAGGGTAGATGGGCAGCGAAACGAGATGATTGCGAATCTGTTCACAATGCGGAAACGCGTTGGGTGAATCACCTAAATAGTCGTACAAAAAATGCGCCGCGGTTGCGCGCGCGTCAATTCCAGCGCGTCGGAGTTTTTCCACAATGCGCGCGCTGTCTTGGGGAATTTGCAGCACAAAGCGATAGTAGCTATGTATGGCATTCTCACGCGCGCGGGGAATTTTTACGCCTGGCACATCTGTCAATGCGCGCGCGTATGCGCTGGCAATCGCATGCCGCGCGGCGAGAAATTCCGGCAAGCGCGCCAGTTGAACAGAACCTATCGCGGCTTGTATGTCCGAAAATTGAACATTATATGCGACGCGCGCATTGCGCGCGACACTGTCGTAATCGCCAAGTTGCGCGAGCCGTTCCGCGATCAGCGCGTCGTTCGTGAGGATTGCGCCGCCTTGGCCGGTTGTAATAATTTTTGTTGAAGCGAACGAAAGCGTCGAGACGCGTGTAAAACTGCCGAGCGGTTTGTTTTGAAAACTTGCGCCGAGCGAGGACGCGGCATCTTCCAACAGTGGTATTCCGAGCGCCGCAAATTTGTCTAATGCCGCGCTCGCGCCAAACATGTGCGGCGCAATTACCAGCCGCGTGCGGTTAGAGATTTTGGATTGCGCCGAGTCAACCGATAGCGTGAGGTCGGATGTTTCAATATCCGCTAGCACAGGCTTGGCTTGCACCGCGAGCGTCGCGTTCAAGACGGCGCGGCAAACGAACGCGGGCAATATTATTTCGTCGTGCGGTTGAATGTCGAGCGCGCGCAGCGCGAGCGTCAAGGCGGATGTGCCAGAATTGATGACGCGCGCAAAGCGCCGTTCGGTGAATCCACCCAATGCGTTTTCAAATATATGAGTGCGTTCGCCTTGACCGACAAAGCCGGAAAGAACGACATCCCGCGCGGCATTGGCTTCGGCTTGACCGAGCGTAGGGCGCGAATGCGGGATTATTGAATTTTGTCCAGCATAGTCAAGACGATTATTTTGCATAGACTTGGGGAATCCCCTTTTTCACCAGCTTTAAGCAACAACTCAAATCAATTTTGGGCGGTATTTCTGGATAGACCAGCAAATAATCAAAAGACATTTGAGTTAAGAGCTGTCGCGCCGTTTCAGGCGAGTTTGTGTTAAACAACTCACGCAAACGCTCGCCGCGTAAAGAATTCTCTTGGATATTATACGGTCCCACGCGTTGAAGATAGGCGGGACGTTCGGTCATGCCGGATAAAAAATTGGTCTGCGCGATTGTTTCGCCTGCAGCGTTGACTTGGTAATCGGGATGCGCCGCGACAATTGCGCGCGGCGAGGCAGTTTGCCTGAGCCAGGTATAAGTATCAAGTTCGGCGGCGCGCACGGGATATGCGCGCCTCGTTTGGTCATGTAGCGCCGCGTCCGCGCCCCGATACGAGATGAGTGTCAATATGACCAAGCTGCCTATGACGATCGAGTAAAAATTTTGCTGTATTATGGCAAAGCGTCGAAGCAGCCCGCGCGCGATGTGAAATAAAGGCGCGATTGCCAAGAGAACCGCCAGCCATGCGGCAAGGGTTGCGGCTTGTGGACTCCAATCGCCACCGCCCGCGTCAAAATTTGGGTCCGCGCGTACCACAAAGAGAATTTCAATAAACAAGAGACCCAACGCCGCTAGCAAGAACAAACGAAAGGTTGTCAACGGAATACGTCGCCGGACAAGGCGCGCAATTTCATATAGAAATAGCGCGCCATAAACAACTCCAAACATGCGCAGCGCAATTACGCCCAACGAATTGCTGATTGGTTGGAGCAACGTGGGTGCCAAGTTGAAAAGCGGACGCGCCGATTGCGGCAAAAAGATTGGCGCAAAATTTCCATAGACTCCATATCGCAGCGCTAATGCCGCAGTAGCCGCGTCATAACGCGCGCTGGCGCTTTCTAAATAAATCGCGCCAAGCATGAGCGCAAATATACCGAGCGCCCAAAAAAGCCGCCAATCACGTAATTTGACAATCCAATAGAGAATCAATAACACGAAAAGAGGCGCAAGAATCAGGAAATAATTTGAGCGAATGCGCAAGATGCCCGCGATCAACAACGCCGCTATCGTTACAAATCCTGTGCCTGTTCGGGTCAAAGCATGTTTGCGGTACATTGCAAGACAAAGCGTTGTTCCGCTAAGCATAGTCCATGCAAGGCCGTAGGTTAATGTCCCGCGCCAGGGCAAAAAGCGCATTCTGCCCATCACAAAATCAGGGTACGTATCTATATTGCGCAACAACAAATTTGAATCGTACGGATTTGGAAAAAATGCAATATTACAAAGGACGATGGCTAAAAATCCACCCCACGGCGAACCCGTTATGGTTTTACCCAGAGCATAGCTGACTAGGACATTCAGCAAAATTTGCAAAATCGGGATGTACAACAAGTAGATTGGACGTATTGCCAACTGACTCCAATGAATTAGCATCCCGATCCAAAAATCATAATAATCGGGATATACAATCGGTCTTACTCCGCCTGTCTCTGCGCTAGTCCATTCTGGCGCTCCGTTGCTCAGAATCTGCGCCCGCGCCATGTGAAAGAATTTATCAATATAGCTATAGTCAAGCGACAAAGTTGTAGTCAAGCGGACAAAAGGCGCCAAAAGAGGGATAATCGCGATGATGCTGAGCATTCCAAGTCCTGCAATAACCCAAACCGTCGGCTTGGTCAGAAAAATCCGCGCGTCTATCCAAAAATTGGATCGCCAAGTTGGATACGCTTTGCGTTGTCGCAAAATAAATAACGTTATGCTCAAACCCGCGCTCACAATGCACACCCATATATACGCGTTCTGAAAGCCGAGCGCACCCAAGAAAAAACCCAAATGGATTGAAACAATTAGCCCGACAAGTAAAACAAGCGCCAAGCGAATTGCGATAGAGCGAATATCGGGAAGGGCAATTTGAATAATCAGCCAACCAAACGGAGACACTGTGAGCAAAGCCAATCCCAAAATTAGGGTAAACTCGCCAATTCGAAATAGAGTCGCCGAGTAAAGAAAAAATACTGCGATGCCCCAAGTCGTCAGAAAAAAGGCAAACGCCGAGACGAAATGAGGCAATTCAAAGCGTTGATTGACAGATGGATTTGCTGAAGGAATCATTTTTAGAGTAACGCTATCCAAAGCGTTGTCCAAAGTTAAACTCGTCGAGCAGCGCGCCGTTTTCCATCCTGATGGACGCGCGCGGCACGGCGAGGATGCCTGTGCCGCAAGCAACGCGCAGCCAACCTTGCGATTGAAGGATGACACCCGGGCTTGAAAATACGCCGTCTAGTTTTTCTATTTTTGCGCGCTCCAAGACGCATCTTTTGCCATTGCACCGGGTCCATGCGCCCAAGCCGGGTTGAGCCAAGCCCCGCACGAAACTCCACACCTGGCGCGCCGATTGAGTCCAATCAATTTCGCGTAATTCAACTGTGAGGCGCGGAGCTAGAGTCATCAGCGCATGATTTTGCGGTATGCGCGGCAGGGGCTGGTTTTGGGCGAGGCGCGTCAGCGCCTCGCGTATCATTGGTGGCGCAAGGTCTTTGATCCGGTCGGCGAGCATTCCGGGAAGATCATCATCGGTCACATCAATCGCTTTTTGAAACACAATATCGCCGGTATCCATGCCCGCGTCAATGAAATGCATAGTCAAGCCAACTTGGGGTTCGTCGCGCAGCAAGGCCCAATTTACCGGCGAAGTTCCGCGATTCTTGGGGAGCAGCGAACCATGCAAATTGAGCGCGCCGAAACGCGGGATGCTCAAAACCGGCGCGCGTAATAATTTTGGAAACGCGGCGGATAAATAAAGATCCACATCAAGCGAACGCAGCCATTGGACAGTTTCTGGCGCATTGATGTCTTGCATTGCATTTACAGGCACGCCATTGTGTTCTGCCAATGTCCACACGCGATTGCGCCAAGGATCCTTGGTCGCGGCATCGAACGGACGCGTCAAGACTGCAACCACGGTCCAGCCTGGCACATCGAGCGCAGTCGCGAGCGCGGTTTCGCCAATACCCCATGCTCCCATTAACACCAGATTCATGGCTAGACCAAATCTGCCCAATCAATATTCTCGTCCGCGGCAAGATCATGCTTGGCGACGCGTCCTAAAACGTATTTGAGTTCGTACGGTTTGATGCCGGTGCCCGGTCGCTTGAAAAAGAGCTTGTCTTGCGTAAGCGCTTCGCCTTGCTTGACGGCTTGCGTCGTAATAATACTGCGCCGAAAATGGTCTTTTTTCTTGATTTCATCCGCCGTCAAATCCGGCGAGGGAACACCTAACGCCGCATGAATTCGTTTTGCTTCCTGGCAAATAACGCGCATCTCGGATGGGTCGGCGGATACTTTATGATCCCAGCCAGGCAGATTTTTGTCTAGTGTAAAATGTTTTTCAATCATTACCGCGCCGAGCGCTATCGCCGCCAATGGAATCGAAAAGCCGATGCTATGGTCGGAATATCCCACCGGCGCGCCGGTAACCCTCCGCAATGTTTCCATCTTGGCGAGATTGATAATTCGATCTTCTGGTGGATACAACGAAACGCAATGCAGCACAATGAGATTTTTCAAAAAGTCGGGTTTGAAACAATTAACCGCCGCTTCAATTTCGCCCCATGTGGAGAGTCCTGTAGACAGAATGGTGGGCAGATTCTTTTGCGCGATATATTGAATAAAATGCGGATGATCCGTGTCTTGCGACGCGATTTTCAAAAAGGCGACATTGAGTCGCGTCAAAAAATCAATGTCTTTTTCTGTGAGAGTGGTTGAAGCGAAATCAATGCCCACCTGGTCCGCGAAAGCTTTCAGCATGATATGTTGCGCTTGATTGCATTGAAATTGCTCCAGCTGTTCTGCCACATTCATCAAGCCCAATTCGGGTGTCGCTAAATCTACGTCGCCCAATTTTGCTTGCTGCGATAGTTTTTGAACATAGGACTCGGTATGCGCGGTAAAGCGCCCCCACAGCTGAAATTTTACCGCGTCGCAGCCACATTCTTTGGCGGTCACAATCATTTTCTTGGCGAGCTCCATATCTCCGTTATGGTTTGCCCCAATTTCGGCAATGATGTACGGCGGTTCGCCTTGTCCGACCCAACGTGACCCAATTCGCACTCGCTCAACCATTTACAGCTCCTTGATAATTCCCCTATCTATCATTTCTTGGTGTGCGCAAACTCTGTCCAGCGCTGTCGCGTTGTGTCGTCTAGCGGCAGCTGCCAATTTTCCAAAGTCTGGCGTGTCATCAACGTATCGGCATACTGCGCGTTTAACGCGACCATTTCGGGATGCGCGTCGAGCAGCGTAACAATTTCGCGCAGGGTAGCGTCATCGCGGAAATTTAATGCGGCATACACATGACGCAACAACTCTAAATCTTCTGGATGATCAACTGAAAGCCGATAGCGCGGACGATGCAATTCTGGCGGGACCTCAAAAAACGCGTGACGAAAAAGCGACAGGTGTCGCCGCAACGCCCACGTCACATGCTCTAAATTTTCCGGCATCTGCCACTGCGCGCGCGAAAATTCGAGGACGCGGCGCGAAATGATTTCATAGCCCATGCCGTGCGGATGACCCTTGTAACAAATATTATCGAAATAATCCAATGCTTGCGCGCGAAAAATGCGAATGCCTTCATCAATGCTATACGGGTCAGTCAAGGGATTGTCTGCGGTCACGCGCACAATCGCATCGAGTTCGTAACATCGCGCGGCTTGAATCATTCTATCAAGCGTATCTTGTTCTGAACCGACAAAACACGCGACGTCAATAGTCTGACATAACTCAATGATGGGCGTATTCGCGGGTTCGTCGCCGGTTGCAATAACGACGGTTGTCGCTTTGCGCGCAAGTTTCAACCGCTGCGTGAGATGTTGGAGCAGTGGCGCCGCGCCAATCGGCGCGAGGACTTTGCGCGGCAAGCGCGTTGAGCGCAGCCGCGCCTGCGCGATGATTCCGATTCGTTCTACCACGCGGTCCATCCGCCATCCACAATTAAATTTGCGCCAGTCATGTAACTGCTTGCGTCAGAACAGAGGAACACAATCGCGCCTTGCATTTCGGTCGGCTGCGCCATTCGTCCCAACGGCACGCGCGCGTTGTATTTGTCGAGAAAAGTTTGTGATTGACGCGATTCGGCGCGAATACCGCCGGGCGTCAAGAGATTCGCGCGCACGCCTGATGATCCCCAATAGCTGGCGAGATAGTTGGTCAAACCGATGAGCGCGCTCTTGGCAATCGAATACGAAATGGGTGAGGCAAATTTGACGGGTTCATCCGCGTAAATTTGAAAATTGGGCGCGACGACGCCGTACGTGCTGCAAATATTGACAATGGAACCGCGTCCCTGTTTTGCCATCTGCGCGCCAAATTGCTGCGCGCAGTTAAAGGCGCCTTCGACTTGGACGATGAAATCGCGGCGCACGATTTGAACGTCAAACTCTTCAAGCCCAACCAACTCTTTTTTGCTATAACCACTGCGCGCATTATTAATTAACGCATCTACGCGCCCAAACTCGCGCATCACTTGCGCGCACGCGGTTTTAACTTGCGCGGGCTGCGTAATATCGCATGCGATGCCCAGACAGCGCGTCGAGAAACGCGCGGTCAAATCGGCTGCCAGCATCGCCGCCTCTGTTGCTTGCACGTCAAGGCAAACAACGTGCGCGCCGACAGACGCTAACGCTTCGCAATGTTTCACCCCAAGCAAACCGACCGCGCCAGTGACAATGGCGACGCGTTCGTTCATCTCGAAAAGGGCGGGGATACTCAAAGTGTTTCTCCAAGTTCTATCGTCACGCCGCGCGCGCTCGATTCAAATGCCGCCAACGCGACGCGCACGGCGCGCGCTCCGGCTTGGCCATTCGCTTCGACTTGGGCGCGACCTTTCACGGCGTCCATAAAATTTTCGAGCAGGTCCAGATGTATTTGATTTGGGTCAAAGTTTTCAAGCGCGTGAATTTCGTACTGCTCCTCCGCGCCATACAGTTCAAGCGTATGTTTGGCAAAATCCAACCACAATGCCGCGTCCTCGCCGACAATTTGCAGATAGCGACTCCGCAGCGGACTCTTTTGCACATAATCAATATGGACAGACCCCAAGAGTTCTGGATAGCCGAAAATAATTTCAGAGATATCATCCGCATCCGTTTGGATAGAAGAAAGGTGCGCGGCGCGCGCGGTAATTGTTTGCGGCATTCCCATCAAATACAACACGAGATCAATTTCATGAATAAAGGTCAGCGTCGCGCCGCCGCCAAGTTCGCGCCGCACGGCATAACTCGCTCGATAATCCTGCGCGGGAAACCATGCGGGCGGATGTTGTCCTACCGCCGCGCGAATATAGCGCACTGCGCCGAGGCGTCCTTCGCGCAGCCAAGCGCGCGCGGTTTGCACATGCGGATAAAAGCGCAAAGTCTGCGCGACCGCCAATATACGCGCGCGTTCCTCTGCTGCGTGTATCAATTCCTTTACTCCAAGCATTGAATTGGATAATGGTTTTTCAATCAAGACGTGCAAGCCCGCTTCGACAAGCGCACGCGCGGTTTCCACATGCCAACGTGTTGGATTGCAGACCACAGCAATATCCGGAGATTGCGCGAGCGCGTCGTCTAATATGTCGAATGATTCAACCTCGAGATTGTCTGGCGCCGCGCGCATGCCCAAGTGTGTGCGTAACGCCAAGACGCGCGGCGCGCCCAATTGTTTTAGATTGCGCGCGTGGCGTTGTCCGATGGAACCGAGGCCGATGACGAGAAAAAGATGAGAGGCGAAATGATTCAAACGATTTTAACTCGCTGTGTTGGAAACCAAGAGGGAAGAAATGTTGTAATAACCGACTGGATAACTAGGATTAAACCCGACTTGTTCAAACGCTTGATCGGTTGACACAATCAGCGGGAGAGTCAATTCTTCAACAACATCGTAGGCTTGCGCTAGATGATTGCCCAGCCAAAATTGAAGTGGATAATCGCCGGGACGGATGTTGAGATTGGCGAATTCTACGATGCACTGACCTTTGTACCCCGGCTTGAGTGGTTTCTTGGTCAGGAGATTCAAGGCCGAGGTCACGACTTCGGCTGTTTTGCCTGAACGAAAAACAATGCTGCAATACAGCTCGTCCACCGGTTCAAAAACTTGATAATCTAAAACAAAGCGCACGGTGTCGCCCATCATAAAGTCGTACGATATATCGTTCTGCGTATTTTGCATTTGAATGCTGGTGTAACGCACCGCGCCCGAGCCGCGCCGATGGCGTGGGTCATTTACTGCCGTTTCAGCGGTGATCTCCTGTCTTCGTATTTCGGCATAATATGCTGCCTGTACCTCGCTGGTTGGGCCATCCATTTGCAATCGCCCTTCGCGCAAAAAAAGACTGCGCGGACAAAGCGCGCGGATAGATTGCATGTTGTGACTGACGAAAATAACCGTGCGCCCATCCTCTCCCGCTAGCGATTCCATCTTGCCGAGACATTTTCGCTGAAACGCGAGATCGCCTACCGCCAACACTTCATCCACCAATAAAATTTCCGGCTCAAGATGCGCTGCCACAGCGAACGCCAAGCGCACATACATTCCACTTGAATAGCGCTTGACCGGAGTATCCAGAAATCTGGAAACATCAGAAAAGGCGACAATCTCGTCAAACTTGCGGTCAATTTCGGTTTTACGCATTCCGAGAATCGTGCCGTTGAGATAGATATTTTCGCGTCCCGTTAAATCGGGATGAAATCCGGTGCCTACTTCGAGCAAAGACCCCATTCTGCCATGCAAGACCGCGCGTCCCTGGGCGGGCTGGGTAATACGCGATAAAATTTTGAGCAGCGTGCTTTTTCCTGCGCCATTGCGCCCAATCAAGCCGATGACTTCGCCCGGCACGACGTTGAATGAAATATCGCGCAACGCCCACAATGTTTCTTCTTCAGTGGGCGGACGCAGCATTTCCGCAAGATAGCGAAAGGGGGAACGCAAACTGTTGGCAACGGTGTCACGAATCGAGTCTACTTGTTTGGCGCGGGCGCCGATACGATAACGTTTGCTCAGATGCTCAACTTGAATGATGGGCTTGGTCATAACAAGTCAACAATATCGCGTTCAACGCGTTTGAATACAAACATGCCGCAAATAAAAAGCAGCAGGCCGGCTACAGTATTGAGGGCAATGATCAAAGGGGATGGCGGCTCGGTTCCGGTCAATGCCCAACGAAAACCTACAATGACGCTGAACATCGGATTAAGCGAATATATAAAACGCCATTGTTCGGGAATGAGCGTAACCGAATAGACGATGGGCAGAGTGTACATCCACGTACGCGAAATATAGCCGACCAAATTACCGAAATCGCGATACTTGACCACAAGTCCTGAAAACAACATGCCAAAACCGAGTCCCGTTGTTGCCGCAATAAACAGGAAAAGAGGGATCAGCGCAAGCCCCCATGTTGGTTGCAGGCGATAATAAATCAGTAACAAGACCAAAATAATAAATTCGATGCTCAGGTCAATTAAACTGCCGATAGTCTTGGCGAGTGGATTCAAAAAGCGCGGAAAATATATTTTGCTGATAAGGTCTTTACTTCCCAACAAACTGCTTGAACCGTTCGTGAGCGAACTGGCAAAGAAACCCCATGGCATCAGGCCGACATATGAAAAAACCGAATAGGGAATTCCATCAGACGGCAATTTCGCAATATACCCAAAGAGAATGGTATAAAGCGCCATACTGATAATGGGTTGAAGCACAATCCAAAATGGACCGAGCGCTGTCTGACGATAACGCGCTTTTAAATCGCGCCAGATCAAGAAATAAAGCAGATCGCGGTATTCCCACAACTCGCTCAAATCGAGAGGCGCCCAGCTGCTGCGCGGTTCAATCACAATGGGGCGCGCGCTTGGCGTGTTTTCTTTGGGCAGTTCTGCGGCAGAAGATATGCCTTGTATAGATATTTGCGGCTTCATAAAAAGGTAATCGGTAAAGGCACAGTCAAAAAATTATATGACTTGCAATCATTCGCGCGCGCATTGAATGCGCGCTGCAATATCAGTTTTCAATGGCGCGGGCAATTTCAATGTGAGTGTGTCGGTCACCGGAATAGTTTCACTTGACACGATTGATTCGCGCGTCGTATACGTATCCCACCATTCCACGTGGCAAGTTCCTTTGGGCATATCGCGCAAGGTGATTACGCCATTCACCGGCGCTATTGTCTTTCCCGCCACAACCGCATCCCATTGATGCGCGGTGTTTTGAATCCACAAATGCGCGCGTCCATTCACATCATCGCGCTGTCCCCACACGCGTAGGCGCGGGTCGGAAGCGACGGCCTTGGCATCGCGATAATGCCCGTTGTTGAGTGGAAGATCTTGCATGAATTTCGCGAACGGCGCAAAGACAAAATATAAATCGCCGCTGCGTCCCAGCTGCGGGTTGTTTTCGATCATCCCTTTGGACCACCAATACAAATCATACATGCCGCCCGGATTGATTTGTCCCCACACGTAATTGTGCAGCCAAATCCCTTGCTGGTCCCGATTGGCTTGATAAATCCCGTCCGGAAATTCGACGCTGCTCAACCCGGCTTCGCCACGCACCAACGGTTTGCGCACGCTGGTCGGACTCGTCGGCCCCCACAACAAACTGTACGCCGCAGTGAACCACGCGGTATCGCTTACGAAATTTCGTTCCTCAAAGGTCCCCAACACAGGAACCGGTTTACCCGATGGGCTGATGATTTGAATATCGTCGAGCCATGCCTGACCCGCGAGCCCATCCGAATTTTGAACATAGAGCAAGAGCTCGTGCGGCAGCGTATCCGTAATGACGAGACGCTGCTCCATTGGAATCGGTTTGCCGCTGCGGTCGGTTTGCGAAGAAAACTCGCGCCAATCAAAAGTTCCGTCAGGCGACGCGCATAAAAAATCCTTGCCGTCCGGTCGCGGCGGCACAATGCCTTCCTTGCCGCCATAGAACGTGCCGCCATCCACTGTCCAGCGCACGTGTACCATACTGCCGGTTGACCCCAAAATACATTGCGAGCGAAACTGCTCCGCTTTGAGCCAATAACGGATTATCCATTCGCCCGGTTCATCCAAAGTCAAACCGCGCGGCGTCACCGCAAAATTCGCTTTTTGCGCCGCGGGCAGCCGCAGCGAACGCGTGCCCGAATGCACAAACGCCGGACGCGTTTCAAAATTCGATTCAGGAATCGTTCCGGTATCGCTATCTATATTATTTAGCGTATATGCGTGAATATCAGCGTAATCGAGCGCCGCGTATTTTGGATTCGCCCAAAAGAGCGCCGCCGGAAACGAATGCCACATCGAAGTCGTCACCATGTGCTGCGACGGATCGTGCGCGTCAAAATATTCCGCCATCGCGGCGGCGGCTCGATAGTGATTGCCATTATACGGGTCGCCTTCGTTGACATATTCAAAAGAATGAATCGCCGTGCTGTAGCCCCAACGCGCAATCACATAACGCCACCACGCTTCTTGCAGCCAGCGCACGGCGGTATTCGGCGCCGCATAAAAATTATTATTATCGGCTTGGCCAAAAGTTCCGTTCGCTGTAAGGCGATTGCGAACCCATTCGTTCTTTTCATCAACCACAATTTTTAGATACACGCCATGCCGCGCCGCCGATTCGATAATTTCATCCCACTTGGCGGCATTCACATAATCGAAATACAAATGACTGTCCGCGCGCCCGCGTCGCAACAGATTCACTTGCGCCGGGTCATCCTGCTCCGTCAGACGAATTTCATCAATATTCGCCGCGCCGCGCGCCACATCCTTTAACGCGATGTGCAAAAAATCAACAAAATACTGGTCCGCGCGTGTAGTCAATGTCCCTGTCGCCGTAAACCAATCCGTCGTGCCAACGCGCGGCGCGACCAGCGGTTTCGCCTTGATGTCCGCGCAAGGGTCCGCGCCCCAGCCAAATTCCATCACGGTCAGCCCCGCTTCGGACGCGTTGGCTTTGGGTTCAACTCCCGTCAATTTGGCGCGCAAGCTTATCGAATAGGTCGTATTCGGTTTCACCGCCAACGGTGTCGAGCCGAAATAACCAAACATGCAGGATCGCGCCGCGTCAATCCGAAAAGATAACGGCGCGTCGCCGAATGTGACGCGCGAATCCAACAACGCATCGAGGTCGCTGTTTGCCTCATTGCCCTTGGGAAAAATCCACGGACGTTCATTCCAGCCGTTAATGCCATCGTTACTCATCCACATCCGCGCGAACTGAATGCCGTTGAATTCCCACGCGCGCAAGCGCGCTTCCGATTCCGCGAGAATATCGGGACGGACGTTATAGCCCAATCCGAGAAACGGCGTGCCATCTTGAAACTCAAAATAGCGCGAATCGTTTTCGCTCACGCGCAAAAAACCGTGACGACTCGTCGCATGAATCCGCAGCGCGTCGCGTCGCCCCGTATCCGTAATTGCGTAAAACTTGAAAGCGCCTTGCGGCGGATAAACGGTAATGCCATTGCGGTCTTGGACGCGAATGCGAAACTGCCAATCGCCGATAGCTTGCGGCGCAAAGCGCACGCGCCATTCCGGCGCGCCTTCGGGCAGCAAATGATTGCGCGCGCCCATCGCCGTATAACTCACCGGTTGATACCAAAAGGCGGGCTGGACGATGGTAGTTTGCCAAGCGTCGTTTGAAAATAATCCGTCCACCGTGATACCCACGCCGCGCGGCGCGCCGGGCGGCGGCGCGGCGTCAAAAGGCAAACTAAAATTTGTCGCATCCGTTTCGATTTGAAACGACGCCTCGAATTTTTCATAACGCGGAACCAGCGGCGTAAGAATTTCTACCGCGCGGACAACGGACGCCGCTTCGTTTTGCGCGCGCGGCGATGCCATCGCGCGCGCGGCGGAAACGTTCGATATACCCAACAGCGCCAAAAGCAGAATGCCGCCCAACCATGAGAAATGCGCGCGCGGCGAAATCGCAGTCGCGCTCATTCTAGTCTTTCGAGGATTGCCGCCGCGCGCGCCGCCATATCCATCCGTTTGCGCTGTTCCCATTTCCATTGCGCGAGTCGCAGCTCGCGCGCGGCTTCTGGAATTTGCTTGAGGAGCGGTTCGGCTCGGTCAATTTCGCCCATCCATACGTACGCCATTCCTAACGCTTTGATCGTCGCGCGCTGATGCGGATCCGCTTGCCACGCCGCTTCGAGCTCGCGCGTTGCCGTTTCAAAATCTTCACGGTCCAACGCGATGATGCCCAAGCGCGCGTGCGCTTCGCGATTGCGCGCGTCCAACTCTAGCGCGGCGTTGTACCGCGCGATCGCGTTTCTCAAGTCAGCTGCGCGGCGCACTTGGGCGGGCGGCGCATCCGAAAATTTTATTGGCGGCAATTCAACTTGCGCTTGCGCCAACGCGCCGCGATTCGCTTCCCAACTCGCGCGGAGATCGTTCATTTTCACAATTCCAAAAATAAACGCCGCGCTTGCCAAAATCGTCGCGATGGCGATCGCGATTCGATTCATGCGGCGCGCCGCCAATGCCGCGCGCGCGTCCAGCGGCTTGAAAGGCGCGAGCGCCGCGATGGTCAAACCAAATGGCACAAACATTAACGGAAGCACGCGGCTAAAGTACAATGGCACATCCACGAGACCATGCAAAAGCGTCATCGTCACCGCCGCCAAGCCCGCTAGCGCCATCCAATTCATCCGTTTGCGACGCTGCAAAATCCAAAGGTAATAGGCGACCAATAGCCACACAAACGCGCCGAGCGCGAAAATTCCCTGCTCGAACCAAATCTGAAGAAATAAATTATGCGTGTGCGCCAAAAAAGGAACGTCAATCAAAAGCAAATAAGTCGAGAAAGTGGGCGAAAAAGTTTCCAGCCCCGCGCCGGTCCAAAAATAATCTTGAATCAACTGATAAACTTGCGTATACAAAGTGAGCCGCGGCACGCTTGACACCGCGCCGAAAGCGCTATTCAACAAAGCGCTCAACCATTCGCCGCCGAACGCGCCGAGCGCCAATAGCGCCAACAGCGCCGCATTCAACAACACCGCGATGCCGACATTCGCGGAATAACCAAAATGACGCGCCAAGCGCATCGCGCCGTACACCGCCGCGCTCAAAAACGCAAATAGCAGCGCCGCGAGCCACGCGCCGCGCGAAGTCGTCATGCCCAACGCGAACGCGATGCACGCTGTCACAAGCAATGATGGGATGAAACCCCACCATTCCTTGCGTCGCGCCGTGTTATAACATTCGCCGATGGCAAAGGGCAGCCCCAGCAGCAATATGCCCGCAATCAAATTCGCATGCGGCGTATGCCAGCCAAATTGCGGCGCCAATGCGTGCACGCGCGCGCCTAGCTCATTTACTAGCGCAAACTTGCCAGGCGCGGCGGAAAAATCGGTCTGCGTCACAAAATACAAACCCGCGCCCGCGCAAATCAAAAGCAGCCCCCAAATGACGATTCGTATTGCGAACGTCGTTTGGAGCGTCGCCAGCGCAAAATAGAGCGCGATGCCCGAGACAATCAACAAAAATTTTTGCTGCGCCGCCAATGGGTCGAACGCGATGTTTGTGCTCACCGCGGCCGTCAACAAAAATGCCAGCCAGGGCAGCGCAAGCGGAATGGCTAGCAAGCGGCTGCGATATTGCGCTACACGCAAACTCAAGCCCGCGACGATGAGCGCTAACGCCAACGGCGCCACCGCAAGCCGCGCGGCTAACATTGCGCCTGCCGCCGCGACGAGTCCAACGCCCGCGAGGTCCAGCGCAAGCGCAGAGAACGAAATGCGCCGCACGCGCGCGGACGCGGCGTATTCGGCGCGACTCATTGCGAATTCACCTGCGCGCCGACCGGGCTCAAGATAATTTCCGATTCCGAATCTACGAGGTCGCGCTGCGTTGAAGCATGACGGCGCGTCAATTCATCCAAAACGCGAATGACCACGTACGATATGCCGAGTTGAACGCCCACCATGAGCAGCAGCGCGCCGAGCAAAAACCACAACCATAATTGTTCAAACTTGGCGCCGGATAACGACATCCCAAATGCGGCAATGCTGACCACAACGCCCGCGCCCGCGGTCAATATGCCGAGCCAACCGAATGAGTAATCCAACGGCGGATCAAAAATTACGCGTCCGAACATGCCGCGCCGCACCGGCTTGTCAGTAAAAATCGCGATCAGATAACTAAACATCACGCCCAGCGAAAAAACGCTTGCTCCCAACACGCCCAACGCGAGCATGCCGAACGCGGCAATCGGAGCATAGCCGCGCAAAATTTGATTGCCCGCAATCCAATCGAGCGCCAAAAAAATCGCCAGCGCCGTCGCGCCCGCGCCCATCGCTAAACCAAGTCCGCCCCATACACGCGCCGGATTGTAGGTCATGGTGGTCCAAACAATCGTATTCGTAAAACGCATTCCATCGCGCACGACCGAAAGTTTGGAGCGTCCAATGCGCTCGGAATACGCAATCGGCGTTTCGATAATTTTCAAATCTTCATGCAGCGCGCGCGTCGTCATTGCCGGCGTCAAATCCAAGCCGTCGGGCAGCGGATAAATGCGCGGCAAAATTTCGCGCCGAAAGACGCGCATTCCGCTCGCGCTGTCGCGCACGCGCACGCCGCTCAACACACTCAACATGCCTGCAAACACCAGATTGCCGACGCGGCGCATAAATGGCATTTGACTTGACGCGCCGCTCATGCGCGAACCGACCACAATGTCTGCGTGTGCGGCTTCCAGCGCGCGGCACAATTCAGGAAACGCTTCCGGCGGATAGGTCCCGTCGGCGTCGAGGAAACCAATGTACTCGCCTTGCGCGTGACGAAAGCCGGTCTTGAGCGCCGCGCCATAGCCGCGATTGACGAGATGACGAATGACGCGTGTATCGGCGCATTGCGCTGCCAGCGTTCCCGTTTGATCGCGCGAACCATCGTCCACCACGATCAATTCCAACGCGATCTTTTGCGCGCGCAGCGTCGGCGCGACCGCGCGCACACGCGCGACGATTTGCGCGATGCCGTCCTGTTCGTTAAAAGCGGGAATGACAACCGAAAGAGTTTTCATTAGCGCGCGCGAGAAATCAATTTTGGGCAAGCTCCGCCGACCCGACAGCTCGCAGAACTGCGGTTCGACAAACAAGTCGCGTTATTTTTACAAGCGGCGTACAAAAATATTTTCGCCTGCTTGTCAAAGCGCTGACCGGGGCGGCGAAAATATTTGCTTTGTGACTTTTGAACTGGCTTGCTCCAACGCGTAAAAGTATATCGAAATCAATCATGTTGTCAAAAGAAATTTTGACGAGGGTAAAAATTATTTTTTTAATGGCGCGCGGACGTATGGTATAATTTTCAAAATTTTATGTTATTGCTTGGCTGTCCCCGCCATAGCCCTTTTGCGGTGTGACGGAAAAGTTTGCTTACAAGGAGGCAGGATGCAAATCCAAAATCGCCGGAACGGCGCGGCGCTTGTTTTATTCGTGATTGGCTTGACGCTCTTGGCGGCGCTCGCGTTGGCGAGTACGACATGGGCGGCGCCGCACGCGCAAGGCACGGTGCCGACTCCGCCCAAACCGACTATGCAACCGACATCCACAGGTGGTGGTGGCAATGGCGGCGGTCAAGATAACGGCGGCGGTCAGGATAATGGTGGCAGTCAGGATAACGGCAGCGGTCAAGATAACGGCGGCGGCGACAGTGTTCCCGCGCCAACGCCCACTGAACTTGCGCCCGGCAGCGGCTCGGTCTGCGCGATTGACAAAGATGGCGCGCAGTGTTCGGTTGAGAATTTGATCATTATGGTCAGCGCGGATGCCGTGCCTGCCGGTTCGGCTCTGACGATTGAAGGTTCGTTCGCGCAACCGCCTTGTCCCGCTTCGCCCGAAAACAATATCTTTTTGAATCGCTGCTATCGTTACGGTTGGGTTGGCACGAATACCGAACTTTTGACCGCGATTAACGCGCCGGTGCAATATTGTTTTAGTTTTGGGGCGGAGCAAATCGTCGCGGCGGAGAATAAACCTGAAAATCTATTGATCGGTTTTGCCAAAGCGGATGGACAATGGACGGTCGTGAAACCTGTAGTGGATTTGGCGGGCAGTCGCGTGTGCGCCACGACGAATCAGCAAATTGTTTGGAGCGCGCTCTTTGCGCCCAAGCCCGCGTCAACTTTGCTGCCGACTGTTGGCGGCGCGGGCGCGGCGTGGTGGACGCTTCCGCTCGCGGCGTTTGGAATTCTCTTGATGCTCGGCGCAATCCGTCTGGCGCGTCAAGGCGCGCGCTAACGTGGCGGATGTTTTGCGCGCGCGGCGCACCGAGCCGAGCATAGGCGAAATAGAAATTCATTTTCGAATAAATTGCGCCGACGCGAAATTTTGAAAATCAAAAACGCGATGCGTGTTTAATACGCATCGCGTTTTTCTTGTGTGAGGTCTTTGACATCTCTGTCACTCGCGGTACAATTCCAAATCATGCCCGCAACGATTTTTGGCTGGCGCAGCGGCGTTGTTATTTTTGTGTTTAGCGCCGCGCTAATGTTCAGCGCGTGTTCCGTTCCGGGAGGCGGGCGTGTCATTGGCGGACAGCTCGTTCAAATCAGCGAACTGCCGATATATCCCGGCGCGACTTTGGTGGATCCGGACGCGAGTCAAATTATCGGGCCCTTGTTTAATGACGCGCAGCGTCAAGCGCCGCCGTTCATTGGCTTGGGGATTGAGGTTGATAAAGCGTATCATATTTTCCAAGTTCCCCAAGCGACAACATTCGCGGCGATCAAGGTGTTCTACGCCGACAAATTACAATCCGCCGGTTGGCGCGAAGATGGCGGAATGAAGGTTTTGCTCACGCAGTTGAACGCGACCAATCCAAATTTGCAAGGCGGCATCTGGGTACGCGTAGACCAATCGCTGCTGTTGGCGCTCGCCACGGACCCGCGGACAGGCAATCAAGAATTGATGTTGTCATTGGCGACGCATTGATTATTTGGGGTTGGAGGCGGGCTTGGCTGCCGCGGCGGTTTGCCGCGCGCTGGTTTTCGCCGGCGGCTTTACATTTGCAGAATCTCTTGACCAAGTTGATGTAAGATTGTAAATAGACGCTGTGGCGAAACTTGTTCGAGTTTTGGCAGCAGATAATGCACTTCGAGATTTGGCGCGGAGCGATGCGCCATTAAGCGAAGCAGCGTCATGCCTTCGAGGGTGGTTTGCACAATCAGGCGATTGACCGCATACGGTGAAATATTGCCGCGAATGTCCGCGTGCATCGCATTCGCCAAACCGCCTTGCACTGCGCTCCATTGACCCATGCCATGTCGTTTCAACTGTTCATCCGCGCGCACGCGTGGACTGTGCGAAACCAAATCAAAGTCTGGCGCAGCGCGCAGCTGCGCGCGCACAATCAGCAGGTCGTGCGTCGGCGCGCGCGGTTGCCACAGCCACCACAAGGGTATTTCGCGCGGCTGAAGCTGAATCAAAATATCGGCGGAACGAAAAGGGTCTTTGGCTTTGGCAATATGAATTTGCGCTTGAGAGGCGCCCGACCAATTCAACGCGGCTTGTTCGCCAATCACTGGCAACCCTTGTTCCAACCATTTCAACGCGCGCCGCGCGCGTCGAATGTTGTACTGCATGCCGACCAGATACCAGCACAGCAACAGGAGCAGCGCAATGAGCGTGACAGTGAGCAGCGGAGAATCGAACATGACAGCGAAAAATTATAGCGCCGATTGCGCGTATTTTCGCAACCGCGCTAACGCGGCGCGCGCTGAATAGATTTATCGCGGCGCATCCCCAACGAGGATGCATAATGATCCTTTGTTTAGCATGAATAAATAAAACCCAGCGAGCGTCGCGTCCCATGCGCGCTCGCTGAATCATCGAACGCCTTGGGCGTTTCGCAATCAAGGAGCAAGTATGTCACCGCAACCGACCACCGCGCCGACCGCCAAAGAGCAGGGCGCGCGCGAATCTCTGACCATCACCGATAATCGCACTGGCAAGACATACGAGGTGCCGATTAGCGCGGGCGCGATCCGCGCGATGGATTTGCGTCAAATCAAAACCGACGCCGACGATTTTGGTTTAATGACTTATGACCCGGCTTTTATGAACACCGCTTCGACGCGCAGCAGTATCACGTACATTGACGGCGATAAAGGCATTCTGCGCTATCGCGGTTATCCCATCGAGCAACTCGCGGAAGAAAGCACGTATCTCGAGACCGCGTATTTGATTCTCAATGGCGAATTGCCGACCGCCGCGCAATATCAAGATTGGGAATACAAAATTTTGCATCGCACTTTTTTGCACGAGAATATAAAAACGCACATGGAAGCGTTTCGCTATGACGCGCATCCGATGGGCATGTTTATCAGCAGCGTCGCCGCGCTTTCGACTTATTATCCCGACAGCGCGCAAATTAGCGATCCCGAAAGTCGGCTCATCCAAATTATTCGGCTCATCGCCAAAGTGCCGACGCTGGCCGCGTTTTCATATCGGCATCATCGCGGCTTGCCGTATGTGTATCCCGATAATGATTTGTCGTATACCGGAAACTTTTTACGCATGTTGGATATGATGACCCAAGTCAAGTACGAACCTGATCCGGTCAAGGCGCGCGCGCTCGATGTGCTTTTTATCCTTCACGCCGACCACGAACAAAATTGCGGCACCAACGCGATGCGCGCCATCGGTTCGTCGCATGTGGACCCCTATTCGGCGATGGCGGGCGCGGCGGCGGCATTGTACGGTCCGCTGCACGGCGGCGCCAATGAAGAAGTTTTGAAAATGTTGACGCAAATCGGCAACATCAAAAATGTTCCGGCGTTTATTGATAAAGTGAAAAAGGGCGAAGGGCGTTTGATGGGCTTTGGGCATCGCGTGTACAAAAATTACGACCCGCGCGCCAAAATTATAAAGCGCACCGCCGACCAAGTATTTCGGACGACGGGCGTGAATCCGCTGCTCGAAATCGCGCTCGAATTGGAACGCATCGCGCTGCAAGACGAATACTTTGTGTCGCGCAAATTGTATCCGAACGTGGATTTTTATTCGGGCTTGATTTATCAGGCGATGGGTTTTCCGGTGGCGTTCTTTCCGGTTTTGTTCGCCATTCCGCGCACGGTGGGTTGGCTCGCGCAGTGGGTGGAAATGTTGCAGGACCCAGACCAAAAAATCGCGCGTCCGCGCCAACTCTATACGGGGTATGACGCTAGACCCTATGTGCCGCTGTACGCGCGCGGCAACGGACACGCGTAATGCCGCGCGCCGCTAGGCGCGCTTGCAAATCCAAGGTTTGAAAAATGAGTGCGCCGCGCGAAAAAAAATTCGCGCGGCGCATTTTATGGATGGCGCGATTTTCACGCGCGCGTTATCAACGCGACATCCAACGCTTGGCTCAAGGCAGCGCCTTGTCGTGATGCGTCAAAATTTCCGCGCCGTCGCGCGTAATCAGAGCCGCGTCTTCTAAACGCCCGCTCGTTTCACCTGAAAAATAAATGCCGGGTTCGAGCATAATGACCATGTTTTCTTGCAGCGTCATAGTATTGTATGGCACGAGACGCGGGTCTTCGTGGCCCGTGACGCCAAGCGAATGTCCGGTGTGATGCGGATAGACCGCGTATCCGGCGCGGCGCATAAACTCGCGCATTTGCGCGTCAATCTCACGCGCTACCGCGCCGGGCTTGAGCAGGTCAAGTCCAAACGCGAGCGCGCGTTCGAGGGTCGCGTGCAGCGCGCGTTGTTTCGCCGATGGTTCGCCCGCGTAATAAGTGGCGCACGAGTCGCTCCAATAACCGTGCGCGAGCGTAGAGAGGTCAACGATGACCGAATCGCCCGCGCGGATTTCATAATCGAGCGGCGCGCCGCCAATATTGTTCTGACGATAGCCGACGACGCAATCGTTGCCCATCGGGACGCTTTGTCTGGCGGCTTGTTCAATCGCCGCGCGCGCGGCGTTCCACACTTGAATTTCGCGCGCGCCGGGTTTTACTGCCGCGCGCGCGGCGGCGTGTCCGATGTCGGTGAGCCGAAAATTGTCGCGCATTTTTCGCAATTCTTCCGGCGTCTTGATGCGGCGCAAGGGCGCGAGCCAATCATCTACCGCAACCAGTTCGACGCGCGCGCTTTCGTCTAACGCTAGTGCTATATCCGCCGGCGCGTCGCGCAATTCAATTCCGATTTTGCCATTGGTTGATTCGCCTATCACGCGCCGCAGCGTTTGACGCAGCTGCGCGGCTCCGCGCAGCGGATGGTCAATCGCATATCCTTCATACGCGACGATTTGACAGTTCGGCGCGGCGTCAAAATCTCCCGCATTTGAAATCTGTCCATCGAAAAGGACAAGATTCCACGCGCCGTTTTCGTACCACACCAGCGGCGGACCGCCAAGAAAAATATTCGGTCCGGTTTGAAGCGGTGGATTGAATCCGGTCAACCATTTCACGCTTGCCGCGTTGGCGAAGAGCGCGCGCGCGAGTCCGCGTTTTCGCAGCAGGTCATGCGTCTGGGCGCGTTGAGTCTCGTGTGGCATGCGTTTTTTCAAGCGCTCAACCTTTGAGCGAACCCGCCATCAAGCCGCGAATAAAATACCGACCTAGAAAAATATACAAGAGCAGCGGCGGCAGCGCGGTCAGAAGCGCGGCAGCCATCTGCACATTGTACGGCACGTGAAAACTGCCCGCGATGTTATTCAACGAAACGGTGATGGGATAAACTTTGGGCGTATTCGCTAGCGTAACGCCAAACAAAAAGTCATTCCAAATCGAAGTGAATTGCCAGATGACCACGACGACGAACGCGGGCTGCGACAATGGCAGCAGGATGCGCCGATAGACGCTAAAAAAGTTCGCGCCGTCAATGCGCGCCGCTTCAATCATTTCGGTCGGCAGCTGCGCGTAATAATTGCGAAAAATCAAAGTGCAAATTGGAATGCCGTAAATGACATGCGCGACCACTAACCCGGGAATGGTCGAGAACAACTGAATGCCGGTGAACTTGGCAAAGTTTTGGTATGTCATGACGAGCGGAATAAGGATGCTCTGATACGGCAAGAACATGCCAAAGAGCATGAGCGTAAAAATCAAATCCGCGCCGCGGAATTTCCATTTGGCAAGCACATAGCCGTTGATGGAACCGATAAAAGTAGAGATGAGGGTGGCGGGAATGACCAACATGACGCTATTCCAAAAACCCTGTTCCAAACCGAGCGTCGCCGGCGGTTCCGTCGAACCGAACCACGCAATCTGAAAACTCTTGAAACCGAGAATGTGCGGCGGCAGCCACATGTTTTGCATTTGCATCGCTTCGGCTTGACTTTTGAAACTTGCCATCAAAATGATATAGACCGGCGTCAAATACCAAATGGCAAAGAGGAGCAAAAAGGCGTAAAGCAAAAGACGCGTCCAGCGCCAACGCGGCGCGGCGGATGATTTGAATGGCGCAGCCATTATTGCGCCTCCTGTCGAGTTTGCCATACGAGGTATGGCACGATTAATACGCCGACCATCAAGAGCAAAATAATAGCAATGCTCGCGCCTTGCGCGAACTGCGTTCCATCAAAAGTCGTTTTCCACATATTGAGCGCCGGCACATCGGTGGCAAAGCCCGCGCTCACGCCGCCGGTCATTGAATATACGAGGTCAAAAATTTTGAGCGCGATGTGCGCGAGAATGACGACAACCGTGAGCGTGACCGGACGGAGCAGCGGAATGATGATATAGCGGTAAACACCCCATTCGCTTGCGCCGTCAATGCGCGCGGCTTCGCGCAGTTCATCGGGGATGCTGCGAATACCGGCGAGATATAACGCCATCGTATAACCGGACATTTGCCAGCCCGCCGCGATGACGATTGAAGTCATCGCGACCGCATAGCCAAAGTCGGGCGCGGCGAGCGCGCCCAAACCAATGCTGCCGAGAAATTGCCCGAGCGGCGTCGTCGGTTGAATATATAAAACCGTCGGATCGGTGAACCATGCCGAACGTAAATGGTCCAGCCCCAAATTCGTCAAAAGCAAATTGATGCCAACCCAGCCGGTTTCTTGCGTGCCGGGCGTAAGAATCCAACGCCACGCGACGCCGGTGACGATAAACGAGATTGCCATCGGAAACAAAAAGATGCTGCGAAAAATGGATTCGCCGCGAATCTTGCGGTCCAGCAGGGTCGCCAACAAAAAGCCGATGATGATGCACCCGCCGACGAACAAAATTAAAAAGCCCACTTCATTGCGAATATCATAGTGAAAGCGAATCATGTCGGTGCTGCCGCCTACGAACAGGCGCGCGTAATTCTTTAAACCGACAAAGGTAAAGTCTGGCACGGAACTATTCCATGCCGTCAACGAGATGAACCCCGTCCATCCGATAAAGGCATAGATAAAAATGGCGAGGGCGATAATGGAAGGCATCAGAATAAGAATCGAAACGATACGCTCCCAGTTTTGGCGGCGCCACCAGCGCTTTTTGGGCATATTGACGACCGCAACGCCGGCGGCTGATTCAAAGGTTGACGACATGCGCGATTTCCTCAACGGATTGAAAATGGCTACCTGTGACAGTGGGCTGTCACAGGTAGAATTAGGTTCGAGGCAAGACGAGATGGACAAGCGTTTGCCCACCTCGCGTTTCACAAACGCTTAACTTATTGTGGATAGCCCGCATCCGCGGCGGCTTGCGCCAAAGCGGCTTGCGTGGCGGCGACATCGCCGCTTGTGCCAAAGAGGGTGATCGCGTCGGTGTATGCTTTTGCCCATGATGGTTTGGCGGCTGCGCCGTGCGTCACGCTCGGCACAATCGAATCCACTTGCCAATCTTTGGCAGCGGATTGAAGATACGCGTTGTAGGTCGAGTAATCGCAATCCGTGCGCGCGCAGATGGAACCCTTGAGTTTGTTGAATGCTTCTTGCGCGGGACGACTGCCGGCGAGGTCGAGCCACAGATTCGCGTTGTCCGGATTCGGCGCTTTGGCGGGCAGCGCGAATGAATCCGAGAGCGCGACGTACGTGCCTTTGCTGCCGGGCACCGGTTCCCAACCGTAATTGGTGAAATTCGCCGCGACGAATTGACCATTTGCCCAATCGCCCATGATATTCATCGCGGCTTTGCCGTCAATGAGCAACTGCGTCGCCGCTGCCCAGGTCAACGCGTCGTGGTCCGCGTTCGCGTAGGTCAGATATTTTTTGAACGTTTCGAGCGCTTGCGCCACTTTGGGACTCTTCCACGAAGTCGCGCCGGTCCAGAGACCCGCGTATTCGTCTGCCGTCATCGAACCGGCAAGAATGCCTTCAAAAGTGTGCTGGAGTTCAAAACCATCTTTGCCGCCCAACGCGACCGGTTGAATGCCTGCGGCTTTGAGTTTGTCCGCCGCGGCAAAGAATTCGTCCCACGTCGCAGGCGCCGCCGTAATGCCCGCTTTTTCAAAGAGCGCCTTGTTGTACCACAAGACATTGGAGCGATGAATATTCACCGGCACGCCCCAATAATGGTCTTTGAATTTCAGCATTTTCAAAAGCGTCGGTGGAAAGACCGCTTCGAGATTGTTGCGCTTGTACACGTCGTCAACATTCACGATAAGCGTGCCGGGATCATACGTATCGGCTTCCCAACCGGCGTGCAATTGGAAGGTGTCGGGCGCGACGCCGCCGAGCAGCTGCGAGAGCAACTGTCCTTTGAAATTCGTGCCCGCGCCGCCGGCAATCGCGGCATTGACGATTTCGACATCGGGATTCTGCTGTTTGAACATTTTGAACATTTCATTCAAACCGGCGAATTCGCCGCCGTTCGTCCACCACGACGCGACAATCAGTTGCCCTTTTGCGCCTTTGCCGAATAGCATCGAAACGCCCGCGGGCGTGTTGGGCCCGGGGAATTGAGCGAGGAACGCTTTGGCGTCATCCGCGCTCGGAATGCACAATTTCCAACCGACTTCGATGGAATCCGGATTTTCGACGCGCGCGAACGAAGCATCTTCTTTGTTCATCAAGTTGGTGCCAGCCATGATGGGCCAGTACGCTTTGATGTCGCCGTATTCTTTATCCGAAATAGCGGAGAGAGTATCGCCGGCGGAGACGGTGTAGGTTTTCGCGCAGGCGAGCGCGTTCGTCGGCGCGGCGTTTACCGAACCAATCGGCAAGAGCGCCAGCAGCATCGCGAGGGCGACGAACGCGTAAATCCATTTGAACTTTGCCATTCTGTATAACCTCCATTGGTTAAGCGCAAAGAACTCGGTAAAGTTGTTATACTTTTTCAGCGCGGTCTTTGCGCGATATCGTGTCATTGCATTGGTTGCTAAATAAAACTGTCTCGGTTTGGGTTAAACCCCCTTTCCACCGCGTAACGCGCGCTGCCTTTACGAATTGCGTCCGGATTGGTAAAGGGGCGCGATTTGGCAAGACGCTTTTATTTGGCGCATCGAAAACCTACATCGTCATTCGCGGCAGTCGCAACATTGGAATCGCGAAAATAAGTGGTGAGACGCTCTTGCGTCGCGAACCAACCGCCGCCGCGTTGAATCAATAGCGTAGCGCCATACAATTTTGAATTGGCGGAATTGCCGGGATAGTGTTCGGGCGCGCTGGCAGTCCATTCTTGAACATTGCCCGATAGGTCCTGAATGCCAAAGGGACTCGCGCCACCGGGAAAAGAGCCGACCGCAGCGGTGCCGCGCAAACCAGTCTCTTTTCCATTTACATTTTTGACGTTGAACTCGTTGCCCCATGGGAACGCGCGCCCGTCTGTGCCGCGCGCGGCAAATTCCCATTCCGCTTCAGTGGGCAGACGTTTGTCCGCCCATTCGCAAAACGCTTTGGCATCGTTCCACGACACTTTGACGACGGGATGATTGTCTTTGCCTTGAGCATACGTGAGCCAAGTATCGCTCTCGTTGCTTTTCTCCGCATCCGTTTTGTAATTCTGCGCATCCGCAAAAAGTCTGAAATCCGCGTTTGTCACTTCGAATTGGTCGAGCATAAAAGTTTTCACCGTGACCTCGTGCGGCGGTTTAGCATCGGCGTTGCCCGCGTCGCTGCCCATCCTAAACGTCGCACCCGCGATTTCAATCATTGGCGAATTTAACGTTGGCGCCGTCGCGACGGTGGGCGCAGCGGTTGCGCCGGCTTGCGTCGGTTCAGGCGATTTCGTTGGTTCATCCGTCGGCTTGGGGCGCGGCGTTGGCGTGGGCGGCGGCGGAACAGGCGTATTTGTAGCTTGCAGCGCTACAGGCGTAAATGGAATGGTCGGTTTAGGCACAGCCGTCGGCGTAATGTCGGTGATACCTTCCACGCCGCAGCCCATCAACAAAATCATTGCGAGAGTGATTCCAATTCCCAGAGACAACAAACGAAACATGCGCGCTCCTTGCAAGTAGATGGATTTATTTTTTACGGACACAGCCAAGCGGCGCGCGTGAAAACTTTTGCGCCGCCGACATTCTGCGCCAAGACATTGCGCGGTCAGCTGGCAATATCATAGCGCCAAGATTCTCTTCATGCAATGCCCCGCGCGCTCAGCGGGCGTAGTTCACATTGGGGGTGAGTTTTCGGGCGAATCGAATTCGCGGCAACGAGAAAGTCTGCCGCCGCAGACTAGATTTTCAATCTGCGAAGGCAGGTTCCGCGTTTTTATTGCGCGCGAATTCGATTCGCCCAAAAATGCGACGCGCACCTTATTGAATCGCGCGGCTTGAAAAAATTTATCATTTGTTACACAATAGCATGTGTATCCGCCGCGCGAAAACAATTTATTTTATACTCGGACCGAACTGGAGAGGAACGCGATGAATGAAAATGCGCCGCGCCGCGCGCAACTTTTTGTGACATGTTTGATTGAAACGTTTCGACCCGAAGCGGGGATGGCCGTCGTGCAGACGTTGGAATCATTGGGCGTCGCCGTCGAATTTCCCATCGGGCAAACCTGCTGTGGCCAACCCGCGTTCAACGCGGGCGCGTGGGATGATGCGCGCGCAATGGGGCGTTACACGCTCGGCGTCCTGGCGCAATCGGACGCGCCGATTGTCGTGCCGTCCGGTTCATGCGGCGATATGCTGCTGCATCATTATCCTGAACTGTTTGCGAATGACCCGCGATTTGGACCACTCGCCGAGCAGATTGCCGCGCGCGTTTTTGAATTTTCGCAATTCCTTGTTGACGTGCTGGGCGTCGCGGATGTGCGCGCGCGGTTTCCCGAACGCGTCGCGTATCATCCTTCGTGCCATTTGTCGCGCGGCATGGAGGTTACGCAGCCGCCGCGCGCCTTGTTGCAAAATGCGCGCGACGCGCAGTTGGTCGAGTTGAACGACGCTGACGCTTGCTGCGGTTTTGGCGGTCTATTCGCGCTCAATATGAGCGAGATCTCGAGCGCGATGCTGGAGCGCAAACTCGACGCGCTTGACGCGGCGCAACCGCAAACGGTGGTGAGTTGCGATATGGGATGTTTGCTCCACATCGGCGGCGGTTTGCATCGTCGCGGTTCATCGATACAAATTAGACATCTGGCGGAAATTTTGGCGAACGCTGACGCGCTTGAATAATCAACCTGATGAATAATCCCAATAGCGCCTTTCACGACCGCGCAGCTGTCGCGCTGCGCGACAGAACTTTACGCACGGCGCTTGACCGCGCGACGCTGCGCTTTCAAGAATTGCGCGCGTCCGCGTTTGCCGATTTCGCGGACGCGGATGCCGCGCGCGATCGCGCGCGTTTGATTCGCGCGCATACGTTAAGTCGGCTCGATACGTATCTCGAACAATTCGCGACAAATGTCGAACGCGCGGGCGGGCGGATTCATTTTGCTTCTGACGCGGCGGCGCTAAATCGCATTGTCATTGCCATCGCGCGAGCGCATCAGGCGCAATCCGTCGTCAAAGGCAAGTCTATGCTTTCGGAAGAAGTCGAATTGAATCACGCGCTTGAAGCGCAGGGCATTCGCGTGCTGGAAACCGATTTGGGCGAATACATCGCGCAGCTGGCGGATGAACGCCCCTCGCACATCGTCGCGCCGATTTTTCACAAGACCCGCGAGCAAGTCGCCGCGCTCTTGCATGAAAAAATCGGCATGCCTTTGACTGATGATGTTGCTGAAATGACCGCCGCCGCGCGGCGGGTTTTGCGCTCCGAGTTTCTCAACGCGGACTTGGGTATTAGCGGCGTGAATTTCGGCGTGGCGGCGACAGGCAGCATCTGTTTGGTCGAGAATGAAGGCAACGGTCGTTTGACGACGACCGCGCCGCGCGTGCATATCGCGTTGATGGGCATCGAGCGGTTGGTGCCGACGCTCGACGATTTGGCGGCGATGCTCCAAGTGTTGGCGCGCTCGGCGACGGGCCAAAAACTCGCCGTCTATACCAATATCATTACGGGCCCGCGTCAAACTTTCGAAGCCGACGGCCCCGACGAGCTGCATGTGATTTTATTGGACAATGGGCGCAGCAAGACGCTGGGCAGCGCGGTCGCCGAAATTTTGTATTGCATTCGCTGCGGCGCGTGTCTGAACGCGTGTCCGGTGTATCGTGAAATTGGCGGACACGCATACGGCAGCGTATATTCCGGTCCCGTTGGCGCGGTGTTGACGCCCGCGTTGAATGGCATCGCGGCGTGGAGCGAATTGCCGCAAGCGAGCACTTTGTGCGGCGCCTGTCGCCAAGTCTGCCCGGTGCGAATTGATATTCCGCGTCTACTGGTGATGGAACGCGACGCAGCGGCGCGCGCGGGTGAAATGTCGCGGGGTTGGCGTTGGGGTTTGCGCGGTTATGCGTTTATGGCGACAAGACCCGCGTTATTTAGATTGGCGGTATGGAGCGCGCGACTTGGCTCGCGCTGGCTCAGCCGGTTCAATCACGGCTGGATAAAAAAGGCGCCGCCGCCATTGAACGCGTGGACCGCGACGCGCGATTTGCCCGCATTTGCGTCGCAATCATTTCGCGCGCAATGGCGCGCGCATCAAGCGCGGAGTGGCGCAACAAGCGAGGCGCGCAAATGAATGATGAACGTGAGCGGATGATGCGACAAATTCGCGCCGCGTTGCCCGACGCGCATTTACCTGCCGCGCGCGCGACGATTCCCGCGCGCGAAATCGCGAGGCAGGGCGACCGCGCGACAATGATTTCAAGTTTTCAGCGCGAGGTGGACGCGCTCGGCGGCAACTGCGCGGTGGCAACGAACGAGGCAGATGCGATTGCGCTACTGCTGCAATCGCTGCGCGATGCCAACGCCAATCAAGTCCTGACATGGGATGATGCCGACTTGCCGTTGCGTAGAGTAGGGCAGACTCTGCAAGAAAATGGTTACACAAGGATATTCGCGCGTGTGTCGCGCGACGCGACAAAGCGCAAAACAGAATTGGCGGCATTGGAACGCGCGGACGCAGGCATTACCGGCGCGCTGGCGGGCTTGGCGGATAGCGGCGCGTTGGCATTGGTGACGCAGCCAACGCAAGCGCGTCTCGTTTCGCTGCTGCCCCCGATGCACATTGCGCTCTTGGCGGCGTCGCGCTTGTATCCAACGATGGCGGCGTTTTTCGCGTCGCATCCTGACGTGACGCGACGCGGCAGCAATCTCGTTTTTATCGCGGGCCCAAGTCGTACTGCCGATATTGAAATGACCCTCACACGCGGCGTGCATGGGCCAAAATTTTTATGCGTGATAATTTTGGAATGGTTATAGCGCAATGCGCGGCAGGCGCACGCGCCGCCGCGCATTTTATGTTGCTTGATAGAACGTCAGCGCGCGCTCGAATTTGCCGGCGCGTTGCGGTTCAAGATGAATTTGTTTTTGCAGCGTCGCGATAAATTCCGCCAATTCCTGTTCGGTCCCCGTTTTTTTCAATTCAACTTCCAATTCATAAAACGCGTGACGGCGCGCGCCCGCGCGAAATTCCACGCGGTCAACGCTCCATTCGCCGATAATTCGGCGTCCGTTTTTTAAAACGCGGACATGCCGCGTTTGCGAAATCGAAAATAATGGGCGCAAAGGCGCGTCGTTTATTTTTTGCGCGATGAGTTTGTAAATGCGCGCGGGCAAATTGGCGCGCGTCAAAATTTTAGGCACGCGTGTCAGAACGACAGGGACCTCGATTTCAGGGCGGCGATGCAGCGCGCCATTTTTTTGGGTCGGCGCTTTGAGCGTGATAAAAGTTTTGCCATCGCTGCGAAACCGCACGCGTAATACATGACGCGTCGCGCGCAAGCCGCGCGCGGCTGAATCGAAAAATGTATCGCGCACTTGCAGCGCCTGTGGCGCCGTCAATGTAAAGGCGTCGCAGCGCGTCAACGAACGCAACCGCCGCGCGACGTTTGCGTCGGGAATGGTGAACTTGGCTTCAATTTCCATTTTACTTGCTGCGCTCAAAAGCGCGCGAGGCATTGGAAAGCATAAATCAAAAAGCGCAAATCAAAAAGCATAAATTCAACGCGGCACATCCACTGACGCGAGCAGACGTTGAATAATCCCGTCCGGATTGAGACCTTCGATTTCGGCTTCGGGTTTGAGTAAAATGCGATGGCGCAGCACGGGCAGCGCGATGCCTTTAACATCGTCGGGGACGATATAATTGCGCCCTTGCAGCGCCGCGTATGTTTTTGCCGCGAGCAGCATGGCGATCGAAGCGCGCGGACTGGCGCCCAAGGCGAGGTCGGTCGCTTGGCGCGTCGCGTCGGACAATTTGGTGATGTATTGCAAGATGCCGTCTTCGACAGTCACGGCGCCGATTTCTTGACGCAGCTCGACCAGCGCGGCGGGCGTCAAAAGCGGCGTCATTCCGACTTCGGACAATTTGTGCGCGTCAAAGCCGCGATGATAGCGTCGCAAAATATCCGTCTCGGCGTCAGCAGACGGATAGCGCACAAGCGTCTTGAACAAAAAACGGTCGAGTTGGGCTTCTGGCAGCGGATACGTGCCTTCGTACTCTACCGGATTTTGCGTCGCCATCACTATAAAGGGTTCGGGCAAAATGGCGCTTTCGCCTTCGATTGTGACATGCCGCTCTTCCATCGCCTCGAGCAGCGCGGCTTGAGTTTTCGCGGGCGCGCGATTGATTTCGTCGGCGAGCAAAACATTCGTAAACACAGGTCCATGTTTCAAAAAGAATTTGCTCGAATTTACGTCAAACACTTGCGTGCCAACGATATCGGACGGCATCAGGTCGGGCGTGAATTGCACGCGTTTGAAATCGGCGTTTACTAGATGCGCGAGCGTTTTGGCGGCGAGCGTTTTGGCCGTGCCGGGAACGCCTTCCAAAAGGATATGACCGCGCACGAACAGCGCGATCACCATTTGCAAGAAAATTTCATCTTGCCCAACGAGCGCTTTTTTCGATTCAGCCGCGAGGGCGTGGTAGGTTTGTTGAACATTCATGGTGATTGAAGATTAAATCGCGTTTTTTTGAACGGCATCATTTACGGCAAGACGGCGCGCTTGCGCGCCAAAAAATTCCGCCAATTATTTTTTTTCGCGCGCGCCGAACGTCACCGCATGCTCGACGGTTTTGACCAAATCGGCTTCGGTAGTATCGGCGCGTCGTAAACGGTTGAGAATACGCGCGAGTTCCGCATGGTCAAGCTCGGGGCGCATCCGCGTGATGAGTTCGAGATAATGTTCATCCGACATATCAGGATTGAGGTGAAATGGCCGACCGAGTCGTCGCTTGAGCGCGTAGCGATAATGTTGCAACACCATGCCGCGTTTGTTCGCGCGTCGGAATAGATTCGCCATCGAAACGACATATTCGCTCGGCGTGCGGCGCGCCAATGTGCGCTGCACTGGCACGGTGCGCCCCAATCGCTGTCCGTTCAAAATCAGATAGCCGAATAGAACCAAGGCGGCAAACAGCAACCCCCAGCCCCACGGCGTATTGTAAAGCAGCGGCAGCGCCGAGTTCGCGTCATTGGATTGAAAACCGAGATGATATTCGTCAAACGCAATCACGCCGCCGGGCGGCGCGTTCGCCAATAACGCGCGCGCGAATTTCGCGTTGTTTTCGTCGGCGAGATGGGCATTATCCAAAAGCGCCGGTTCGGACAAAATCCATATCGCGCCTTGGCCGCGCGCGAGCCGCAATAATATCGGTTGGGCGGCAGTCATATAAGGCGCAATGTCATTGCGGCGCGTTTCTAAACCGCTTGACGCGCTGCCGTCCAGCGCGCCAAGCGCCGCATCGGCGAGCGGCTGACCGAGCGTCAAGGTGGCGCCGTTATGATCTAACGACGCGGTTTGAATTTCGAGCGCGCGCAGCAATCCATTATTTACGAGGCCGCCGCGGTCGGCGATGACGAGAACGTTGCCGCGTTCAACCCAGCGCAATATATAACGCGTTTCGTCTTGATTGATTATTTCGCGTGGCGAAAATAAAAACAACAAGCGCGTGTCGTCACTGACGCGGAACGTGGTATTTTCAATGCGCTGCGCGCGATAACCCAACGCATTTGCCCATTCGTGCAGCGCGAGCGCGCCATTCGCCCGCGCCGAGTGCGATGAATAAGGCGTATATACTTGGTCCGCCTGTTCGAGCTGCGCCTGACGCAAGGCGATGAACGCGGCAAAGCTCGCGACCAACAGCAAAAATAGCGCCAGAACGAACGCCTCGCGCGACGGTCGCAAGCGTTTCATAACTCTTTGACCTGTTCCACGCGCGCGCGGTACGCGTCAAATTCTGTTGGCGTGACCGGTTCAAAGCCGTACCATGCGCGATCAAATATTTCCACAATCGGCGCGAGCGCGGCAGTGACGCGCGCGTCATTGGACGCTTGCGCCAAGTATTCGCGATTGGTGAGCGTGGGATCATACTTGATTTTGCCGCGTTGGTCGAGGAGCAGCAGCGTCGCCAAATACAGTTGTCGCACCGCGCTGCGATAATCGCCTTGATTCACAAATTGCTGCGCGCTGTGAAACGCTTCGTTTGGCGTGCGCGTCGCGCGTGCTTTGGAGAATATTGCCAGCGCCTCTTCTTGGACCAGGTTGCGCCGCAAGCCGCGAATGAAATACCACACTACGCCGATGACTAGCACAACGCCAAACAAAATAATCACATCTCGCACGTCAAAGACGCCGCGCGTCAAGTTATCCACGCCCCGGTCAAAAACGCGCGCGATGCGCTGGAGAATTTCTTGCAACCACGTAGGCAGCGCGCTCGGCTCGGACGCGAATGGCGGATGCTGGAGAATATTTTGCAGCGCGGCGAGGTCGTTCGCCGCAATCGGCGCGAGCGGCTGCGTTAACGCATCGCGCAGCGCGACGAGACGCGTTTGCGCGACGGACGTTTTGTCGGGATCGCGTATCAGCGCGACGAGTTCGGTATTGTCAATCGCGGCTTGCGCGCCCGAAGGCAGCGTGACGGCGTGAATCGGTTCGAGCGCGGCGGCGGCTTGATTCAATAATGGCGCGCGCGCGTTGACAGCTTGCGCGCGCGCTTGGGTCACGTGGTCAAGCGCTTGCGCGACTGCGGCGCGATACGCGTCAAACGAAATCGGATTGTCCGCCGATACCGTTGGCGCCAAGCCGCTTGCCAAAACCAAAACGAAAAACGCGACGAGATATTTCATTTTGGCGAATAATCATCGCGCGAATACAACGGCGGCAAATCGAGCGCCGACGCGTCGGAGCTTGGAGGCGGCGCCGTTGGCGTTTCAGGCGCTGCGGTAGAGATGGGCGCAAACGGCGCGTCGGGCAGGCGCTGCATTTGCATTTGCAAATCAAAACCTTCCTTGCGAACGCGCAGATCATAGTACAAAATCGTGAGGACGCTGAATTGCAGCGGAGTTACAAGAATGTTGACAAGTTGCAACGAAACGCTAACGAATGCGGCAATCAAAAT
Organism: Anaerolineae bacterium; assembly: GCA_021463195.1. Classification (GTDB taxonomy): domain Bacteria; phylum Chloroflexota; class Anaerolineae; order UBA4142; family SHND01; genus SHND01. The sequence continues at coordinate 82,409 of JAJTXZ010000001.1, forward strand.
GGGCGATTGGAGCGCCATCGCTAGCGTAAGCGCGAGCAAATAAAATCCCAAATTCAAGCCGAGGACCAGCAGCGTCAGCGCCGCCAACACAAATAGAATGCGCCAAAACGAACCTTTGCCCAGTTTCCAACTGCGACCCAAACCGCCCGTGCTATTATAGTTTTCCAATACGATGGCTTGAACAAAAAAAGCCCAGCGTACGCTAAAAAAAACGCCGACACTCAACATCGGCAAGAGCAAACAACAGAACATGAGCGAAAACAGTCCAAATGCGGCGGAAGACTCGCTGTCCAGCGTCGAACCCAATGCGCCGATGCCAAGAAACGGGACGACCCACAAGCTGCACAAGGCGCCAAACAGAGCTACAAAAACAAGAGTTAACAATACGGTCGCGATGAGCAGCGCAAGCCAATGTTGGACCGCGCGCCCATACGCTTGTCGCACAGTGATGGCGCGTCCCAGAAATTTTTCCGAGACGAATGCCGTTAGCGCGCCGCTTTGAAATATTGCCGCAAACACATAGAGCAACATGAACAAAAAACCAACTAATTGTCCCGCCAGCGCCAAACTCGTATTCAATTCGCTGGGCGAAATAGGCGACGCGTTCCGCGCAAAACCAAGCAAAAAGGGATTGGTCAATAGCGTGAGGACGAATTGAATCGCCGTATAAGGCAAACTAATGATTGCGACGATGAGGACGAGCGGCGCAAAATTACGGCGATAGATGCGAATCGCGTGGTCGAGAATATCGCCTACGCTCAGTGGGCGCAAAAGGGGTGTGTCAGCAGACATGGATTTAATTCCTGAACCATATACGGCGCGGCTTGGCGCGCAATTTTTCCGCGCGAATAATCGCTACAATATCGTCCACCGTTTCATCCAGCTGATTTTCCGAATTGTTCAGGCAATAATCAAAAAACGCGCGCGCCTGTATTTCACGCGCGGCGGTGCCTAGACGACGCTGCAGCGCCTCTTCGGTTTCGGTTCCACGCGCGCGCAAACGCGCTTCCAATTCAGATAGCGAAGCGGTCAAGAAAATAAAAATGGCGTTTTCCACGCGCGCGTGCAGCGTCGTCGCGCCCTGCACATCAATTCGCATAAGCACGTCTTGACCTTGCGCGAGCGCGTGTTCAATATCGCTGCGCGCGTTGCCGTACCAGTTTCCATATACGTTCGCGTGTTCCAAAAAGTCGCCGCGCGTGAGCCGCGCCTGAAATTCGTCCGGCGTGACAAAATAATAATCCACGCCCTCCACTTCGGTCGGGCGACGCGGGCGCGTGGTGGTGGTGACCAGAAAATGAAACGGCGCGCCGCGCGCTTGCATTCGTTTTAGCGTCGCGTCCTTGCCCACGCCGCTGGGGCCCGAAATAATTACGAGCAACGGCGAGGGCGTCGCGGCTGCGTCGGCGCAATCATTCACGCGGCATTCGCTCCTGTCGCGTTCGGCGCGGGCGCGCCGAGGCGATATACGCGCGCGCTGCCCGCCAGCGCGCGCGTGACATTGGTCGTATCCACTATGCATTTGGCATTTGCCAGCGCCAGCGCGTAATCAATCTGGCGATGTCCCGTGATAATGACGCATACATCCGCCGCGCGCACATTCGCCGGCGTGAACGCGACATTTTGCAGCGTCGCGTGCGGACGATAAAAAACGCTGTCGCCGATATGAAATTCCGGCACATAGGGGTCGTGATAGGAAACGCGCGCGCCGCGTTCGATGAGCAATTCAATTACGCGTTCGGCGGGCGAATTGCGCGCGTCGTCAATGTCGCGCTTGAACGCGACGCCCAAAATAAAAACATTCGCGCCGGTCAGCGCTTTGCCGCTGTGATTCACCGCGTCGGCGATGAGGTTGACCACATGGAACGGCATGGATTGATTCACTTCGGCGGCGAGTTCAATGAACTTTGTATAAAAATCAAATTCACGCGCTTTCCACGAAAGATAATACGGGTCCACCGGAATGCAGTGTCCGCCGACGCCCGCGCCGGGATAAAATGGCATAAAACCGAACGGTTTGGTTTTTGCCGCGTCAATCACTTCCCAAATATCAATATCCATCCGTTCGCACAACAGCGCGAGTTCGTTGACCAGCGCAATGTTGACGCTGCGAAAAATATTTTCGAGCAGTTTTGTCATTTCCGCCGCGCGCGGCGACGAGACCAAATGCACATTGTTGGTGAGCGCGGACAGCAGCGCGCGCGCCAGTTCGGTGGATTCGGGCGTCAGACCGCCCAACACTTTGGGCATGTTGCGCGCGGACCATTCTTTATTGCCGGGGTCAATGCGTTCGGGCGAAAAGGCGAGATAAAAATCCACGCCCGCTTTTAAACCGCCCGTTTCCAAAATCGGCAAAACAAATTCTTCGGTCGTGCCGGGGTACGTGGTGCTTTGCAAAATCACCATTTGCCCGCGCCGCAAATGCCGCGCGATCGTTTGACTCGCGTTTTTCACCGGACCCAAATCGGGCGCCTTCATGCGGTCGAACGGCGTCGGCACGCAAATAAAAATCACGTCCGCATCGTCCAAGACCGCTTCGTCGGTGGACGCGCGCAGACGCCCGTCTGCGATCAACACGCGCGTCAATTCCGATGCGACATCGGGAATATACGAAACGCCGCGATTGAGCGTCTCGACTTTGCGCGCGTCAAGGTCATAGCCGATAGTTTGAAAACCGGTTTCGGCGAACGCGACGGCGAGGGGCAATCCGACATAGCCGATGCCAATCACCGTAATTTTGGCGCGTCGCGTATGAACTTTTTCGGCGAGGACAGCGCCTAGCGATTCAAGCAAAGAGGGCATAAAGATTGGCGTTGCGCTATTCACTAAAAACAAAAATTGACGCTGACCGCGCAATATTTTTAATGAACGCGCTGACGTTCAAAATACAAGATGATGAATGCGCCCGCGATGAACGTAACGGCAAAGAGCGCGTAAGCGGCGGACGGCGATAAGAATTGAATTGTAAAACCGAGCGCGCCGACGATGCCGCACAACACATAAATCGTTAGCACCGCGCGCCGCTGCGTCATGCCCAAGCGGACGAGGCGATGCGAAAGATGGTCTTGGCCCGCGGTCGTCCACGGATTCACGCGCCGCCGCAAACGCGATACCGTCACCAGCGTTATATCCAACACGGGAACGCCGAGCGTCAGGATTGGAATCATCCATGTCACCGCGTCGGGTTGACCGGGGAAACGCAATTTGACGCCGACGGCGGCGAGCATCAAGCCCAAAAATAGACTGCCCGCGTCGCCCATGAAAATTCGGGCGGGATTGAAATTATACACCAAGAAACCAAGCGACGCGCCCATTAACGCCGCCGCAAAGGGCGCGACCAGATATTGACCGTTCTGCAAACTGAGAATTAAAAACCATGCCGACGCAATCGCCGCGACGCCGCTTGACAAGCCGTCCATATTGTCCAAAAAATTTACGGCGTTGGTGATGCCCAAGACCCACGCGACGGTAATAAAAATATTCAAACTTGGCTCGCGTAAAAATTCGACTTGTACGCCAGTCAGCAACAGGATCGCCACCGCAAAAAGTTGACCGCCGAGCTTGACTATCGGTCGCAGCGCGTGCCAGTCATCCCAAATGCCGAGCAGCGCCATCCAGGTCGCGCTCAATAAAATCCCAATGACTTGGGTCACATAAAATGGATTGCTAAAAAAGATTAGCGCGCTAACGAATGCGACATAAATAGCAACGCCGCCGAGCAGCGGCACCGGCGACGTATGCGCTTTGCGCGACGCGGGCTGGTCAAAAAAGCCGAATGCAATCGCGACGCGTCGCGCCAACGGCGTCACGCCGAGCGCGAGGGCTAGCGCGGCGAAAAATATAAATGCGGCAGTTGACACCTTTAGCTTGCCTCTTGCAATTTGGCGCTCAAGGCGCGCAGCGCGCTAACTAACGCGAAATCTTGCTTGTCGGCGGTTCGCGCGAGTTCCTCGACCAAACCGATTGCGGTCTCGGTATCATGCTTTTGCAACGCCAGCAGCGCCGCGCTCAATTTTTGCCACAGCGCGCGGTCCGCTTCAGGCGCAATCGGCGCGAGAGTTTGCGCGGCTTGGAGCGCTGGCGTGAATTCATTCGTCGCGATTAAAATCAGCGCAAGGTTGCGCCGCGCGGAATAATCGTCCGGACGCAGCGCCACCACGCGTTCAAACGCGCGCCGCGCGAAATCCAACTGACCGCGCGCCAGCCATTGCGCGGCGACGGCGCGCTGCGCTTCGGGGTCATTGGGCGCGGCTTGCGCGGCGTCCAACGCGTTCTGTAATTGTACGAGCGTGAAACGAAAATCTTGATAGCGTTTGCGCGTCGCTTCGTCGCGGTCGGTCATGTTGGCGAGCGCGCCGTCAACCGCGCCAATCGCTTCGGGAATGCGTCCGGCTTTGGAATAAAAATTCGCGAGCGTGGTATAAACTTCGAGCGAAGGCGTCGTTTTTACCGCGTCATTCAACAGACGTTCAAATGCGGCGCCGTCATTCGCTTGGACCGCTTCATCGCCCGCGCGCGCCAAAGCGGTCACCGCAATGCTTAAACCCTCGCCAATGAAAACATCGCCGCAGGCGGGCGCGCGTCGCACCGCCTCTAATGCGTCCTGCGCGCGCGCGCGCCAATCATTTTGCGCTTGCGCGCGCACCGCGTACGTGAGACAAAATGTCGGGTCAATTTGTTCAGCGTGATTCAGCTGCGTCAACGCTTGCGCGCGCGCCTGTTCCGCCTCTGCCGCGTCGCCGTGCTCTTGCAGCAGCGCTTGCTCTTCGAGGAGCGCTTGCGCGTATTGGTCGAACAGATGCGCGGTATTGGGACTGAGACGCGTCGCGTGCGTAAAGTATTCAGCCGCTTGCAGATACGCCGCGCGCTGCGCTTCAAAATCGGGCGCGAGCATTCCGCGCGCTTGCGCCAAGCGCGCGAGATTGGCGGAATGGTCGGTGTTGAATGGATTGAGCGCGCGCGCGGCGAGCAAAGCGTTTTCGGCTTTATCCAAAAATTGCGCGCGCGCGTGCGCGTCGGTTTCATTTTTTGCCGCGTCAAGATAGGCGCGTCCGAGAAAGAGCAGATAAAAATCTTGCTGCGGTTGGAGCGCGAGCGCGCGTTGGAAAAGCGGGATGGCGGTGGCAGTGTCTTGGCTCAAGAGCGCGGCGGCTTGCTTGTACAGCATGTCCGCGCGCACGGGGTCAAGGTTGGTCGCTGAAATCAAAACTCCCGCAATCAAGATGAGTATCGGCAGCACAACCCAGTTGGTCGCGTGGCGCACCCAAACTTGCGGCAGCGGTTCGTCAAACAACATGCTCAGCGCGCTCACCACCGCGATTAGCAGCATGAAAACGGTGAACAACATGACGGACACCATTAACGCTTCTAAAACTCCGCCGCCCGTCGTCGCAATCAACATAACGTGATAAAAAGCCAAACCCGAAAAAATCGCGAACGCCAAAACGATAAAGAGGAGCGCGGCGATGAGCCAATCGCGCGCGCCAAGCTGAAAGGAATGGCCCCATTCGCCGAGGCCGACAACCAAGCCGACGCCCAGCGTAGTGATAAAAAGCCACAGCAGCGCCAACGATAACATGGCGCCGGCGGTGGTCGCTTTGAGCGTCAACGCGCTCGATACAATCGCCAAGCCGCTCACCGCTTGCGAACCCAGCGCGGCGACATTGTTGGTATTGATATAGTCAAAACCCATCACCGCTAAAACAAAGCCGGTCAAAAACGCAAAGGTGATTAACGGCGCAGAGGAAACGCGTCGCGCGGCGTTGGGCGCGCCGCGCGGATTTTTGTTGCGCGTGCCAGCGGGAGCGGTTTTGGCGGCGACAGGGTCTGGAGTGAGTGAGCGCGCGCGCGCGCCGATTGCCACTAACATGGCGGCGAAAAACCAAAAATATACGCGTGTGGAAACAATCGCAATGCCAAAATGAACTTCGATAAAATGCGCGACAAATAGCGCGGTTAAAGCGATTAGCCACAATGAACGCGAGGGGTCCGCGTGAACTTGGAGCGAATGGCCGCGCAGCGCGAACGCGACGAGATACGCGAATAGACCGAGAATCATGCCGCCGGGCAGCGCGACGCCGATAAATTCCCAGCCGAGCGCCGCGCCGAAACCGAGCGCGCCCAACGCGCCGCCGCCGAACCACAGCGCGATAAAGAGCTTGCGCGCGCGGCGCGATGGAATCAACCCCAACCATTTCAACGCGAGATAAAAGATGACAAGAAACAAAATATTTTCGGCGATGAATCCGAACAAACCCGTTGTGACGAGCGCGTCAAAGGTCTCGTTGTGCGAACGGTCGGGCGTCGCGTTGCGCGATTCCAGTGTGCCGAGTTCGGGCGGATAAAATTTATTGTATGCCACGTACATGGCTTCTGGCCCGTAACCGATGAGCGGGCGAATCAAATTGAACGCATCATCGCCAGTCGTCGGCGACCATAACGGTTCGTGCGGCAAGACCAGTTTCAAGGCGCCCTGCCAAATCAATAGACGCACGCGTCCGGTGCCGCCCTCCAATTCAAACACGCGTCCCAATCGTCCAATGTAAGGTAATTCGCGCAAGCTCTCAAGTGGTGAATTGGGTATATTCAAGAGCGCGAGAAACACCATGCCGCACAATGCCAAACTCATTGCGCCGAGCGCCAATTTGCGCGCGCCGCGCGCGAGCGCGTACAAGAGCAAAAAGGTAAATAATCCGCCCAACATGCCGAGCAGCGGTCCACGACTTTGGGAAAAGAATAATGCGACCAGTTGAATCGCAAGCAGAGCGGCGTATAACGCCAACAGTAAAAAATTCGCGGCGCGCTGTTTTAATATGAACGCCGCGCCCCACCACAACGCGATGACGAGCAGCGAGACGCCGAGCGCTAACGCGAACGCGCCCAAAGTCGCGGTCAACTGTATGGGGGTTAGCGTGCCGCTGTAATTGGCTTCGATAAAACTTTTGACGCCGATATCGAAACTCAAACCCCACGCCGCCGCGAAAACGAACAGCGTCGCCAGCGTCGCCGCGTAAATGCCCAGCGGCGCGCGGGCGGGCAGCGCGCCGCGCACGCGGTCGGCGGTTTGAATCAGCCGCGCGAGCGCCAGCGGAATTACGAGAATCAAAAACGCGCCAATGAAAATCGAATTACCGAGCGTCGAAGCGACGCGCGTCGTCACATCGCCAACCCATGGCAGCGGGTCGAGGAAATAATGTTGAATGATGCCATACAGCGCGACGGGGAAACTCGCGACGAGCGCGATACTGATGGCGCGCTCAATATCGAGACGCGTTTGCAGCAAACTTGCCGCGAGGAAAAAAATAACCAGGTAGGATGAAAAGGTGTACAGCCCTTGCAAACGCTGATACGAACCGAAAAACGAAACGGTGGGTGAAAGCGATAGCAGAGAGCCAAGCAGGTACGCCAAAAAAAGAAATAACGCGGGCAGCGCGAGCGGATTTGCTTGCGCCGTTTCGCGGAACCAGGCGCGGAGCCGCGCGCCAACGCGCGCGGTGGACGCGCCCAAGTTTTTGTCGCGCCGCCGTTCCGCGCGCAGCACGAGCCACGCCGCGCCCATGGCGAGCGCTAACGTGCGAATCAGCGAAATTTTATCTGGCTCAAAGACGCGACTCGAGTAAATATTGAAATACAGCGGCGCAACGATGAGAGCAAGCAGCCAACCGGCTTGGATAAATTTTTCGGCGAATACGGCGAGTTTTGAATTTTGAGGCATAAAGAGTTCGCGTTCAGGGCGAAATTTTACAAGCGGTTCGCGAAAATCTCAAATTAGTCTAGTTTCGAGGAGCGCCCTTTTATCACGTCAACGCGTTTTCATAAACGCGCGCCACGCGCTCGACCATCACATCGAGCGTAAATTCGCGTGTAAAGCGCGCGCGTCCCGCCGCGCCCATGCGCGCGCGCAGCGCGGCGTCGTCCATTAAACGTCGCAGCGCTTGCGCGAGCGCATCCGGATTTTTAGGCGGCGTCACCAAACCCGTCGTCTCGTTTTGATTGACCCACGCCACGCCTGTATGCACGTCGCAAGACACAATCGGTTTGCCCGCCGCCATCGCTTCCAATTGCACCGCGCCAAACGCTTCGCTGCGCTCGGAACATGGCAAAACAAAAATATCGCAGTTGGCATATTGCGCGCGCAGCGTCTCGTCCGCGATTTCGCCCAACCACTGTACGCGCGCCGCGACGCCGAGCGTTTGCGCCAACGCTTTCCATTCGCGTTCCATCGGCCCTGTGCCAACAATCGTGAGCTGCGCATCCGGAATTTGCGGCAAAGCAGCCAATAAATCATTGACGCCTTTGTAATAGCGTAATTTGCCGACAAACAAAAGTTGTTTTCCGTTTGTCGAACGCGGAGAATTTAGGACAAGTGGCGCGGACGGAATAGGGATGCCGAGCGGGACCATCGCGCATTTATTGCGCCAACGCGTCAACACGCGCGACGTTTCAATATAATTTGGACTCGTCGCGATAATCGCGCGCGCGCGCGCGAGGACGCGATGCAGCAGCGGCGTATATAACGCGCCCATGATTTTTTGACGCACAATATCGCTGTGATACGTCAACACCGTCGCGCGCGCGTGACCCCAAAAATAATCCGCCATTTCGCCGACCGGATACGGCGAATGCAGATGCGTAATCTCGGCGCGCAGTTCGCGCGCGCGTTGAAACAATTCAACGCTCAAAGGCGCGGACGAAAGATTCAGCCAGCGCGACACAAAAATCACGCGCACGCCATTTATAGATTCAACGCGAGAGTGACGATTCAGCGAAGTGACGAGGACTGTGACAGTGTGACTTTGCGCCGCTTGCGCTTCCGCCAAAAGGCGCACATGATTTTCGATGCCGCCGACGACGGGAAAATAATCTTTATAAATGTGAAGAATCCGCATTTATGTTTTCGCGCGCGCGTGTTGATAAACTCGCATCGTTTCACGCGCGACGCGTTCCCACGAAAATTGAGCCGCGCGCGCCAACCCGCGCGCGCGGAATGTGTCGCGCGCGGCGGCGTCATTCAACGCGTCGGATAGCGTCTGCGCGATATTTTGCGTATCGGCTGCGTCGAAAAAAAACGCCGCGTCGCCAACGACCTCTGGCAAACTCGAAACGCGCGCGCACGCGACCGGCGCGCCGCATGCCAACGCTTCCAACGGCGGCAGTCCAAATCCTTCATGCGCCGATGGAAAGATAAAGAGCTGCGCGCCGCCGATGAGCGCGGGCAGCGCGCGCTCTGCGAGATTGTGACGAAATAAAACGCGGTCATTCAAATTCAAGCGCGCGACTAGCTCGCGCACTTGAGGATAGCGCGCGTCCCACACCCCCGCAATCACCAATACCGTGTCGCTTTCGACTTGGCTCCACGCCTCAACCAAACGCGGCAAATTTTTATGCGGTTTGTTGCTGCCCACATACAGCGCATATTTTTCGGGAAGCGTTAGCGCGTCATGCGCGCGCTGAATTTCGGCGCAAGTTGGCGGCGTAAAATTTTCATCCGCCGCGAGCGGCACGATCGAAATTTTCGCGCGCGGAATCTTTAGGATACGTTCCAACTCGGCGCGCGATGCGTCCGAAAAGGTAATAATCATTTGCGCGCGCCGCGCCGCGAGTTGATTCAGCGCGCGATACGCGACGCGTTTGAACGCGTTGGGCATCTCCGCGCGCCAGACGAGCGGCGTCACATCGGCGAGCGTCACGATTTTAGGAACGGACAGCGCGTAGGGCAGCGCATAATACGGCGAATGAAACGCGTTTGCGCGCGCGGTAACGCGCGCATCGAACGCGAGCCGCTGTTCGCGCCATGAAAAAAAATTGGCGCGCGCGTCCACGCGCTCCACATTGGGACGCGCCCACAACGCTTCCAAATCAAAACGCGAGTTTCGGGCGCGCGAGTCGGACAGCACGCGCAAGGTATATTCGGGAAAAAAATCCGCGAGCGCCAATGCTAGCCGATACGCATAACGTCCGATGCCGGGAAAATGGTCGCGGATGGAACGCGCGTCAAGAACAAACGTCGTCATATATTTTCCAGCGCAGTTTGATACACTTGGAGCGTCGCGCGCGCCGCGCGCTCCCACGTAAAGCGCGCGGCTTGCTTTAATCCGCTAGCGCGCAATTCTTGACGCAGCGCGTCATCGGACAGGACGCGCGCCAGCGCGCGTGTCAACGCGGCAGTGTCGCGTGGTTCAAACAAAATGCCCGCATCGCCGACCACTTCGGGCAGCGACGCCGCGTTGGAAGAAATCACGGGGACGCCGCACGCCAGCGCTTCGAGCGGCGGCAAACCGAACCCTTCATAGAGCGATGGATACACAAATACGTCCGCCAAATTCAAGAGCGCCGGCACATCGTCGTGCGCAATCCAATCGGTCAAGCGCACGCGTTCTGCCAAGCCAAGCGTTTGAATATGTCGCAGCGTATCTTGATATAACCATCCTTTGCGTCCCGCGACGACCAACGGCGGCGTCTCGGCATGTTGCCGCAGCAGCGCCGCGTACGCGTCGAGCAGCGTCGTCAAATTTTTGCGCGGTTCCAATGTGCTGAAAAATAAAATAAAACGCGCGGGCAGTTGATATTGCGCGCGTACGCGTTCCAAAAGTTCGCGCGCCGCGAGCGGACGAAATGAGGGATGCACGCCTTCGTATATCACGTGAATTTTTTCGGCGGGGATGCCCATGAGGCGCGTGACATCGCGGCGCGTGTTTTCCGAGACCGCGATGATGGCATCCGCGCGGCGCATAAAGCGCGGCAGCATCAAGCCGAGATACCAACGATTGAGCGGTAAATGATATTCGGGAAAAAAACGAAAAATCAAATCGTGAATCGTAAAGACGCCGCGCGCGTTTTTGAGCGGCGGCAGCAAATGGTCGGTCGCGTGAAAAATATCGCACGCGGGCAGCCAACGGTCAAAATTGACGCGCGCCGCATACGCCAGCAAGACGCTCAGGCGCCACGGTTTTGCGTCGAGCGCCACGCGCGTCAACGGCAGATTTAGCGCGGTGGTTGGCGCGGGCAACGCGCGCGCGGAATAATACAAACCGAGATATTCGTTCGCGGGCGCGCACTGCGCGAGCGCGGCGGACAATTCGCCCGCATAACGCCCCAAGCCCGCGTGATGATGCACAAACGGCGAAAGGTCTAGCGTGACGCGCATTATGGTTTCAACCTGCGTAGATGCGTAGCTTGATAAATTCGCATTAATGCTTGCGCGGCGGCGTCCCATGAAAATAAGCGCGCGCGCGCCAAACCCAATGCGCGCAAGCGCATTTTTTCGGCGGGGCTGGTCGCGAGCGCCAACATCGCTTGCGCGAAACTGCGCGTGTCATTGGGCGCAAGCAAAATTCCCGCGTCGCCGACGACTTCGGGCAAACTCGATGCATTGGAACAAATCACCGGCGCGCCGCACGCCAACGCTTCCAACGCGGTCAGCCCGAAACCTTCATAGCGCGATGGAAACACAAATGCGGTGGCGAGAAAATACAACGCGGGCAAATCCGCGTCCGTGACATAATCGGCGAAATGCACGCGCGCGCTCAAACCCAAACGACGAACCTGCGCGAACAGCGATTGATAATACCAGCCGCGTTTGCCCACAATCACCAAGTGTTCGGGGATTTGATGCGCTGTCAACGCAAACGCGGCGAGCAGCGTATCAATCCCTTTGCGCGGTTCGAGCGTGCTGACAAATAAAAAGTATTTTTCCGGCAAACGTAACCGCGCGCGCGTCTCTGCGGCGACACGTTCGTCCGGCAAGGTTTGAAAGCGCGCGTCGAGGCCCGGCGGCACAACGCTAATGCGCTGCGGTGGAATACGCGTCAAGCGCGCAATATCGCGTTTGGTGTGATGCGACAAAGTGACGATGTGACTCGCCGCGCGCAGCGTGTAGGGCAGATAGCGACTCCAATAAAAACGCGACGCGAACGGAAAATTTTTCGCGAACAAAACGCCAATTAAATCCATCACTGTCAGCACGATCGGCACGCGCGAACGCAGCGGCGCGGCAAAGCCGGTGAGATGAAGCGCATCCGCTTGCGCTGCCGCGGCGAGATTGGGCAGAGTGAATTGTTCGCGCAGAATGCGTTGGTCGGTGCGTTGGTCTACGCCTGCGCCGTCATCGAGCAAAACAATTTCCGGCGGCGACGCGGCGGCGCGCAGCGCGTTTATCACCGCGTTGGTGTATACGCCGATGCCGGTCTTGCGCCCGCGTGTGGCGCTCAGGTCAAACGCGATTCGCATCGCGCCTCACACAGTGCATCATGACAAGCGTTTCGCCGCGCGCCACATTTTGCCGCGCGTCATAATGCGCGCAGGCATACGCGCGCGCGCGGGCGCCCAGCGCGCGCGCGCGTGTCGGATTGCTCAAGACAAACAGCAGCGCGTCCGCCAATGCCGCCGCGTCTTGCTCCGCGACCAAGATGCCCGCGACGCCGTCGGGGATGAATTCGGGAATCGAACCGCTGCGCGTAGAGACAATCGGCACGCTGCACGCCATCGCTTGCAGCGCAGAGACGCCGACCTGTTCCGCCCATTTGCGCGTGGCGAGGGAGGGCGCGCACAAAACATCCGCGCGTTGAAAAATTCGCGCCATATCGCGGTTCTTGATTGCGCCGAGCATTTCTACGTTGGCGGATAAATTTTGCGCGCGAATTTGTTCAGCGACCTGCGCGCGCGCGGGCCCAGCGCCTGCCAACACGAGGCGCGCGTCCGAGATTTTTCGCAGCACGAGCTTGAACGCGTCCAATAAAATAAAAATTCCTTTTTCGGGATGCAGACGGCCCGCGAATAAAATCGTCGGCGGCGCGTCCGCGTCGCGTGCGGCGCGCGGCGTAAACTCTTGCATGTCCGCGCCCCACACGCCCCACAACGCGGGTTGGACGCGCGTCGCTTCCGCGCCGCACGCCAATACGTTTTCACGCGCGCCTTGATTGAGTGTCAAAATCAAACACGCGCGTTGAAAAAAGACGCGCAATAATTTTCGCAAGGCCCAGGCGCGCGCGCGTCCGAATTTTATCGCCAATGGACGATTTTCGAGCGTGACCGCGAGCAGCGCCGCGTTCGTTTTGCGCGCGGCAAAGTAACATGCCCACACATACGGTTGGGTATAAAACGAAAACGGTTCGACGCTCTGAATCACAGCGGGCTGCGCGGATACAAGTTGCCGATATAAATCGCGCGGCGAGGCGTACGCGCGCAACGTGGCATCCCAATCCGCGTCGGTCAAATCGTCATATTCGTTGGCGCGATAAAAGTGGCGCAATTCAAATTTTTCGAGATGCCGCAGTGGCGCTAGTAAATCGCGGCGAATGCCGATGCTGACCATCGCGAGACGCGGCAGTGGTTCATTCATGCGCGCGCCGTTCCGCGCCGTCGCGCGACGAGTTTATCAACCAACGCGACGCCCCAACGCGTTTTGCTAAAGTACAGGTCAAACAAGGTAACGCCTGTTACGCGCAGCGTCGCCGCGCATGGATTGCCGTGCGCGCGAATCGCGCGCGCAAGATACGGCAACGCTTGACGCGCTTGCCCGATGGCGAGTAAGCGAATGCCGGCATCCATATAAACATTGCGTCGCGCTAACGTTTTGACCGCTGCCGCGTCAGCCGGCGCATTTGGCTGCGCGTAATAATTTTCAATCAGACGAATGCGCTCCAACACTATCTGCCGATATTTTTCCGAACGCGCGCCCGTTAGACTGGTCGGATGCATGCGATAGCGCGCGAGAATCTCATCATGGAAAATAAAGCGTGAAAATTCGGCGATGCGAATCCACAACGCCCAGTCTTCATTCGCGAGCATGGTTTCATCAAAACCGCCGGCGCGTTCCAATGTCGCGCGCCGAATCACGCACGCAATGCCGCACACACAATCCCCGTACAGCAAACTCGCCAGCGGGCGGTCCGCGAACTTGGGCGACGCGCCGAGAATTTGCGGCAAAGGATTACCTTGCGCATCCATCGCTTGCGCGCGTGCGTACGCAAATCCGCTTGTGGTGTCGCGTTCGAGCAGCGGCAGCAGCGTTTCAATTTGTTTGGGCAAAAATACGTCGTCCGAGCCGAGCATCGCGACAAATTCGCCGCGCGCCGCGCGCCATGCTGTATTCAATGCCGCGCTCACGCCGCGATTGTTTTGATAAATGTATCGCACGCGCGTATCGGCGACGGCGCGTACAACCTGCGCGGTCGCGTCTGTCGAGCCGTCGTCTACGACAATGATTTCAAGTTCGGAGTACGTTTGCGCCAACGCGCTTGCGAGCGTTTCGGGCAAATAATTGGCGCGATTGTACGCGGGAATAAGAACGCTTACGCGCGGAGTAGCCATTTCTAGATTGTGACACATTCACGCGCGGCGAAAATTACGCATTTGATATTCGCAAATCGCCTTGACTGTTCATGCGATAGCGTGAACCGTCGCGCGCGCACAGCCAGATGCGTTCGCCATTTGCGCCGTGCGCTTGCAATCGTTCGCCGCATTTACAAACATAACCGACGACGCGCGCGGGCGTTCCCAGCGCCAACGCGTGCGCTGGCACATTACGCGTCACCACCGAACCCGCCGCGATTAGCGCCCACGCGCCGATTTCAAGATCGGTCAACACAACGGAACCTGCGCCGACGGACGCGCCGCATCGGATAAAAATTTTTCCCGCATGCCAATCGGCCGCGCCTTTGAGCGTGCCGTCGGGATTCACCGCGCGGGGCGTTTTGTCATTTGTCAAGATGACACCCGGACCGATGAATACGCCATCTTCCAAAATGGCGTGATGATACAACAGCGCGTTATTTTGCACTTTGCAGTTGTCGCCGAGCGTTACGCCATTTTCGATATAGACGTTGCGCCCGATGATGCAGTTGCGTCCAATGCGCGTATCTTCGCGGATTTGGGCGCTCATCCAAATTTTTGTGCCGTCGCCGATTATGGCGTGTTCGGAAACGACGGCGGTGGGATGAATATAAATTTCACTCATGCGATATGCTCCAAAATCATTGCGGCGACCGCGCCCAAGCGCGCTTCCGCCAATTCTGAATAGACGCGCGCGTGGTTCAAACCCATATTGCCCACGCCAATCACGCCAACGCGCAATGGTTGAATTGAAATAATCCTTTCATGTTTAGGTTGCCGAACGATGGCGCAATAAATTCCACACATACGCGGCGCGCTCGCGCGTCGCGCGCGGACGCGCCGCGTACACCAGCGTCAGATACAAAAGAATGACGCCGCCGCTTTCCAATGCGAGGGTAATGAATAAGGGCAAAGCCCGCGCGCGCAGCCACGGCGCCGCGAGCCAAGCCGCTGCTAGGGTAATGATTGCCGCGATGCCGGGCAAAAGAAACGCTTCGCGCAAATCCAAATCCGGCAGGGTGCGCCGAACGAAATAATATGTGACGATGAGGCCGACGACAAATGTAATGCCGACGCCGATGGCAGCGCCGATGGCGTTCCAGCGCAGCGTCAAGGGCGTCGCTGTCAGGACAATTACGATGGCTTGCGCGATGGTTACGAGCATTGTGCGACGCGGATGTCCGACGGCAATGAAAAGCGAATTGGCGTCGTCGAGCAAGGGGCGCAGAACCGAATAGATAACGAGAAAGCGCAAATAGGTCGCCGTTGGCAGCCATTTTGCGCCAAATAAAAACAGGACCAATTCATCTGCGCTAATAAAAATCGCGAGCGCGAGCGGCGCCGCGAACATGGTCACAATCCACAGCGACATGCGCGCGGTTTTGGTCAGGCGCGCCAAATCATTTTGCAGACGACTGTACGCGTAGAACGCAGTGCGCGTTAGCACGCTGCCAATCAGAATCGAAGACCATTGCGCGATGCGATACGCTCGGTCATAGTAGCCCAACGTGTCTATGCCGACAAATGTGCCGACGAGAAAATTATCGAATTGATATACGAGGGTGGCAAAAATGGTGGCAATGCCAACGAAAGCGCCAAAGCGCAAAAATTGGCGCGCCAAAGTTCGAGAAAAGGTCCAGCGCGCGCGCCAGATTTCCGGCAGCGCGCGGCGCGCGGTCAGCCACAAGCCGCCGAGCAGCAGCAGCGCGTATACCGCGTTCTGCGCCAACAATGCCCAATAGCCGCCGCCGTTGAACGCGAGATAAAAAGCGGGTAGATAAGAGAGCGGAAAAGCGATGGCGGTGATAATGTTGACGCGCGTAAAGAGCAGCGCTTTGTCTAATTGCACCCACGCGATACCCATGATGGAATCGCTGATGCCGACCGCTGACAAGACTAATAATGCAATGATGATTGGCGTCTCGTAATGGAGCAGCGTCAAGATGGGCGCCGCCGCCAGCGTGATCAAAAACGAAGCGATGCCCGCGCTGAGATTGAGCAGCGCAAAAGAGCCGCTCGCGCGCGCGTCGCTCTGTGGATGCTGCGCGAACGCTTGGTCAAGGCCGAGCTTGGGGCGCAGATTGATAAGCGCAAAGAAAAAAGTCGCCAGCGCGAAAATGCCAAAATCGGCGGGCGTCAAAACGCGCGTCAAAATTAGGTTGGCTAGAAAGCCAAAGCCAAATAAAAAATATGAGGTGAGCGCGACCGTTGTGCCGCCGCGCACGATGCGGACGGCGAGCGGCGCGTCGTTGGCAGAGTCGGATTGTGCCGTCGCCGCGTCGGAAGGAGGGAGCGATGCGGTGGGTGGCGCCAAAGGGTTATTCTTCACCCTGAATTTCAAAGAGCGGAGAAGGGATATAGGGTGTATCCAGCGCGTACGCGCGGATGGCGCTTGCGAATTCCGCCAAATCATCCAAGCGCCGTTTGAGAACGCTATAGACCATCATGTGGTCCAACACATCGTATTCATAAACCAGCAAATTGCGCAATTCCACCATCATGGTCATTGAGTGAACCAATGGCAGCGTCAAGATGTTGTGTTCGCCGAGCGCGATAAAAACATCGTGATAATTTTCGGGCGCGCGTAAATTTTCGGCGGTCAATACGTCAATGCCGATGCGCAGACACGCGTCAATCGTCATGTGCAGCATGCGCTCGCTGTAACGGCGCAGCATCTTGTCGCGTTCATAGGCGTCGAAATTCGACGGCTGCAATTCACGCAATTCCGTCAGATACAGTTCCAATGTGTCGAGTTTGGCATCGAGCGCCGGATGAATCATTGATGCAACTCCAGCATTGCGCGCAGTCGCGCGACCAGCACGTCAATCGCGACGGGATTGAAACCGCCTTCGGGCAAGATTATATCGGCGTACTGTTTGGTCGGTTCGACAAATTCCAGATGCATTGGACGCACTGTTTCCAAATATTGGCGGATGATACTTTCGGGCGCGCGTTTGCGTTCGGTCAAGTCGCGCTGCAAACGGCGAATGAAACGCAAATCCGCCGGCGCATCCACATAGATTTTGATGTCGAATAATTCTCGCAGCGCGGGGTCCACAAAAATTAAAATGCCTTCGACCAACACAATCGGGCGTGGCGCAATCTGCGTTGTTTGCGGCGCGCGTGTGAATTGGGCAAAATCATAGACGGGCAACTCGATGGCTTGGCCGGCGCGCAGCGCGCGCAAATGTTGAACGAGCAGCTCTGTTTCCAGCGCCGCGGGATGGTCGTAATTGACGCGCAGCCGCTGCTCAAAAGGAATGTCGCGCTGGTCGCGATAATACGCGTCGTGCTGCGCGAACGCGATGCGGTCGCCGCCGACGCGTTCGATGAGCGTATGCGCGATGGTGGTCTTGCCCGAACCCGAGCCGCCGGCGATGCCCAAAATCAATGGCTGCATTGCGCGCCATTATACAGCTGTTGCCGTATTTCAAATTAGAGTCCGTTTTTCGGCGAATCGAATTCGCGCGCACAAATACACGAAACGTCCCTGCGGACGTTCGCGCAGACTAGTTTGCGATTGCGAATGTTCTTGATTCGCCGCAGACTTGTGTTCTGGTTGCCGCGCTTTCCAAGCGCTTGAGATGATTTCCAAAATTTGGACGCACGCTTGCTTTAAATTTGACTGGTGATTGCCCGGATTTCCAGACCCTAAGGGTTTTCGAAAACCCTTAGGGTCTGGAAATCCGCTGCGTTTTCGAGATGTGGATAATCGCCAGAAATTTGACGGTTGACAGTCATAGAACCGTTACGGTAAAATGCACCAAACCTTGACCTGAATCCGTTACATCTATTACAAGGACGTAAGAGCCAAGACGGCGAAAGGAGATACATCATGGAGCGAGTGTGGTACAAGAATTATGAAAAGGGAGTTCCGACGACGTTGGATTATCCGAAAACTCCTTTGTTTGGTTTATTGGATAATGCGGCGGCGGAATATCCTGACCGCGCGGCGATTATTTTTGGCGCAGTGGCGCACAAATTGCCCGGGCAACCGCTGCTGGATGCGACTCTATCGTATCGCGCTTTGCGCGACGCGGTCAATCATTTCGCGAATGCGTTGGCGCAAATGGGCGTCAAAAAGGGCGACCGCGTCGCGATTTATCTGCCCAACTCGCCGCAGTTTGCGATTGCCTATTATGGCGCGTTAAAGGCGGGCGCGGTGATTGCGCCGGTGAATCCGATTTACACGCCGCGCGAGTTGGAATTTATTTTGCAGGATTCGGGCGCGGAAACGATTGTGGCGCTGTCGCAATTTTATCCGAAACTGCAAGAGGTGCGCGCCAAAACAAAACTCAAGCGCGTCATTGTCGCCAACATCAAAGAATATTTTCCGCCATTTTTGAAAATGCTGTTTACGTTGGCGATGGAAAAAAAGGAAGGGCATCGCGTAGACCTCGTGGCGGGCGATGTCTGGTTCCAGGACGTTTTGAAAAACGCCGGCGCCGTGCCGCCCAAAGTGGATGTTCAGAGCAATGATGACGCAGTGCTGCTTTACACCGGCGGCACCACCGGT
The DNA here is from genome assembly GCA_021463195.1 of Anaerolineae bacterium. Classification (GTDB taxonomy): domain Bacteria; phylum Chloroflexota; class Anaerolineae; order UBA4142; family SHND01; genus SHND01. The sequence continues at coordinate 101,256 of JAJTXZ010000001.1, forward strand.
TTGCCCAAGGCGGCGCAGCTCACGCACAGCAATTTGCTCGCCAACGCGGTGCAGCTGCGCGCGTGGATTCCTTGGGCAAAAGAGGGCAACGAAGGTTTTCTCACCGCGCTGCCGTTATTCCATTCCTACGCCATGACGACGTGTTTGAATGAAGCGATGCTCTTGGCTGGCACATTGATTTTGATTCCGAATCCGCGCGATCTAGTGCATGTGTTAAAAGCGATTGACCGCCACAAGCCGTCATTCTTTCCCGGCGTGCCGACCCTCTATACCGCCGTCAATAACAATCCTGAGGTCGTCAAATACAATTTGCGTTCGATCAAAGCATGTGTCAGCGGCGCGGCAGGTCTGCCGGTCGAGGTCGCCAAAAAATTTGGCGAAATCACCGGCGGGCGTTTGGTGGAAGGATATGGTTTGAGCGAAGCGTCGCCGGTTGTCACGGCGAATCCGATTTATGGCGAGAACCGTATTGGGACGATTGGCTTGCCGATGCCCGACACGGATGTGAAATTGATGGACATTGAAGGCGGGACCAAAGAAGTGCCGATTGGCGAGCCGGGCGAATTGTGCGTGCAGGGGCCGCAAGTGATGAAGGGATATTGGAATAAACCGGAAGAGACGGCGAAAACGATTCGCGATGGATGGCTGCATACGGGCGATGTCGCGGTAATGGACGCGGATGGCTATTTTCGCATCGTGGACCGTTTAAAGGAAATGATTATTTCAGGCGGTTACAATATCTATCCGCGCGAAATTGAAGAAGTGTTGTATCAACATCCGGCTGTGTTGGAAGCCGCCGCGATTGGCGTGGCGGACTCGTATCGCGGTGAATCCGCCAAAGCTTTTGTCGTATTGAAAACGGGGCAAAAGGCGACAGCGGACGAGTTAATCGCGTTCTGTAAACAAAATCTCGCGCCGTACAAAGTGCCGCGCGCGATTGAATTTCGCGAAGCGTTGCCCAAGACAATGATTGGCAAGATTCTACGGCGCGAATTGGCGGCGGAAGAAAAAGCCAAAGCGGCGCAAACCAAACAATAAACGAAACCGCGCGTGAGCGCATCGGAGACAAAAAAACTGCGGCGAGAATTTTTCTCGTCGCAGTTTTTATTTGCGTCGCGCTGTCACGCGTCTTTGCTTTTTTCTTGTTCAAGGTCCCAATGTTCGGGGGAACGCCATAGACTGGAAAGCGTCAACTCGCGGATGAACAAGAGCTCTTTCGGGAGGCGGTCGTACAATTTCATAAAGAGCTCTTCGTGCAAGAGTAATTCGCGCTCCCACACCGCGCGGTCCACCGACATGAGTTCTTTGAATTGTTCGCGCGAAAAATTTTGCATCCCGCGCCAGTCAAGGTCGTCATAGCGCGGCATCCAGCCAACCGGACTTTCGATGCTGACCGCGCTGCCGCGCGCGCGTTCCACAATCCATTTCAAGATGCGCATGTTCTCGCCGAAACCGGGCCACAAGAAATTGCCGTTAGCGTCGCGCCGAAACCAATTCACGTTAAAGATGCGCGGCGGATTGGGAATCTGGCGTCCGAAATTTAGCCAATGCGAAAAATAATCCGCCATGTGATAACCCGCGAATGGCAGCATCGCAAAGGGGTCGCGCCGCACTTCGCCGAGCGTGCCTGCCGCCGCGGCGGTCATTTCCGAGCCCATCGTCGCGGCGGCGTATACGCCGTACGTCCAGTTGAACGCTTGATATACCAGCGGCACTGCCGTCGAGCGCCGTCCGCCAAAGATGAACGCTTTGATTGGCACGCCGCTCGGATTATTGTATTCGCTGTCCACAGAGGGGCATTGGCTGAGCGGCGCGGTGAAACGCGCGTTGGGATGCGCGGCTTTGCGTCCCGCATCGGGCGTCCAATCTTGGCCCGTCCAATCAATCAAATGCGCGGGCGGCGCGCTGGTCATGCCTTCCCACCATACATCGCCGTCATCGGTCAACGCGACATTGGTAAAGATGGTGTTGGCGCGAATGGATTCCATCGCGTTGGGATTGGATTTGTACGAAGTGCCGGGCGCGACGCCAAAGAAACCCGCTTCAGGATTGATGGCGTAAAGTTTGCCGTCGGGCCCCGGTTTAATCCACGCAATATCGTCGCCAACGGTCGTGACGCGCCAACCTTCGTCCGCGAACACTGGGGGCGGAATGAGCATGGCGAAATTAGTTTTGCCGCACGCGCTGGGAAAAGCGGCGGCGACGTATGTTTTAACGCCCTTGGGGTCTTGAACGCCGAGAATCAACATGTGTTCGGCCAGCCAACCCTCGTCGCGCGCCAACACCGAGGCGATGCGGAGCGCAAAACATTTTTTGCCCAATAGCGCGTTGCCGCCATAGCCGCTGCCGTACGACCAAATGGAACGTTCTTCGGGAAAATGCACAATATATTTGGTCTCTTTATTGCAGGGCCACGGCACATCCGCTTCACCATCCTGAAGCGGCATTCCGACCGAGTGCATACATGGAATGAACGCGTCGTCTTTGCCGAGATATTGATATACCTCGCGCCCCATCCGCGTCATAATCCGCATATTCGTGGCGACGTACGGAGAATCGGATAACTCGACGCCGATGTGGGCGATCGGCGAGCCGAGCGGTCCCATGCTAAAAGGAATCACGTACATTGTGCGTCCGCGCATACAACCGTCAAAGAGACGGAGCAGGATCTCTTTCATCTCGCGCGGATTCATCCAATTATTGGTTGGCCCCGCGTCGCTTTTGGAGCGGCTGCAAATAAAGGTGCGGTCTTCGACGCGCGCGACATCGCTGGGATCGGAACGGGCGAGAAAACTATTGGGGCGTTTCTCTGCATTCAGGCGAATGAATGTGCCGCTCGTTACCATTTCGGCGCACAGTTGGTCATATTCAGGCTGCGAACCGTCGCACCAATGCACTTGGTCCGGCTTGCACAGATTGACCATCTCGCTAACCCACTCGCGCAATTTTTTGTTTGTTACGTAATCAGGAATATTCACAACGTCCTCCGACGCGCTGAAATATGAACCAAGATTGTTCGCGTCCTCAAAAATTATTATCGCATCGAATCGTACCCCATCCAATGCGCGTGACGATTTGCTTTTGATTTATGTCGAAATTTGGCGCTATTCCATCGCGCGCCTGCTTGGATTATGAATCAGGTTGGATTTATTTTCAAGCTTGCGCGCGACAGAGGTATAGCGCGTTTTGAGAATTGCATAGCGCGCATTCTCTAATACGGCGAAAGCATTATAATGGAAACGCAAAATGGATACCTCCTCACGCGCCGCCTCAAGCGTTCCGGCGCTATTTGTGTATATTCCGTATTGCGCTTCGATTTGCGCGTATTGCGATTTTAACGTGTACGCGCGACGCGACGCGGAATTCGACGCGTATACGCGCGCGGTGACGCGCGAAATTGAAATGGTCGCGCAAACGCTGCCCGCGCGGCCGCGCGCCAAGACGCTTTCACTGGGCGGCGGCACGCCCTCGATTTTGTCCGCCGCGCAAATCGAATCCATCGCGCGGACGGTCGCCGCGCATTTTGAATTTGACGCGGGCGCCGAGTGGATGCTCGAAGTCAATCCCGGCACGGTGGACTTTGAGAAATTGCGCGCGCTGCGCGCGCTGGGCTTTAATCGTTTATCGCTCGGCGTCCAAACTTTTGACGATGCGCGGCTGCGCCAATTCAATCGCGCGCACACTGTCGCGGACGCGTACGCCGCGTTCGCGTGGGCGCGGCGCGCGGGCTTTGAAAATATCAATCTCGATTTGATTTATGGCTTGCCGGAACAAACGCTGGACGAATGGCGCGCGACCTTGAAACGCGCGTTGGCGTTTCAAGCGGAACATTTGGCGTTGTACGGTTTGCAAATCGAAGAGCGCACCGTTTTGAAAAAGCGCATAGACGCGGGACGCGTGCCGCTGCCGGATGTTGACCTCGCCGCGCAAATGTACGAAGAAGCGGTCGCGCTTGCGCATGCGGCGGGATATGAACATTATGAAATTTCAAATTGGGCAAAACCGGGTTTTGCCTCGCAGCACAACAAAACGTATTGGCTGAACGAACCTTATCTCGGCTTTGGCGCGGGCGCGCATTCGTCATGGCAGGGCGAACGTTACGAGAATATTAGGTCGCCGCGCGAATATATCAAGCGAATGGAAACGGGGGCTGCCGTCATTAGCGCGCGCGAACCAATCACGCGCGCGGCGGAGATTTCCGAAACAATGTTTTTGGGTTTGCGTCTGGGCGAGGGCATCGCGTGGGCGCGCTTTCAAGAACGTTTTGGCGAGGACGCGCGCGTCTTGTTTCGCGAACCGATTGCGCGGCTGACGGATTGGCAAATGCTCCAAGTGGATGACACGCGAATGCGTTTGACCGAACAGGGGATGCTGATTTCAAATCAACTGTTGTGGCGTTTTTTGTTGGATGAGTCGAAATAAAAATTCCGCAAGCGCCAAGCTGGCGGAATTTTTTATTTTTCACGATAAACCAGTTGCGCAACCAGCGCGCGTAAACGCGCGCTGGCGTCATTTTCCAGCCGCGTCGCGGCGAGCGCGGCGCGCGCGCGTTCGGCGTATATTTCAGCTTGCCGCGCGGCGTCCGCGCGCGCGCCGCTTGCGTTCAAAATTTGTTCGACGCGCGCGAGGTCCGATTCTTGCCAAATGGCTTGCGCGTACAAGGCGCGCAATTCCGCGCCCGCGGCGCTTTGCATCGCCGCCAACACGGGATACGATTTTTTGCGGCTCAATAAATCGGTGCGCGTCGGTTTGCCGGTGCGCGCGGGGTCGCCCCACAAGCCCAATACATCGTCCGCAATCTGAAACGCGATGCCCAAATTTTCGCCATAGGCGGCGAACGCGTGGATTATTTCAAGTTCGGTGGACGCGACGCGCGCGCCCATTTCACATGCGGCGGCGAGCAGCGCAGCGGTTTTGCCGCGCGCCATATTCAGATAATGTTCCACCGTCACGCTCTCGACGCGTTCAAATCCAATATCGAGATATTGACCCTGCGTCAGCTTGAGCGTCGCCGCGTTAAAGACGGCGAGGATTTCGATAAAACGCGCGGCGTCAATCTGTTGCGCCAAGCGTCCCAGCGCTAGATGCGCCAAGCCAAACATGGCGTCGCCCGCGTTAATGCCTTGCGCCAAACCCCAAATTTTCCAAACGGTCGCGCGGCCGCGCCGTTCGGCGCTATTGTCTTGAATGTCGTCGTGAATGAGCGAAAAATTGTGTATCAATTCAATCGCCGCGGCGGCGGGCAGCGCGGCGCGCCAATCCCCCCCCCCTGCCTCGCAGGTCCACAAACAGAGCAGCGGTCGAATGCGTTTGCCCGTGTCGGCGCGCGCGCGTTTGCCTTGCGCGTCAGTCCAACCGAGATGATAACGGAACATGTTAAAAAATTCCGCATAAGGCGCTTGCGCGGGTTGCAACGTCGCGTGTAATTCTTGTTCGAGCGCGTTGAGATAAACTTTGTTAGCCATAAGCGGACGCGTCTATGACGCGCAAAAAAAGTCACGCGGCGCGGCGTTGCGCGCGGTTAGATTTTGACGAGCTGTGGTGTGTCGCGCAGCGTATCAAGATTCGGCGCGCCGACGCCGAACATTGCCACGCGCAGTTGCGCGTGCAGCGCGTGAATGCCTTCGGTCGTGGCTTGGGCGGAAAGATTGGCGAGCCGCAAAAATGGCGATGCGAGCCCGACGAGGGTCGCGCCGAGCGCGATACATTTGGCGACCTCGATGCCGTTGCGAATGCCGCCGCTGGCAAAGATGGGCAGGTTAGGCGCGGCTTGATGCGTTTCAAGTAGACTGGTCGCGGTCGGAATGCCCCAATCCCAAAATGTTTCCGCAAGGTTTTGCGATTCCGCATTGGGCGCGCGCCGCGCCTCAACGGCTGCCCACGAGGTCCCGCCCGCGCCCGCGACATCAATCGCGCTGACGCCCGCGTCGCGCAATCGGCGCGCGGTATTGGCGGAAATGCCAAAGCCCACTTCTTTGACGATGACCGGTTTTTCCAATACGCGACAGACGTTTTCGATTTTTTGCAGCAAGCCGCGCCAATCGGTATTGCCGTGCGCCTGAACCGCTTCCTGAATCGGATTGAGATGCAAAATCAACGCGTCGGCATCCACCATCTCGACGGCGCGACGACATTCATCAACCCCATAACCATAGTTCAACTGAATCGCGCCGAGATTGGCAAAGAGTAAAATATCGGGCGCGACCGCGCGCACCTGATAAGTGCGCGCGAGCGTCGGGTCGGCGATGGCGGCGCGTTGCGAACCCAAGCCCATGGCGATACCGCATGTCTGCGCGGCGGCAGCGAGATTGCGATTGATGCGTTCCGCTTCCGCCGCGCCGCCGGTCATGGACGAGACCAATAACGGCGCGCGTAACGTTTTGCCAAAACAGGTCACGGCGGTGTCCACCGCGGCGAGATCGAGTTCGGGCAATGCCTGATGCGTAAAGCGAAATGCTTCCAAGCCGGAACGGACCGTCAAAAATTGCACATCTTCTTGAATGTTAATGCGGAGATGTTCCAGTTTGCGATTGCTAACAATAGTTTCGTCGGACATGGCTGATTTGCAATGGATTATAGCATAATGGCTTGCGCGGCTTGAATGGGTGCGCGATTTTGCGCGCGCAACTTGCGCGGGCGCGCGGTGTTTTTGTTAAAAGCGCAGGCGGATGACTTTTGACGCTCGCGGGCATCCTGCATATACTTGCGTGACATTGAAATCCATTTCATTCTAGGCGGAGGAAATTATGGCAAGCGATACGAGTGCGATGACGGACGCCGAAATTCAGGCGCAAGTCGTTTCAATTGTGGCGGACAAGTTGGGTGTGGACGAAGCGAAAGTGGTGCCGGAAGCGCGTTTTCGTGAAGACTTGGAAGCCGATTCGCTCGATTTGGTCGAGTTGATTATGGAGTTTGAAGAAAAATTCGGCGGCAATATTTCGGACGAAGAGGCGCAAAAAATCACGACGGTGGGCGAAGCGATCGCCTTTTTGGAAGCGCAGCATAAAGCCAAACAGGGTTGATTGGTTGGCTCCCGTTTTGGGAACGCGACTCGAAATATATTTTTCGACATTAGCCCCGCGCGCAGCGGGGCTAATGTTGTTTGTGGGCGCACGCAACGCAAAACGCGCGCGGCGGAAAGGGACTGGAAATGGATGCGCGTGGGTTAGACCGCTTGGCGAGAAAAATATTTGGACCGATTGGCGCGCGCGCGACGCGGCGCGCGCGGGGGCGCCGCCATGATTCCGCAACATGTATTTGACGCGTGGCGCGCGGACTTGGACGCGCGCGAACCGCGCGCGCTGGAATTGGCGTATGCGTTAGAGTTGACGCTGCCGCGCGAGAACGAGGCAAACGCGCGTTGGGGCGAGCTGGCGCAGGCGGAAAACGCCGCGGCGCTCGTTTCGGAGGATGCGCGCGCTTTGATGCAATTTGCGTACGAACGCTATGACGCATTCCGCGTGGGAAATTTTACGCCGGTGGAATTGGGCAATCCGAATATTTTCGCGTTCGAGCGCGCGTGCGCGGGCGAGCGGCTGTTGGTGGTGAATAATTTGGCGCGTGTGTTGCAGCCCGCCAAACTGACCGTGTATGCGGATCGCGCGGGCTGGGATATTTTGAATCGCGTTGAATTTGTTTTTCCGCCGCGCGCGCAGTTGGACGCGTATGAATTTTTGTGGCTGTTGTTGACGGACGAGGACGAGACGCAAGCCGCGACGCGGCTGCCGTGACCGAGTTTTATTCGAGCGGCGGCGTCCAATCGCTGCCGAGGATGATACGAATATCCGAGTCAGATTGCGCGGTGGGATTTTGGCGAATGTTAGACGGGTCAATGTTGAAACGCTGTTGAATCCATTCGGCGGTGGCGGGTTTGTCGGCGAGATTCACCAAAATCGTTTTGGCGTAATCGCGGCGTTCGGTGTTGCCGATTTGAATAACGTTCAAGCCGTGACTTTTGAGATAACGCGATGCCATTGCCGCTAAACCGTCTTTGGCGGTGCCGTTCAAGATGACGATGCGCGCGGCTTCGGCTTTGAGCGGATTAATGGTCGCGCCACTGCCGCCATTTTGCGGCGGCGCGAATAATTCCGCGATGAGCGCGCCGATTTTTTCGCGGTCGGGCCACAAAACATCTGCGCCGGTGTTTAATTTGATTTCGTAGGCGAGATTTAAATCAATCGAGCGCGTTTTGATATTGTCGGGACGCACTTGCGCGGCGATGGGCGCGAGCGCGAGTATTTGATCGGGCGTCATGTCGGTTTCAATTGTATCGCGCAGCTGCTGCAATAATTGCGGCGCTTGGGCGAGCGCGTTAATCTTGAGCGCTTTGTCGCGCGCCGCCATGATGACTTGCATTTGGCGTTGGGAGCGACCGAAATCGCTGTCGGTGTGGCGCGTGCGCGCGTATTTCAACGCGAGGTCGCCGTCCATGTGCTGCATGCCCGCGGGAATTTGCAGGCGCATTACGCCATAATCTTCGGTGGGATATTCGGGGTCGTCAATCGCTTGCGGCACGTTGATGTCAATGCCGCCGAGCGCGTCAATAATTTTGCGAAAGCCGTCAAAGTCAATGAGGACGTAATAATGAATCGGAATCGCGAAATTGTATTCGATGGTTTTTTTGGCGAGCGCGGGCCCTCCGCCCGGATAATTGGTTTGGTCGCCATAAAAGTTGGCGGTGTTGATGCGATTTTCGCCCGCGCCGGGCGCGGGAATCGGCACATATAAATCGCGCGGAATGGTCAGCATCGCAGCGCTTTTGGTTTTGGGGTCGAGCGTCGCCACAATCATGGTGTCGGTGCGCCATGGCCCATGTTCGCCTTCGCGGCGGTCAATGCCCAACAAGAGAACGTTGACGCGTTCACCTTCCGCGACTTTGGGGGCAGGCGCCAGCGTTGGCACGGCGGCTTGCGGCTGCGTCGAAAAATCGGCGACGATATTGCTGATGTTGGGGAGCGCGGCGGAAGCGGTGTATGAGCGCACGGTATCAAAGAAATAGTATCCCGCGCCAATGCCGCCGCAGACGAGCATGGTAAATAACATGCCGCCCAAAAGCCATACGAAAAATTGAGTGGTCTTGCGTTGCATAAGTAAAACGGAATGAATCGGAAAGCGCTTGGCGCATGACCACGCTAGATGGGATGCGGCAACCGATTTGTTATTATAGCGCCGCTTGACGGCAGACAACGAATAGACGTTTGTCAATGTAAAATTGTTTCAAGCCACGCGGCGGAATTTACGTTGCGTTTTGAATGTGTGCTAGAATCTTGCTTCCATGAGCGTTCTGCTTGCGCTGCTTCCAGTTTTGTGTTTGTTCGGCGGGGCGTTGTTGTATCTCTTGCCGCTGCCGCTTATTTCCCGTTACCGCAATGGCATTCCGCTGCTGGCGCTCGGATTGAGCGCGGTAGCATTGACGTTTTTGGCGCGCGCGTCCACTGCGCCGATTGATTTGTTTGAATCGAGCGCGATGCTGCCAGAGCTAACGCTGACGCTGCAATGGAATGGCGCGGCGCTGCCGTTTGGCTTGTGTTTATTGGCAATGATGGCCGCGCGCGTTTTGATGGCGCACGCTCAAGATACGCGCGCGTTCCTGATTGGTTTGTTGACAGTCAGCGGCGGCGCGTTGTTATTTTTGGCGGCGGATAATTTTACGTCGGTGGCGGCGGCTTGGCTCATTGTCGAGTTCGGTTTGCTGATAGCGCCGGACCCGGACGCGGATTCGCGCGCGCGTGTGACGACGGCGTTTGCGTGGAATCTGGCAGCCATTGCGCTGTGGTTGAGCGCGGGGATGATTTTGGCGAATCGAAACATTTCGCTGCGCCTGACGGAAATGGAGTTGCAAGGGGCGGCGGTGCTTTTGGTTTTACTGTCATTGTGGATTCGGAGCGGTTTGTATCCGGCGCACGCGGCGGCGCCGAGCGATGTATCGGGCGCGTCGGTGCGAATAGGCATTCCGCTTTTGTTGGGCGGTTACTTGATGACGCGTTTGTTGGTGGCGATGCAAGCCAGCATGGCATTCGCGAACGAATTCATGATTTTGGCGGCGTTGGCAATCGGCGCGAGCGCGTTGGTGACGGCGGGACAATGGCATAGCGGAAACGCGTTTATTTGGATGCTGCGCGCGTTTGGCGCGAGCTTGTTGTTAGCGCCCTTTATTGGCAGGACGCCGGAACTTGTGTCGGCGAGTGTATGGCTCACGCTCGCCGCGTTCATGTTGGCAGTGTGGACGAGTATTGCGTGGTTATGGCGTGGCGAATTGGCGCGCTTGCGTTTGACGATGTTGGTGTGGCTTGTGCCGCTATTTGTGGCGGCGGCGCTGCCGCTGTCGCCCGCGTTCTTGGGGCGCGTGGTTCTATTGAATGGCGCGCACACGATGGGCGTGGCGTGGTGGCTGCTGTTGGTCGTCTGCGCGGCGTTGTATTTGATTCCGATTTGGCGCGAAATTTTGGCGAGCCGCGATATTGCGCCCAAACCGCCGACGCGGTTCGAATACGCGGCGTTAGGCATGGCGTTGCTACCCGCGTTGTTAATCTTGGTCGCGCCGAATTTTTTCATGGCGCCGTTTGGCGCGGCGGCGCAAACCGGCGCGAGCGTGCCAGTCAACTTGTTATTGAAACCGGTCGGCGTAACGGGATTGGCGTTTATTGTCGCGGGTTTGATTGTGCCGCTGTTGACTTGGTTTGAATTAGCGCGCCAGCGCGCGCTGCGCGCCGCGATTTTGCCGCAAGCGCTGACCGAATTTTTAGATTTGAGCGTTGTCGGCAAGGGCTTGGTTCGGATATATCATTTTTTGCGCGCGCTTGTGCTGTCGAGTTTGGCGCTACTGGAACAGCCGCCGATTGCATGGCTTTTCTTTTTGGCGATTTGGGCGGCGGTGTGGATTGGCGGGCTAGCGCGCTAGTCGCTTTATACATCCCAAAGCGCAAAGGGTTTACGTCCTTTGCGCTTTTTCTTTTTCGGACGCGGAACAAAATAAAAATATTCTGCGTCCATTATTCAAATCTCATTAGAGGAGAAAAGAGAATGAACCGATTTTTTCAAGTTGTCGGCGTTACGGCGCTCGGCGCGGCAGCATTGCTTGGGATGATAGTATGGTCGGCAAAAACCCCGAGCGTCCAAGCCGCGCCCGCGCAAGCCGATGCCGCGCCAACACGCGTGATTGTGGTGTCGGGCGCAGGACGCGTGAGCAGCGCGCCGGATCAGGCAAGCATTTCGATTGGCGTTCAAATTACCGCGCCGACTTTGGCGGAAGCCACGCAGCAAGCGGCGGCGAACATGACCAAATTGCTGGACGCTATCAAGGCGCAGGGCGTTGACCCCAAAGATATCCAAACCAGCATTTACAATGTCAATCCTATCACGAACTATAAAGAAGGACAGCCGCCGCAAATTACCGGTTATCAAGTGATGAATGTGGTTAATGTCATGGTCAAAAATTTGGACAAAGTGGGCAGCGTGCTGGACGCGGGCATGGGCGCGGGCGCGAATTATTTGGGCGGCATTTCATTCAGCATTGCCGACACCAAGACATTAGAGACCAATGCGCGCGTGTTGGCGGTTCAGGATGCGCAGCAAAAGGCGCAGACGCTCGCGCAAGCGGCAGGCGTTAAATTGGGTCGCGTGCTGTTGATTACTGAAGGCGTGAGCGTTAGCGCGCCGTCGCCGCTGCCATATGGGCGCGCGATGGCAGCCGATGCCGTTGCGCCCGGTCCGACACAAGCGGGTTCGCTGGAAATTTCCACGAATGTTGAAATGCGATTTGAAATCGCGGAATAAGGAATCGAAACGATGAATGCGCTAAAAAAAATCGCGCTGCCATGGATATTGGCTGGCGGCGCGCTCGCGGGCATTATGGTTTTAACGCTGTGGACGCAGACTGGCGTCAAGACGGCGCGCGCGCAGAGTCCGACGCCGAACGCGCCGCGCGCGGAAATTGGCGTGTCGGGAATGGGGCGCGTGTTTGTGACTCCCGATATCGCGCTTGCGTCCATTGGCGTTGATATTACCGCGCCGACGCTTGCCGAAGCGACGAAACAGGCGTCCGAACAGATGACGGCGGTACTCGATGCGCTTCGGGCGCAAGGCGTAGCGGCGCAAGATATTCAAACCAGCAGTTACAATGTATATCCGATTACGAATCAACCGAAAGAAAATGAGACGCCGAAAATCACCGGCTATCATGTGACCAACATTGTCACGATCAAGATTCGCAAGATCGCGAATGTGGCCCAAGTATTGGACGCGGCGATTGCGGCAGGCGCGAATTCGGTCAACAATGTCATGTTTACGGTGGACAATCCCGCCAAAGCGCAAGACGAAGCGCGTGCGCTAGCGGTGCATGACGCAATGGCAAAAGCGCAAACGCTGGCGACAGCTGCCAGAGTCAAAGTTGGCAACGTTACGGTCATTAGCGAATTGTCGGGCAATGTTCAACCGATTTTCAAGATGAGGGATTCTTTCGGCGCCGAAGCCGCAGGCGGCGCGGGGCCGGTGGAAGCGGGGCAGAATGAAATTACGGTAACGGTTGAAATGCGTTTTGAAATTACGCAATAGATCTCTTGCAAAAGTCCTTTGCCATCGCGTTTCCGAAAACCCGAAAGGTCTTGCCCCACAAACGAATTAGGAATTTGCTCTAATAACGATTCGGTTGTCAAAAAAAAAAAAAGACGCGCGCAAGCGCGTCTTTTTTTTGGCGATTAACTACAACTGGGGCCAGTTTGCGGATGAATCGAATTCGCTCACAACTAGATTTTTTTGATGATTACTCGGATTTTCAGACCCAAAGGGTTTTCGAAAACCCTTTGGGTCTGAAAATCCGCCGCGTTTTCGAGAGGTGGGTAATCGCCAGATTAGATTTTTTTGATTGACACACATCCTGTCCGCGCATACAATTAGCACAAAAGTTCTTGCGACGCATGTACAAAGGACGGTAGGGGGGCGAGGAGACGGACATGCCGGAAACCTTTATCGGGCAGTTGAATGAACGCTTGACGAAAAAACGCGACGAATTGAAAAATAATTTGCATCAGAGCGGCAAACAGATTGATGCGGAATTGAGCGCGCGGACGTTGGAACATTGGCATTCGCCGCTGCCGACGGCGCGCGCTTTGCCAAAACGTCCCGCGTACGCGATTGATGGTTCGCGCCGCCGCGCCAATCTGGTGAACGGCTCGACCGTTTTTGTGGCGCAGGCGTTGGTGATGGGCGAAAGCGTCAATGAACCGCTGACCGATATTGAAATTCTGCCCGGCATAGTGCGCGCGGAAACGATGGACCGTTTTGCGGATTTGATGCTGCGGCGTTTGGAAATTAATCTCGCGAGCGAATACGCGGCGAAAATTCCGCAAGGCAGTATTTTGTATCTCGACGGCGCGATTTATGGCATGTTGCCGCAGCTATATCCGCTGCGCGGCGAAGGCATTCCTAGCGACCGCGATTACGGCACGCTGCTTTTGGAAGATTATCGCAATTTGTTCGCGCGCTGCGCGGCGCGCGATATTTTATTGTTGTCCGTCGCCAAAACGAATCGGCAGGCGCTGCTTTCGAAAATCATTCAACGCGATTTGGGCCGCAGTGAAATTATCGAAATCACCGACAGCGCGCTGTTGGATGCTTTGACTGAACGCAAACCGGGATATTCGACGCCGCTGCTGTTGGGACGCCACAGTTTCGAGCAAGGCAAATCCAATGTGGTGTTGGAGGACGCGCGCGTCCGCGACGAGCCCGCCATTATTTCGTTTTTCGTGCGGCTCGCCGAAATGGATGATTTGCTGCGCGTGGATGTGCCGGCGAATTGCGTCGGGCGCGGCGAGCGCATCGGCGATGTGGACGCGGAATTTTTGGACGCGCCGAGCGCGCGGCCATTGGTGGAATTATTGCAAGCCGATTATGGCGGCATTCAAGTTTATAACGCGCTGTTGTATGTGACCGATCTTGAAGTGCGGCTCTCGAAAGACAAGATGTATAATATCTATCTGCCAATGGTCGCCGAAGTGTTGGGCGAGGAATTGCGTATTGATCGCAGCGAACGACGCTTTGTGGATTGACGCGCGCGGCGCGACGGGGCGCGTGTCAGCTTGGAGTTCGACGCCGACGAATTGTGTCGTCGGCGTTTCTATTGGCGCGAGGTTCAAGCGGATAAACGAATCATGTCAACTGTGATAGTCAAAGCCGAAGCGGTCAAGAAACTGCGAAATCAATATCCGTGGCTGTACGCGGACGAAATCGCGGAATTGCGCGGCGCGCCGGACGCAGGCGCGCTCGTCGCTTTGCATGATCCGCGCGGCGATTTTATCGCGCGCGCGTTTTTTAATCCCGTGTCGCATATTCGCGCGCGGGTGTTGACGCAGGACCCGACGGAAAAAATTGACCGCGCGTTTTTTGAAACGCGGCTCGCGCGCGCGGCGGCGCAGCGCGCGCATGTCATCGGCGCAACGAATGCGGTCCGTCTTGTCCACGCCGAAGCCGACCGTTTACCCGGACTGATCGTGGACCAATTCGCCGAAACGCTCGTCGTCCAATTTCGCAACGCGGGCGTCGAACAATTTCGCAAAGAAATTATTCAGGCGCTCAAGAAAACGACGGGGGCGCGCGGCGCGTACGAGCGCAGCGACACGCAAGCGCGCGCGGAAGAGGGTTTGCGCGAACAGGTTGGCGAATTGTTTGGCGAAACGCCGGAGGAAATTGAAATTTTCGAGGATGATGTGACGTACGCGGTGAATCCGCGCGCGGGTCAAAAGACGGGCTTTTATCTCGACCAACGCGATAACCGCCGTTTGTGGCGCGGTTTGATGAAACCCGACAGCCGCGCGCTCGATGTGTTCAGTTATACCGGCGGTTTCGCGCTGCACGCGGCAAAAGCGGGCGCCGCCGCGTTGGCGGTGGACAAGGATTCGCTGGCGCTGCGCCAGTTGGAAAAAAACGCCGCGCGCAACGGCGTGAGCGCGCGCGTCGGCGCGCGGTGGGGCGACGCGGAAAAAATTTTGGCGCAGTTGGTCGCCGAGGGGCGCGCTTTTTCGCACATTGCGCTTGATCCGCCGACGTTGGCGAAACATAAAAATGATGTGCCGCCCGCGAAACAATTATTTACGCGCTTGTGCCGCGATGCGTTCCGCCTGTTGGACCCCGCCGGCGTTTTGTTGGTTTCGACGTGCGCCTATCATATCGGCGTCAATGATCTGATTGAAGTGTCGCGCATCGCGGCAAATGAAGTTGGACGCCGCGCGCGCGTATTGACGGTGACGTATCAACCCGCCGATCATCCATGGATTTTGCAGATCCCCGAAACGCTGTATCTTAAAACATTGGCGCTGCGCGCGGATTGAACAAAAGTTTTGGCCGGCGCGCTGTCGGCGTGGCGCAATATTGTTTGCGCGTTGTTTGACAAGCGATGTATAATCCTTTACCGATAGCGCATGAATATTCCCGAACGCGATTTGCCATTGTTCCCGCTCAATACGGTCCTCTTTCCCCGAATGCCTCTGCCGCTGCGTATTTTTGAACCGCGTTATCAAGAAATGATGACGCGCTGTTTGCGTGAGCGCATTGGCTTTGGCGTATTGTTAATTCGGGAAGGCAATGAAGTTGGCGGACCCGCCGAGACGTTTACGGTTGGCACTGTGGCGCGCATTGTCCATGTCGAGGACACGGCGGACGGGCGCATGAATATGCTGACGATGGGAATGGCGCGCTTTCGTCTGCTCAAGACGCATGATGCGTATCCGTATCCGAGCGGCGATATTGAAATATGGCAGGACGAAATGGGCGATACGCGGCGCTTGCCGCGTTTGGGTCAGATGGCGCAGCACGCGTATATCAACTATATCGCGCAGTTGGCGGAATTGGCGGAAGGGGACGATTTGCCCGGTCAAATTGTCGCGCCGCAAGACCCGCAAGTTTTATCGTATACTATCGCCGCAAACTTGCAGCTTCCGAATACGGTCAAACAGGAATTGTTGGCGCTTGAAACGGTGCAGGAACGGTTGGAGCGCGAGTTGGAAATCTTGGACGCCGAACAGATTTTTTTGCAGCGCGTCAAGTTGATGCGCGAAGCGTTCACGCAAAACGACATTGATACGTTTAGCATGAATTGACGCGCATTACGAAACAAGGAGCGAACAAATGCCAAGTGTTGGGATTCCCGAATTGTTGATTGTGTTGGTGATTGTGTTGGTCATTTTTGGCGCGAGTCGGCTCACCGACATTATGGGCGCGTTGGGCAAAGGCGTCGCCGAATTTCGCAAGGGCAGCGCGCTGGGACAGGCAGAGACCAAAGCGGACGAAAATAAAACCGAGACGCCCAAGAACGTCTGAGGAATGGATCGCGATATGATTTCGGTAGAAGAAGCGCGCGCGTATATTTTGCGGTATTTCAAACCCTTGGAGACTGAATACGTTTCGCCGGACGAGGCATTGGACCGAATTTTGTCGGAAGATATTGTGGCGCCGCTTGCGGTGCCGCCGCACGATAATTCGGCGATGGATGGTTATGCGGTGCGCGCGCAAGATATCGCGGGCGCGTCCGCGCAAAATCCAATTCGCTTGAATGTCGTCGCGGATTTGGCGGCGGGTTATATGTCGGACGTGGCGGTTACGACGGGCGCGGCGATTCGGATTATGACCGGCGCGCCGCTGCCGCCGGGCGCGGATACGGTGGTGCGTTTCGAGGAAACGTCTGAAGCGGTCTCGCAAAAAGCGACAGGCAAGGGTAATCCGTTCGTCGAAATTTTAAGCGCGCCCAAACGCGGCGACAATGTGCGTCGCGCGGGCGAGGATGTGCGCGCAGGCGAAATTATTTTGCCGAAAGGTTCAAAACTGCGTCCGCCGGAAATCGGTCTGCTCGCGTCTGTCGGCTGCGCGCGGGTGCCGGTGCATCGCCAGCCGCGCGTGGCGATCTTGGCGACGGGCGACGAATTGGCGGAGGTGGATGAACCGCTCGCGCCCGGCAAAATTCGCAGTTCGAACGAATACGCGAACGCGGCGGCGGTTATCAAGGCGGGGGGCATTCCGATTCGACTCGGGATCGCGCGCGATAATCTGGAAGATTTGACGCGCAAAATTCGCGCGGGCATTGACGCGGGCGCGGATTTATTTATCACCTCGGCGGGGGTTTCGGTGGGCGATTACGATATTGTCAAAGATGTGTTGAACCGCGAAGGCGCGATGCACTTTTGGCAGGTGAATATGAAGCCGGGCAAACCGCTTGCGTTCGGTTTGATTGGCGCGATGCCGCTGCTCGGGCTGCCGGGCAATCCGGTGAGCGCGATTATTTCGTTTGAAACATTCGCGCGACCCGCGATTTTGACAATGCTCGGACGGACCAAATTCGCGCGTCCGTATGTGACGGCGATGTTGCAAGATCGCGCGGAAAATAACGCGGGGCGCCGCAACTATATTCGCGTGCATGTCGCGCGGAACGACGCGGGCGAATATATTGCGACGACGACGGGCGAACAGGGCTCGGGCATCCTCACTTCGCTCTCGCGCGCGAATGGTCTGCTCGAAATGCCGCCGGATGTGTTGGCATATAAACCGGGCGAGCGCGTAAAAATTACGATGCTGGATTATCCGGAAGAGAATTAAAAAAATCGAGACGCCATTGAGCGTCTCGATTTTTTTTCATTGTGAGGCGCCGCTTTTGCGCGCGCGTTTATTTCGCATAGCGAAAGACTATCGCGTTGAAAATTTAATCACGCTGAAAATTTATTCGCGCGGAGCGGGAAAAATGCGCGCGCGGAATACGATGAAATAAAACGCGGTGACAATGCAGAGCAACGCTATCAAACCGAATGTCGCATCCAACGTGGGATTGGTGAAAAGGGCGGGGGTGGTCAGCGGCGAATCGGTATAGTTGACGAACAAGGCGCTGAATAAATTATTCGCCCAATGCGCGCCGAGCGCGAGTTCGAGCCGATTATCGCGCAAGGTAAAGAACGCGAGCGCCGCGCCGACAAGAAAATAATTTAGAAACAAGAGCGCCGCGCTGTCCGGATGTTTGAGGACTTCGGGATTGAACATGTGCGGCAAACCAAAGAGAATGCCGTTAATGAGACACAGCACGATAAAATTTTTCGTGAGGCGGCCTATGCCTTGCAACCAGTAGCCGCGAAATAATAGTTCTTCGGCGCTTGTTTGGAGCGGCGTGAGAATAAGAATGAACGGCAAAAAGAGAAACCAACGCGCCGCGTCAAATGTCCACACCGCGCGCGCGGGATAGATGATAAATTCGACCAGCTGCGCGAGCGCGACTAGTCCAAGCCACACGCCAAAGCCGACCCAGAGCCGCATCCAATTTATTTTGGGCGCGGGTGTGACGAGCGTCCGCATGCCGCGTTGATGCAAAAAGCGTATGACAAGCCAGAGACCGAGCCACAAACCGAAAAAGGTGACGTTCAAGCCGATATAATTCCAGAACGCGTCGCCGCGCGCAAAATCGGTCATCGCGACCAAGGCATCCATTGGATCGTTCGTGGTTACATAACCCGCCCAGAATAAAAAGGGCAGCCCTAAAAAACTGCCCAAGATTTGCCAGCAAAAGAGAATGAGCGCCGAGCCGAGAATCCAGCGCAGCGCGCCATTTTTTCCTTGCGCGGAGAGATTGAGAAATAGTTGTCCCATTTGGGATGTAGGGACAAAGCATTGACTTGCGCTCGCGGCTCGATGCGCGGACGCGTCTGTCAATGCTTTGCCCTTACGCGTGTCATTCGTCATCAAAGAGCGCGCGTTGCGCGCCCGCGTCGCGTTTGACGCGTTCGGCTTGTTTAAAGGTCATTGCGGTGGCGGGCATGCTGACGCTCGCGCCGTTCAATAAATCCGTAATCGCGAGAATTTGTAATTTGGGATAATCGCGATTCCAGCCCATCGAATGATAGATGCCCGCGGCGGCGGCTTCGGTTTGCATCTCGCGCGTCGCGTTTTCGAGCGTGATGAAAATTCCGAGCGCGGCATTTTCGCGTTCGATGACGCCGCGCAAATCGCGCACATCGCCGCTTTTCACTTTGCCGCTTTTTACCTGGACGAGGGCGCGTTTTGCTTTGCCGCTGTTGTCGTCAATGAATGTGATCACGCCGTCAATGCCGCGGTCGCTGCCTTTTTTGCCTTCTTTGCGTCCGCCTTCGCCAAGCGGACGCGCTTGAATGAGCGACAATGCCCACCATTGGAATTGATAGCGGTCATCGTGCGCGAGTTGTTTCGCGGAGGGCAAATCTTCGGGTTCGCCGCGCACGTCGTAATCGCGTTTTTCGGCGAGATCGAACATGTCTTTCAAGCGATATTTCATCAGCGCGATGGAAAGATGGGTGATGTCAATGCCAATCCAGCGCCGATTTAATTTTTGCGCGGCGGCAATCGTCGTGCCGCAGCCGCAGAACGGATCGAGAACAATGTCGCCTTCGTTGCTCGATGCGTTGATGACGCGTTCGAGAAGCGCGAGTGGCTTTTGTGTGGGATAGCCGAGACGTTCGGCGGCTTGGGAATTTAATTCTGGAATATCAGTCCAGAGATTTTGAATCGGCATTCCCCTCAATTCATCAGCAAAACTCTTTCTTCTTAGCCTACCGCCCTTTTCTTTCGGAAAATATATTCTTCCTTCTTTATCCCACTGTTCCATCTTTTCTTTTGTAATCATCCAACCGTTTTCTGGTGGCTTGTAACCTTTGTATTCATATATCAAATTCGGGCGATACGCGGGATTGACCAGACTTGTCGGTTGAAATCGCCTACCATTCTCATCAATCATCGTAAAGCGTTCTTCTATATATTTCTGGTACTCGGGGTCGTCAATGTTGTACTGGGGATGAAAAGGTGCTTCTGCGGATTTGGCATAGAACAACAAAATATCGGTAATGATTCCAAAACGGTTTGACTCGTGAACTGCGCTGCTCATCCCAACACGACGCTTCCAGGTTATTTCGTTTCGGAAATTCTCTGCATCAAAAATCGAATCCAGAATAATTTTCAAATAATGACTCGCGCTGGGGTCGCAATGCAAATAGAGCGAACCCGTCGGTTTCAACACGCGATGCAATTCCACGAGTCGCGCCGCCATCATCGTCAGATACGCCATCATTTGATTCGTGCCGATGGATTGGCGCAGCGCGTTCACCAGCGCCGAAACGCGCGCGTCGCCTTGCGTGACGAGTTCGTTGTACGTCGCTTCGGTTTTGTGATTCCAATGCCACGTATCTTCGAACGCGGTGATTTGCGCGTCGGCTTCGTGTCCGCTTTCGTCTTTGAACAAAACATTGTAATTGCGATTGCTGTTGAATGGCGGGTCGAGATAAATCAAGTCCACCGAGTCCGCGTCAATGTATTCGCGCAGAATGTCGAGGTTGTCGCCGTAGAAAAGAGTGTTGCGATTGAAAGGCATGGTCGAATTGTATGCAGGCGAACAGTACATCGCAAATCGTTGAATCGGACGCGGATTCTTAACCTTGCGCTTTTTCCGCGTCTATCCGCGTTCGTCCGCGTCCAAAACCTATCACGTTTTCAAAAAGAAAAATCGGACTAGCGCCTGTCCGATTTTTCATGAACCATTCGTCAACTTTATAAACTTGCGTCGTCCCACGCTCAAAATTTCTTCCGTTCCGCTTGCGGGCGCGCGAATCACCGCGTCGAGTTCGGAAATTTTATCGTCGTTCAATTTCACGCCGCCTTGCCGAATCAATTCGCGCGCTTGGCTTTTGCTCGGCGCGAATTTCGCGGCGACCAATAGATCAACAATCGGCATCGGCGCGTTCATTGCGAACGTTTCCATTTCGCTCGGCAGTTCGCGTTTGGAAAAGACGCGGATGAATTCTTGTTCCGCGTCGCGCGCCGCGGCCGCGTTGTGAAATTGGCGCACAATGTCGGACGCGAGTTTCATTTTTATGTCGCGCGGATTCACCTTGCCTTGCGCGAGTTCGCGTTTGAATTCTTCCACCTCCGCCGTCGGCAAGTCGGACGCGACGGTGAGATAAATCGGCAGCGCGCTATCGGCGAGCGACATGACTTTGCCGTAAATGTCATTCGGCGTGTCATACACATCAACCGTGTTGCCGAGCGACTTGCCCATTTTCGCGTTGCCGTCGGTGCCGGGCAAAAGCGGCACGAGAAAAACTTGCTGCGGACGTTTGCCGCGTCGTTCTTGCAACTGGCGTCCCGCGAGAATGTTGAACTTTTGGTCCATCCCGCCAAATTCGACATCGGCGTCAATCGCAATCGAATCATACGCTTGCAGCGCGGGATACATCAATTCAATCAGCGTCAACGGCTGTCTCGCTTCATGGCGCTTGCGAAACGTTTCGTGTTCAAGCATGTCCGCGAGGGTGAATGTTTTGGCGAGATGAAAAACATCGTCAAGTTTGAATTTGCCGAACCATTCGCTCTGCCAACGCACCTCCGTTTTTTCCTTGTCCACCACCTTGAAAAATTGATCCATAAAGGTGCGCGCGTTCTCTTGCGTTTGCTCGTACGATAACATTTTGCGCGTTTCATCTTTGCCCGAAGGGTCGCCAATTTGCGCGGTCCAATCGCCGACGATCAAAACAATTTGATGCCCGAGTTCTTGAAATTGGCGCAGCTTGCGAATGCCGACCATGTTGCCAATCGTGAGCAGCGGGCGCGAGGGATCAATGCCCATTTTCAAACGCAGCGGTTTGCCTTCGGCAATGCGCGCGCGCAATTCCGCTTCGGTAATAATTTCCGCGACGCCACGCGAGAGAATTTCGTCGAGAGAAAAAGACATAACAAGCGCAAAGTTAAAAGTTAAAAGCAAGTTCGGAACGATTCTTTTCGCTTTTAGCTTTTAACTTTTCATTTTTAGCTTTTCACTTAATTCACGTTCACCAGTTCTGCATGAATCACCCAGCGATAAGTGTTGCCCGAAAGCGGATTTTGTTGTCCGTTCCAACAGGTGAGCAGCGTCAACCGCGGCGTGATAGTGTCGCTCATGATTTCTTGGGCGTGTTGAAGTCGCACCGCCAAAGGTTCGCCGCCCTCTTTAATTGGAAACGAATCGGTCACGCGCCACAGCTGCGTTTTGCCTGCTTGAGTGGTCACGATGATTTCATCGCCCGCTGTCAAATTCCACAAGCCCGCAAAAAGGCCCAAGCCGAATGTATTGGGCGCGGTCAAATTGTGATGGCCCGAAAGCACCGCGTTGCCGATTTCCCCCGGCTGCGCGGTTGAAATCAAATGACCCGCGGCGTCATACGGAATCGCCCAATCGCTCACCACATGGTCGTTGGCTTGATAAGTGAAAAAGGGCGCGGGCTTGATGCTCACGTCCATTTGCAATTTTGGAATCTGCAAACGCGTCGCCGGTGAACCGGTGCCGCGCGTCACGCCTTGCAGCGGCGATGCCGCCGCGGTCAAAGTGGGCGCGCCCGCGACCGGAGTCGGCACCGCAACGCCCGATAGAATTTTAGTGGGAATGGGCGTCAAGGTTGCGCGGGCTAAAATGTTGGACGAGTCAGAGGCATCGGTGGGCGTTTTTGTGGGCAGCGTAAGCAAAATGGCGGTGGGCGTGCGCGCGAGCTGTGCCGCGATAGTCGCGTCCGGTTGCGCGGGCGTCTCGTGCGGCGGCAAAGGCGTTATGCTCGGTGAAAGGCGCGTCGCATTGGGCGAAGGAATTGCGGCTGTCGCGGTAAAGGTGGCGGTGTAGGGCAGCAGCACAATCGGCGTGGCGCTCACGGCTAGACTGACATTTTGGCCCGGAATCTGCGCCTCAAGCGCGGATTCAAATTGTCGCTGCGCGCCGTACGAATACGCGGCATAGGCGATGAGCAGACTGCCGAACAGCGCCATCAAAGCGCCCGCCAAGCGCAAAAATTGTTTTGACATTACACGCGATTATATTCCAAGTTTGGGCGCGTCCAAAATGCGCGTCGGCGATACAGTTCTCGCTCAAACAATTTTTGCGAATGCGTCGCAGTTCGGATAAAATCATCTTTTGCATATTGCCAAAAAAATCGGTTACGGGAGTTTGGCGCGTGTTTTTGTCAGGGTCGAAAACGCGCGCCAAACGCGATGTCGTTTTCTCGAATCATGTATAAAACATCTGACGAACTACGTTCCAGTTTTCGAAAATTTTTTGTCGAGCGCAGCCATGCCCCCGTCGCGAGTTCATCGCTCATTCCGGCGGGCGACCGGACGTTAATGTTTGCCAATTCCGGCATGGTGCAGTTCAAAGACCTGTTTCTAGGACTCGAAAAGCGTTCGTACACGCGCGCGACCACTGTGCAAAAATGTATGCGCGTTTCCGGCAAACACAATGATTTTGAAAATGTCGGACCGTCGCCGCGGCACCATACCTTTTTTGAAATGCTCGGCAATTTCTCGTTCGGCGATTATTTTAAAAAGGACGCGATTCAATTCGCGTGGGATTTGCTGGTCAATACCTGGGGCCTCGAAGCGGAGCGCTTGTGGTTTACGGTGTTTCAAGGCGACGCTGAGGTGCCCGTGGATGCCGAGGCGATTGAGCTGTGGAAGCAGGTGGGCGCGAACCCGACGCATATTTTGCCTTTTGGACGCAAAGACAATTTTTGGGAAATGGGCGACATCGGTCCGTGCGGACCCTGTTCTGAAATTCATTATTATCGCGGCGAACATCCCCAAGATCCGCAATTCAATCGCGCGGAATATGTGAATGGCAGCGGCGGCGAGACGATTGAAATTTGGAACTTGGTTTTTATGCAATTCAATCGCTATCTCGTCCAGGATAAACTCACGCTTGAACCGCTGCCGCGTCCTTCGGTGGACACGGGCGCAGGTTTGGAGCGTGTGGCGGCGATTATGCAGGGCAAGCTCTCGAATTACGAGACCGATTTATTCATGCCCATCATCGAGGCGACGCGCAAATTGTTGAACGCGCCCGAACGCGATTATTTTAATGTTGAAGCGCGCGGCGTCTCGTACCGCGTCATTGCCGACCACGCGCGCGCGGTGACCTTTCTGATCGCCGATGGCGTCAATCCGAGCAATGAGGGGCGCGGTTATGTGACGCGCTTGATTTTACGCCGCGCCGCGCGGCATGGACGACTCTTGGGGTTCACCGAACCCTTTCTCGATCAAGTCATTCCGACGGTCATCCAAGAGATGGGCAAAGAGTATCCTGAAATTATTCAACAGCGCGAACGCATCTTGAAGGTGGCGCGCGAGGAAGAGGAACGCTTTCTCGTCACCTTGCACAACGGCGAAAATATTCTCAAAGAAATTGTGGCGGACTTGAAAAGCAAGGGCGCGAATCAAATTTCCGGCGAATCCGCGTTTCGGCTCCATGACACTTTTGGTTATCCGATCGAACTGACGAGCGAATTCGCGCGTGAAAATGAAATGTTGGTGGACGAAGCAACGTTCCACCGCGCGATGGAACGCGCCAAAGCGACCTCGCGCAAATTTTCCGCGACGGGCAAAACTGACGCGGCGGCATTTCAAAACGCGCGCGAACTATTTGACGCGCTCAAAGAAAATGGCGCGCTGCCCGCAACGGGCGTCAAATACGATCCCTATCGCGGAACAAATGCGGATACGCGCGTCGTCGGTATTGTGCGCGATGGCGAACTGGTGGACGAACTCGCCACGGGCGAACAGGGGCAGCTCGTGCTTGCCGATACCTGTTTCTATGTCGAAAGCGGCGGACAAATTTCCGATACGGGCAATATTTTCCATCTGCGCGATGCGTCCGTTTCCTCGCGCGATCCGATTGAATGGGATTTTCGTGTGGACGATACGCGCCAACCTGTCCCCGGTTTTATCGTTCATGTTGGCGAGATGGTCAAAGGCAGCGCGCGCGTAAACGATAAGGTCGTCGCGCAGGTGAACGCGGAGCGACGCGAGAGCATCATGCGGAATCACACCGCAACGCATTTGCTGCACGCGGAATTGCGCCGCGCGTTGGGAACGCACGTGCATCAAGCGGGTTCGCTCGTCGCGCCCGACCGGCTGCGTTTCGATTTCGCGCACACTAAACCGATCGCCGACAGCGAGCTGAGCGAAATCGAGTCAGCTGTGAACGCCGATATTTTCAAGAATGATAACGTTGAGCCGTACCTCTTGCCAAAGGACGAAGCCATCGCGCGCGGCGCGATGGCGCTGTTCGGCGAGAAATATGGCGACACCGTACGCATGATGGAAATAGATGGTATCTCGCGCGAATTGTGCGGCGGCACGCACGTCGAGCGCACGGGGCAGATTGGTCTGTTCCATATTGTTTCAGAGAGTTCCACAGCTGCCGGTGTGCGCCGCATCGAAGCGGTAACGGGACCTGCGGCGTACGCCGAATTGCAAAAAGGAATTGAAACACTCGAACGCGTCGCCGCGCAAGTTAAAGCGCCGCCGCAGCAGGTGGAACACAAAGTCGCGGCGCTGCTTGAACAGCTCGACGTCAGGGATAAAGAAATCGCGCGCCTGCGCCGCGAGATGGCAAAACGCCAAACCGAAAATTTGGAATCGCGAATTCAACGCGTGGATGGAGTGAATCTCATCACGCAAATCGTCGACGCGCCGAATCAAGATTTGCTGCGCGAACAAAGCGATTATTTCAAAAATAAAATCGGTTCCGGCATCGTCGCGCTCGGCGCAATTATCAACGAGAAACCGAGTATGATTGTCGCGGTCACGCCCGATTTAGTGGAACGCGGCTTTGACGCAACCAAACTTGTGCGCGTGTCGGCGCCTGTCATGGGCGGCGGCGGCGGCGGCAGACCTTCGCTCGCGCAAGCGGGCGGCAAAGACGCGGCGAAATTGCAGGACGCGTTGGACGCGGTGGCGAGCGCGGTCGCGCGAAATGATTCCAAATAATCAGAGGGCGCGCCGCGGATTTTCATCGCTCGGTTTTTCTTCCTCGCATTAAATTTATGGTATGAATGACCAAGTTATCACGCTCGACAAGCACGACGACATCCTGAAACTGCACGCGAAAATTGAATGGACGGATGGGCGACGGATAATTTTGATTGTGCCGCGCGGTTGCCGCGCGCTCGCTGCCGCGCATGAAATGCGGCTGCTGCGGCGGTGGGCGGATGAAGCGGACGTGCAGGTCGCGCTCGTCTCTACCGCGTACAAGGTGCAAGAACTCGCGCCGCTTGCCGGCATTCCGGTTTTTTCGAACCAAGAAAAAGCGATCGCGACAGAATGGCGTTGGCAGCGTCAGCTGGGCGAGACGGAAGCGGCGACGTTCCGCCGCACGCCGTGGGATGATGATGCGCCCAAGCCGCGCAAACCGTTATTGGACCGGCTCGGCTTGGCGGGTTGGAAATTGTTGTTGACGTTTTTGTTGTTTGGCTTGGCTTGCGTGGGGCTGATTGGTTTGGCGTCCATCTTGGCGCCGAGCGCAAGCGTCACTATTTATCCCGAATCCATTGTCATTAGCGATGCGAGCGAAGTGATCCTCGACCCGACGGTGACGACGATTGACCATATTAACGCGATTGTGCCGGCGGGTAACTATCGGCAAGAAATCAGCGGCACGGTCACGGTGGATACGACACGCACCGCAACCGCGCCCGCCGACCACGCGGCGGGCGTCGTGACTTTTAACAATTTGCAAGGCACTGAGGCATTGATTCCGCTCGGCACCATTGTGGCGACGACATCGGGCGCGACGCAGCGTTATTCGACCACGATCACCACTACGCTGCCGGCGGGATTCAACGCGCGCGTCAATGTGCCAGTGCGCGCGCTGCGCGCCGGTCCGGACGGCAATGTCGCGCCGCTGCAAATCAATTTAATCGAGGGCCCTTTGTCGGCGAATGCGCGTGTCATCAATCTGGGCGGCGTCGGCGGCGGCACCATCAAAGAGGTCAACATTGTTTCATTTGACGACCGCCGCGCCGCGCGCGAACGGCAGAGCGTTCAACTCAAAGAAAAGGCGATCGCCGCGCTCAAAGACGCCGCCGAAGATAATGTCTTTGTCATCCCCGCTTCGATTGAAGTGATTGTGCTGGGAGAAACGTTCGATCATCCGGTGGACGACCCGTCGGATACCTTGACGCTCAAAACGGACGCGGTCGCCAGCGGCATTTATGCCGATTATGGCGATTTGGAAACGTTCGCCAAGCGGCGGCTGCTGACCAAAGTGCCGGAAGGGTACAGCGTTTTGCCCGGCACGCTGCGCGTCGAAGCCGACCCGAACGCGCGCATGGAAGCCAATTCCGTTATCTTGAAAGTGCGTTCGGCGTTGTTGGCGACGCCCATCATCGAGCGCTCCAAATTGCTCGCGGGTTTGAATGACCTGCCCGTTAAACAAGCGCTGCAAGAAATTTCCAAGCGCGTCAAGTTGGCGGCGCCGACGGAAATCACGATTACGCCATCGTGGTGGAGTCGGATGCCATTTTTTGGTTTCCGCACCGTGTTGTTTGTGGAAACGCAAAAAAAATAAAGACCCTTTGAGTTTCCGAAAATCCAAAGGGTCTATCTCCTCAATCAAATCGAAAATTGGTCTAGAGCCGATTCCACTTTGATTTGTGGGTAGACCTTTCGGGTTTCCGAAAACCCGAAAGGTCTTGCCCCACAAACGAATCAGGAATTCGCACTAGGTTTGCGCGTATGCGATATTTGAGTTTAGATGTCGGCAACAAACGGGTCGGGGTGGCGGTGGGCAATAGCGTAACGCGCCTCGCTTTGCCGCTCGCGGTGATTGCGCGGACGAATCCGATGCAGGATGCGGCGCAGTTGGCGGAAATGATTCGCGCGTACGAGGTCGAATTGTTAGTTATCGGTCTGCCGCGCAATGCGGATGGCAGCGTCGGCGAACAAGCCGCGTTGACGCGCGCGTACGCCGCGCAGTTGGAGGCGCAGCTCGCGCTGCCGCTTTATTTTCAAGACGAACGCTATTCCACCGCGACCGCGCAGCGCGCGCAGCGCGCGCGCGGATTTGACGCAAAACGCGGCCGCGCGACGTTGGACGCGTCGGCGGCTGCGGTGATTCTCCAGGATTTTTTGGATTCGCTCCCTCCGCAAGCAAAGGATTGAACGACGAAATGAAGGATTTATTGCGCGCCTTGCTAAAAGTGGCGTTGGTGTTGGCGGCGCTCGGCGTCGTCGGCATGGCGTTGGTATATGCTTATCGCTTTGCCTTTCCGCCGCAGTCCGCGACGACGACGGCGGTGAATGTGCCGCAAGTGGATTTTAGTCGCTGCGGTTCGCCGGGCAGCGGTTTGGACCCGACCGATTTGGCGTACGCGTTTCAGTTGCAGCAATATCAAGATTTGTTAGAGAAACCGGCGAGCGCTGATCGCAGCGAAGTAAACTTTACCGTCGAAGAGGGCGAATTGCCGGTTGACGTGACCGAGCGTTTGGCAAAAGAGGGTTTGATTGAAAATCCTGATGCGTTTTTGTTGCTGCTCAAATGTCGGCACGCGGCGGAACGCATTCAAGCGGGCGACCATACCATGCGCCGCAACATGACGATGGACGAAGTGATTTTGTCTTTGCAGCGCGGCACAACGCGCGGCGTGGCGATTACGATTCGGCCCGGTTGGCGCGCGGAACAGATTGCCGATTATTTGGCGACGATGAATTTGCCGCAGTTCGACAAACAAGAATTTTTGGATATTGCGCAAGAGGGCGGCGCGGATTTCGCTTTTTTGCAAGACCGCCCGCGCAATGGTTCGCCGGGGCTGGAAGGATATTTATTTCCCGAAACGTACGAGGTGTTGCAAGGTATCACCGCGCCGCAAATCATCAATCGGCTGTTGTCTGAATTTGATCAACGGGTGACGCCGGATATGCGCGCGCAAGCCGCGCAGGAGGGGCTCACGCTGCAAGAGGCGATCACGCTGGCTTCGATTGTCGAACGTGAAACGGTGAAACCGGATGAAGCGCCGCTTATCGCGAGCGTGTATTTGAATCGTATTCGAGCGAAAACCTATTTGAACGCCGATCCGACGGTGCAGTACGCGATTGGCTATGTGACGGAAAACAAACAGTGGTGGAAGACGCCGGTGACGCTGGAAGAATATCAGCATGTGGATTCGCCGTATAATACGTATCTGCATCCCGGTTTGCCGCCGGGACCGATTGCGGCGCCGAGCATGAATTCGATTTTGGCGGTCCTCAATCCGGCGCAGACCGATTATTTTTACTTTTTGGCGACCGGCGATGGCGGGCATGTCTTTGCGCGCACATTGGAAGAGCAAAACGCGAATCTTGCCAAGTACGGATACGCGGCGCCACCGCAGCAGTAATTTATGATTTGGGATTTATGATTTCTGTTTGCGACTGACGCAGCGAGAAAATCATAAATCCCAAATCAAAGATCAAAAATTTATCATGCGCATCCTCATGCTCTCGTGGGAATATCCGCCGCATCTTGTCGGCGGCATGGGCGCGCATGTGGCGGAATTGCTGCCCGCGCTCGCGCGGCATGGCGCGGATGTGACTTTGCTCGCGCCGCGTTGGAAAGGCGGCGCGGAATTTGAAGCGCTGCATTCCCACGCGCGCGTGTATCGCGTGACGCCGCCAGTCGCGGCGCTGGGCAATTTTTTCGCTGACGCGCATCAGACGAATTTGACGTTGGAACACACCGCGCATGAATTATGGAAACAGACCGGCAGTTTTGATTTGATTCACGCGCACGATTGGTTGGTGAGTTTCGCCGCGCAGGCGTTGAAAAAAATTCACAAGACGCCGCTGGTGACGACGATACACGCGACCGAACGCGGTCGGGGCAGGGGTGAATTGTCCGGCGAGATTGCCGTCGCCATTCACGGCGCGGAATGGTGGTTGACGTACGAAGCATGGCGCGTCATTGCGACCAGTCGGTTCATGGCGGACGAAGTGCGCGATTATTTTCAACTGCCGCAAGATAAAATTGTGGTCATACCGAACGGCGTTGATCCGGCGCGTTTTGGCGCGCTGTCGGCGGAGGAACGCGCGCAGCTGCGCGCGCAATGGGCGGCGCCGCACGAACAACTGGTGTATTACATTGGACGCGTGCAGCAGGAAAAAGGAGTCTTTGTTTTGGCGGACGCCGCGCGTCAAATTTTGGCGACGGACCCCTTTACAAAATTTATTTTCGCGGGCACCGGCACGGTTTTGGACGCGCTGCGCGAACGCGTCGCCGCATGGGGTTTGAGCGATCGCATCACGCTGTCCGGTTACATTAGCGATGCGCTGCGCGACCAATTGTACCAAGTCGCCGATGTCGCGGTGTTTCCTTCGCTGTACGAGCCATTCGGCATTGTGGGTTTGGAAGCGATGGCGGCGCGGTGTCCGGTGATTGTGAGCGATGTCGGCGGTTTGGGCGAAGTGGTTGACGACGG
Source organism: Anaerolineae bacterium (assembly GCA_021463195.1). Taxonomy (GTDB): domain Bacteria; phylum Chloroflexota; class Anaerolineae; order UBA4142; family SHND01; genus SHND01. The sequence goes on from JAJTXZ010000001.1 coordinate 131,495, forward strand.
CGTCACCGGGCGCAAAGTTCCGCCCGACCGCAGCGATTTATTGGCGCAAGCGATTCGGCAGTCGCTGTCTGATCGCGCGCTGGCGCTCGAAATGGCGGCGCGCGCGTATGCGGTAGTGTGCCAAATGTATACGTGGGATCAAATCGCGCGCGCCGAAGTTGAACTCTATCGCCAAGTAATTGAATCGCGCCGCGATACGGCGTGGCATTGACGCCGCTTTCGCATAGTGAAAACGCTATCCACCGAAACGATTCTTCAAATCAAATCAAAAAACCAAGCCGCGCGACGCGTTTTGCTCGCGCTGATTTTTTCTAGTCTTGGGTTTGGCGGCTGCGCGCCCGCATTTCGCGCGAGTCCAATCTCTCCCACGCCGCAAACTATAGTTGAAACGCAAACTGTTATCACGCGCCCCGCAACCGTCGCGCCGACGATGGTCACGCCTGAATCCGCCGAACAGTTTGACGGCAAACACGCGTACGCCGAATACCTCACCGCGCAAATGAATTTTGGCGCGCGTCCCGCCGGTTCGATTGCGCTGCGCGCGACGGGCGATTACATCATCGCGGAATTGAAAAAAAATAATTGGCAAGTGGAAACGCAAGAGTTTGAATATCGCGGCGCGCCGATTCGCAACGTGACTGGAAAATATGGCGCGGGAGAAAACAAACCGCTTGTCATTCTCGGCGCGCATTACGACACGCGCCCGCGCGCCGACCAAGACAAACAAAATCCGGACGCGCCCGTCCCTGGCGCGAACGACGGCGCGAGCGGCGCCGCTGTCCTGCTCGAACTCGCGCGCACGCTCGACAAAACGAAATTGAAAAATGAAGTGTGGCTCGCGTTCTTTGACGCTGAAGATGTCGGCGGCTTGAGCGCGTGCGATTTGCGCGTCGTCAAGCAGCAAAAACCGACCGCGTTATGCGACACGAACGAATGGAGTTGGAGCGTCGGCGCGCAGCGCGTCGCGGAAAATTTGCAAACGAAACCCGAAGCGGTGATCGTCGTTGACATGATCGGCGACGCGGACCAAAATATTTATTACGAGCGCAATTCGGACGCGCAACTCCAAGAAACGCTGTGGCAGATTGCGGACAAACTCGGCTATCGTCAATGGTTCATTCCCGAATTTAAATGGAGCATGAGCGACGATCACACGCCATTTTTGCAAAAAGGGATTCGCGCGGTGGATCTGATTGATTTTGATTATCTCTCGTGGCATACTACACAAGACACGGCGGACAAGGTGAGCGCGGCGAGTTTGGAGAGAGTGGGGCGGGTGTTGGAGAGGTGGGTGGAGGGGGAGTAGGTGATTGGGTGATTGGGGATTGGAGATTAGAGACTGGAGATTAGAGACTGGAGATTGGGGGATTGGGTGATTGGGGATTGGGTGATTGGGAGATTGGGTGATTGGGGATTGGGTGATTGGGTGATTGGGGATTGGGTGATTGGGGATTGGGGGATTGGAGATTGGAGATTGGAGATTGGTGATTGGTGATTGGTGATTGGTGATTGGTGATTGGTGATTGGTGATTGGTGATTGGGTGATTGGGTGAAAAGATTTTTGGACGCAGATACGCGCGGATGAACGCAGATCGTTTCCGCGTAAATCTGTGTTCATCCGCGTCCAAGATAGGCTGTTTGGTTTCGGCTTGTCCGAGTTCGAGGATTGGAGCCCTGTTTTTGCCTTGTTTTTTCCCAACGCTTTGTTCTGGCGTCGAATTCAATTCGATGAATCGGCGCCACCATAAAAAGCCATGAACGATTCCACTGCGAACGAAATCAATCTGGGCGCGGATTCGCAAGCGCATCAAGCCGCGGCGGGCAGCAACATTTCGCAAACATATATTGCGCAGCAAATTGTGAACGCGCCCGAACCGCCGCGCGAATGGAAGCCGCCGCGCCAGATGCTGAACGTCGTGCCTACATTCACCGGGCGACGTGACGCGCTGGAAAAATTGGCGACGCTCGGCGCGCGGGGCGTGACGACGCCGCGCTTGATGCTTGCGGGCATTGGCGGTTTCGGCAAGACCTCGCTCGCGGCGCAAATCACAAATGACCTCAAACATATCTTTGACGGCGGCATCTTGCTGGCGGAAATTCCGACGGTGGATGTTTTTTTGAAACTGGATGAATGGGCGAAATTGTATGACGGCGATGTTAAAGAGATTCAAGATGTGAACCTGCGCGCCGACCGCGTGCGCGACTTGATTCATCAACGCGTTGGAAGCAAGCGCGTGCTGGCAGTCCTCGACGGCATTGTTGACGAAAACGATGAGCCAAAACTCGCGCCGCTTGTACGCGCCTTGAGCGACTGCGCGGTGTTGGCGACGACACGCGCGACGAACCTCCCAGCGCTTTATCATTTCCGCGCCATCCCGGTCCAAGATTTTGGCGAACAGGACGCGGTAGATTTGTTTCACAAGATTTTGTTGGACGACGCGCGGCTTGAGACAGACCTGATATATTACAGATAAGCAGTTCAACTGTGGGTATGGTGACTCCGGTCAGACCCCGAGTGCAAAACTCGTCCGAAAGATGGTGAGCCCAT
>JAJTXZ010000010.1 GCA_021463195.1 Anaerolineae bacterium
ATTTCGAATGCAATGAGAAATCTCGTTTGACGCGCAAGGTCGAGATTTCTCGCCTCCGCTCGAAATGACAGTTTGCGCGACTTTGTGCCAGCCCTACGCTTGCGTTAGGCCAATGCCGAGGCATGTCGGGCGCGCGCGCGGTAATATATCGCAAATAGAGTTTATGCCGTCTTGACGGTTTTTTGTTTTGCGGACGCGCGCGGTTTGCGCGCGCGCGTTGCGCCGGACGCGAGCGCTTTGGGTTCGCGCGGCGCGCGTTGTTCCGCGAGCGCGCGCAGCGCATTGAATTCGTCGAGAAACGCGACGGCGATTTCGGCAGGGGCGGGAATCAAGCGCGCGTCGGTATTGATGCCGACATTGACCTGCCCCGCGTAACTGATGATGCTGATGCCGAGACCGAGCTGCGCGGGCGTTGGCACCCAGAACATTAAACCGCGAATGCGATTGCCCGCGAGATAAATCGGTTCACGCGGTCCCGGCACATTCGTCATGACGGCGGTAGCTTTCATGCCAAAAATGGTGTTGATGACGCGTTCCATCGCGACCGGCGTCGCGCCAATCGCGCCGAGCAGACCGTACGCGACCAACGCTTCCGGCGAACGTTTAATGTCATCCATGCGGTCTTTCAAGACCGCCATCCGCAAGAGCGGATCTTGAATGCCGACGGGCAAGGACAAAAAGACGAGCCCGAAACGATTGCCCAACGAATCCAAATCGAGATCGCCGGACGCGCGCAGATTCACCGGCACAATCGCGCGCAAATTCATATCTTGCGTGTCCATGTCGCGCGCGTCGAGATAACGCCGCAGCGCGCCCGTCACCGCGCTGATTAAAACGTCATTGATCGTGCCGCCCAATACGTGCGCCACATATTTCGCGTCGGCGAGCGGCAGCGACCGGGTCCACGCGACGCGTTTCATCACGCCGCATTGTCCTTTGAATAACGAATGGGTATCGGGCCCGGTGAATAATAATTTGCCCAACGCCAACGAACCGCTAGCGCCGAGCAGCGCGGTCTCGCGCATTTTTTCGCGGCTGACGACAGTTTGCGCGACTTGGCGCGTGCTGGCGCGCGCGAGTTGGAACGCGGCGCGGGCAAGCCCTTGACGTTTACGCGCGCCGTTGCCGCGCGTCGCGACGCTGAGCGCGGTTGTGGTTTCTGGAATGGGCGCATCGTCGGCAAGCGAGAGCAGCACCTGCACGAGCGCGAGCCCGTCCGCCATCGAATGATGCAAGCGACAAATCAACGCGCAGCCGCCCTGATAATTTTCGACGAGATGATATTGCCACAGCGGTTTATTAAAATCGAGCGGCATGGACATCAAGTCGCCGACAAGTTCGTGCAGCGCTTGTTGGTCGTGCGGCGCGGGCAGCGCAATACGATGCAGATGCGCGTCCAAATCAAAATGCGGGTCGTCTTGCCAACGCGGGATGCCAACGCCGAAAAGCGGTTCGCGCACGCGCTGACGAAAACGGCGCACGCGCAGCAGCCGCGCGCGAATCAACTCTTTGAGCGTGCCGAAATCCAGCGGGTCGTCGAACATGATGACGCCCGTAATAACCGCCATATTTGTCGGTTCGTCCATGTGGAGCCACGCGGCATCCACCAAAGAAAAGCGTTGTGTCATGGGATAGCTCGCTTAACGCTGCGCCGCCACGCGCATCCGGAAACGATTGTCGGGACGCGGCAGCGGCAGGTTGCGGACATTCAAAACATAATCGGGCGGGTCGAGCTCCAAGTCCACTGTGCGCAACAGCATGGCGGCAGTGAACATGATTAGGACTTCAGCCATGCCTGCGCCGAGACAGGTGTGCGCGCCGAGACCGTACGGCGCAAATACCCCCGCTTTGCGATGTTCTTGACGCGGCGCGTCATAACGCTCGGGATCAAACTTGTACGGTTCGGGGAAAAATTCCGGCAAATAATGGGTCACGCCTGATGCCACAAATACTTCTTGTTGATTGGGAATCGTATAGCCGTCAAACTCGAACGCGGCGACGGACGCGCGCGGCACGGCGAACGCGACCGGATACATGCGCAAAGTTTCCAATGTCGCGCCGTGCAGCGCGCGCATTTCTTTGAGGTCCGCGTAGGTGGGATATTCGTTTGCGGACGCGCGGTCTACATCGGCGCGTACGCGCGCCAGCGTGTCCGGATTTTTCAACAACGAATATAAAAGAAAGCTCAACGTATTCGCCGCCGTGTCAATGCCCGCGATCATTGGGCCGACGGTTGCCGCAATCAACGCCGCTTCGGACAAGGGCTGTCCGTCGAGCGTGGTCGCGCGCAGCAAATCGTCAATCAAATCGGGCGCGCGCGCTGCGTCCGGCGCCGCGCGATGCTGCCGCAAAATTTCGCGCGCCATATTCATCACGCGCGATTTCGCGCGCGTATAACGCGGATCTTTTAACATGACGCGGGGCCACGTTTTCAAGACCGCCGCGTTCATGATGGTATTGAGAAACAAAGTTAAATCATCAAAATACGGGGCGGGGTCTAGCTTTGCCACCGCGTAACCGAGTTGGCGCGAAATGAGACGCTGCAACATGCGCGTCACCGGAATGGTTTCGCCGACGCGCCATGCGCGCGCGGTCGTCTGAATCAACGCGCTCATTTCGGGCAAATAGCGCGTGTACGCTTCGCGCGCATAACCGTCGCGCATTTCGCCGCGCAGGTGACGATGTTCGGCGCCATCGAGCGCGACCAAAAAAATTTCTGTTTCCAATTCGCGCGCAAAATCGCCAAATAATTCGTGACTGTGCAGCACGCCGTCGCCTTTTTGCGTCATGAACAAATTCGCTTGTCGCCCCGCCAACACATACAAATCGCGGTTCGCCGCGCGCACGCGATAAACACTGCCGAGTTCGTGATACCCGCGCACAAAAAACGCCAGAGGGTCGCGCATCAAATCCAACGCGCTGCCCAATACCGGCAAGCCCGACATTTGCGGCGGTTCTGCGTTTCGTTTGATTTCTACAGCTTGCCTCGTCCGCATGATTCCAGTTCCTTGCAAGATTTTGTCACCCGTTCTACGCGCGGTATTTTGACGCGCGCGTCTGCTTTATGGGCGGCTTGGTCCAAACCATATTATATCTTATATCGCAAATCATTTGCGTTTCTGGTGATTACCCACATCTCGAAAACGCAGCGGATTTCCAGACCCCAAGGGTTTTCGAAAACCCTTGGGGTCTGGAAATCCGGGTAATCACCCGTATGGCGCGCGCGCGATAAAAAGAATCTGCGGCGCAAACTCGAGTTTGCGCCGCAGAAAAGATTTGAGCATTGAAAATATTCAACGTCGCTGCGCGAGGGCTTGGTGGCGAAAGCAGCTGATCACATGGTCATTCACCATTCCCGTCGCTTGCATGTGCGCATAAACTATTGTCGGGCCCACAAAACGAAAACCGCGCTTGCTTAAATCTTTGCTGATGGTTTCACTCAATGGCGTTTTCGCGGGAACCTCTGACAGGGTCGTCCAGGCGTTGCGAATCGGTTTGTCATGGACAAAGCCCCAAATATATTTGTCAAAACTGCCGAATTCGTCTTGAACCTCAAGAAACGCGCGCGCGTTATCAAGCGTCGCCAGAATTTTTTGGCGATTGCGAATAATGCCCGCGTCCTGTACGAGTGATTCGATTTTGCGTTCGTTATAGCGCGCGATTTTGGTGACATTAAAATTGTCGAATGCCGCGCGAAAATTTTCGCGCTTGCGGAGAATCGTAATCCAACTTAAACCCGCTTGCATTCCTTCCAGCGCGAGAAATTCAAACAGCTTTTGGTCGTCATGCAGTGGCACGCCCCATTCCTCATCGTGATATTGAATATAGCGCGGATCGCTAACGCTCCACGCGCAGCGCGTGATATTTTGCGGGATTGTCATTTTCACCCTCCTTGACTCGGGAATGCAGCGCTGGTGGAATAACGATGTTGAAAAAGCGAAAAAAAGATAGCCGCGTCATTTTTGACGCGGCTCGGTTTTGCGCGCGCAAATTATGTTATGAAGTCGGGAACCAACCGGCGAGCGATTTGGAACAGCGGAACGCTCTGGTTTGGATAGGATTTGTGTTGGCATCAGTCGTCCAGCGCACGTCGCTATCTGCCGGCTCGCAGTTGCCCCAAATCGCGATAGCTGGCTCCATTTCAATCGAACCGAGATTCGGCGAATTCCATTTGCCGTCCTGAATAAAACATTTTGATTGATGCCAGCCGTTTTGAATGCACGCGTCAAAAACGCCGAATGGCGTGGTCACGGTTTTGGCTGAAGCCGGCGCCAGCGGATTGGGCAGCGCGCGCGCGGTGGGCGTTGGATTGGGCCCCGGTTTAGCGTATGCCCATGTCACATTCACAAATGAGGCGCCGCCGAATTGGCGATAAAAGACTTGGACGTTGTGCATTCCCGCTGTCATGCCGAGCTGATGCGTCTGCCACTTGCCGACTTGATTTTTGCCGCGCGTGTCAATGATGGACAGGTTGTCCACCATGACCAACACTTCGTCGTCCGCGAGCGCGCTGAATTGATATTGTCCGCCGTTAAAGAACGCGGTCGTGGTCGCGGTCAAGGTCCAATTCGCGCCGGGCATATTCGCCGCGGGCGGCGCGCCGTTCCAATTAAAATTGAGAAACGGCACGGTTGCGGTGGCGGCTGGGTTGCCCGTCCAATTCAGATTGTCAAAGTAAAATAGATTCCACGTATTGCCGCTCTGCGCGTTGACCGCGCTGTGCGCGCTGAATAAAAGCGCCAGCGTCGCGACAAGCGCGCCGAGCGTTGCCAAGATTCGTTTCATATGATGCTCTCCACTGGTTATTTGGACGCGGGCGGTGTCGCCCCGGGGGCGGTCGTTACCGTGAGCGTGCCTTCGATCGCCAAGTCTTGCGCGAGGCGTCCGACGAAAACGCCGTACCGCCCTTGCGCGGGTTTTTGAATTGTAACGGATGGGGTGGCGTTATCGGGCGCGCTGTCATCATTGCAATTCACCGCGCCCTGCGGCCCAACGACAAATAGTGTCGCGTCCTGTTTGCTCGCGAACCAAAGCGTCATTTGGTCCAACGCGCTGTTGACCTCGAAAACAAAATCGGGCGCGTCGCCGATATAACCGTTGCATTGCGCGTCAACGCCGAGCTCGAACGCCGCAAGCGTACCTGCGCTTTTAAGCTCTTGTGTTAACGGCGTCGCGCCGAGCGGTCCGCCCACTGTGCCTTTGTAACGCGCCAGCGCGTCGGTCACAATTTTCGCTGGCGCGTTGACAGACGTTTCACCGTCCGTCTGCGGCAGCGCGGGTCGTTTCACCAGCGCGGCGAGTTGGAAATTGGCGGCGTTCACATCGGAACGTGTCGTCAAAACCAAAATCGTCGGCAGCAGTTGTTTGGCGGCGGCGCTGCCAACCCACACATTGTATTTGCCCGGCGACGGTTTGCTGATTTCAATTTGCGGATCGAGCAAAAGCGTATTGGCGTCGTCGCTGCACAAAAATTTTCCGTCGGGCGTTTGGATGACGAGCATCGGGTCGGCGTCGCTGTACGTGAATACGCGCGCCAAATCCGCGCTGCCCGTCCAATTGATCGAAAGCGTGGGACTGGGATTGATATAACCTTTGCATTGTTCATTCAAAATGCTCGCATCCAATTCGCCGCCGCCGTTGACGCTGACCAAAAACGGGTCGAGCGGAAAACCCGCCTGCAAGTCCACCGCGACGTACGCGCGATTCAACGCGGCGAGTTTGCTTTCAACGGCGTCGCGTAAATACAGCGTGAACGCTTTATCGCCAAAAATGGTTTTGTCGAATTCGGTCGCGACCAGATTTTCATTGTCGCGTTTGAAAACCAGAGTGAGCGGATTGGCGAGCGTTTTCGTTCCATCCGCCGTAAGCGTAATGGCGACGGTTTCGCCCGATGTTTGCCACGTTCCGACTTGAGCCGCATTCGACTCGGCGCCAAGCGGATTGGTCGTCAAATTCACCGCGCCATCGGCTTGAAGCGTTACAATCACTAAACGCGTCGCCGCGTCCGCCGCGGGCAATAACGTCACGTAGGTTTGATCGGACGCTTTCGCGGCGGGTGTCGCCGTCGCTTGCGCGTTGGGCTGCGCTAACGCGGGCGCGTCCGCGAATGCAAACACGACGACGGATAAAATGAGCGCCGTCCCCAATAATGTCAGAGCGATTCGATTTTGCAACATGCCTTTCTCCAAGAATGCCGCAGCGCCTTTTCTTTACGAACGAAAGAAACGCGGTTGGCGGGTTTAGCGTTTTTGTTTTCGCGCGCGCGAAATTTTTTAATCGCGCGGCAGCAGCGCGAACCATTTCCACGCCTCTGGGGGGGGGGGAACATCTTTGAGATACACGCGCGAGGTCTGCTTGCCCCATGCGCCGATAATGTTATTCCAGTCGAACGTTTTCGCCAACGTGTCGGGCGGGTACACTTGCCGCATCGCTTGCCACCAATTCAAGCCATCTTCTTTTTGAAAATGCCAGAACTCGATGGCTTCGCGATTATTGCGCCAGTCAAAATCCAAATCATCGTGCGAGGAAATGCGCGTCCAGCCGTACACGCGCGCCAATTCCGTAAAATCCACATAATACCCTTTGGGGAGCGGCGCTTCGACGCCACCCATACCTGGCGCGAGCGTCGCGCGCGCGCGGTATGACAAATCCCATGGCGCCTCGGTCAACGGCGCGCCCATGGTGCCATCTTGTTTTGCCGCGCGCAAATAGACGCGCCAATGCACTTCGCCGCCGACATCCTCGCGCGCGAGCAATAATTTTTCTTGTCCATCCACCGGCATCGTCAGCAGCGTATCCACCGCGCGTCCCGATTTATGCCATGATAAATCATCGCACGTATTGTCGCAGCGCGAGCTAATCAAACGCGTCATGTCCGAAAGGGTCGCCAGAAAATCTATGCCGCTTTCGCTCAAGACGCGCTGACGCAGCGCGCGATACGATTCTGAAACCGCGCTAGAGAGGATGCCCCACGATGGCGCGAGATACACTTCTTTCATGCCGACGAAATCGTATTTGCTGCCTTCTTCGGGATGCGCCGGAATCGGTTTTTCGACATAGAGCGGCGGTTCGTCGGTTGGCGTGAAACCGAACGCGGGCGCGCGCGGCGACCACACGGCGGAATCGAGCCATACGTTCGCGACGCTCAACGCGCGCGCCTGCGGATTTTGCAGAGCGGTCACATACAATAACTGCTGCGCGGGCTGCGCGGCGATGAATGCTAATTGCGCGCCATCGGGTGACCAAAGCGGACCCAAGTCGCGTCCCAAAAAGGTCGTCTGACGCGGCGCGGAAAGTTTCGCGCCGTCAAAATCCGCGATAAAAATATTACGGCGCTGACAGTTGCCGCTTTCAACGCTGCCTTGAAGCGAAGGTTGTTCGAGCGTGGCGCGCACGGTTTCCGCGCATCCTTCGCGATTGGAAACGAACGCGAGCTGTTTGCCGTCGGGCGAGAATGCGGGTTGCGCGTCGTGAAAACGATTGTTGGAGAGATTCGCGCGCGCGGCGCCGTCGGGCGTCATGGCGAATAATTGTTGATTGCCCGTTTCCCAACTGGTGTATACAATCGTCTTGCCGTCGGGCGACCACGCCGGCGCAAAATTATAGCCCGCGCTGTCGGCGGTGAGATTGCGCGGATTTTCGCCGTTCACATCCGCGCGCCAAATGTCAAGTTTATTGGCGCGATATGATTCAAAGGCGATTTGTTTGCCGTCGGGCGACCATGTTGGCGCGCCGTCATAGGCAAGCCCATTGGTCACGCGCGCGATAGCGCCGCTGCGTAAATCGAGAATATAAATCTCCCAGTTGCCTTGATGCCGCGCTTGAAACGCGACGCGTGCGCCGTCGGGCGAGAGGGCGGGATGGCGCGCGGAAGCGAGTTGGCGTGTCAGTTGTTTCCACTGCGTGAAATCGTCAAGCGCGTCAGCGGGCGCGCTGTATAATTCCCAACGTCCGCCGCGTTCCGCGCTGAAAATGAACGCGTCCTGCTTGGCGCTTGGCGCCAGCGCGGTTGCGGTAGGGAGGGGGGCTGCGGTAATGGCGGCGACGCGCGTCGTCACGGCGTTCCCCACAGCGGCGGGCGCTTGGACTGACGGCGCAAATTGAATCACCGCGACGAGAATAATGAGCGAGAGCAAGACCAACGCGGAGACGCGGAACAAAGATTTTGGATGCTTCAAAGCGGTTTCTATTTGGGAATACGCGAGGCGTATTCGCGCGAGCGGGCGAACAGGATTATACTACAAATGAAAAATTCAACCTGAGGTGAATATGTCGCTGCCGGATATTCATTGTCGTATCGGTTTATCGGTGATTTTCTTTGCGCTGGCGTTGGGCGTTTGGGGCGTCATTGCGTATTTGCGCGGCTTGGGCGTGTCGAATAATTATCGCGGCGCGTTGATGATTGGCGAATTGTTGGTCATCGGTCAAGCGTTGGTCGGCGTGACGTTGGTCATAGTCGGATATTGGCCCCCCGATGTGCTGCATTTTCTGTACGGAATTGTGATTGCGTTGATGTGGGTCATGACGTACATTTACACCAAAGGCGCGATGACGCGCCGTGAAATATTGATTTATGCGTTGGTGTCATTTTTTATCATGGGGCTGGCGGTGCGCGGCATCATGACGGGCAGTTTTAACCCGTCGTGCCTCGCGGCGTTCTAGCGCAAGACACGGCGCGCAACGTCAAGCAAAAAAACCGCGACGCATCGAGTCGCGGTTTTTTGCTTGACGGAGCTGAATAATCAAGACGCGTTCTCGGGCCCGTGGTCGCGGAATTGCGCGATAAAGGAACGAATTACCTGTTCGTTGACGCCCTCGCAATTTTGCAGATTGCCCCATGCGGCGAGCGCGATTTTTTGCGGCATGTTCGGATATTCGGCGACGCTCACTTTGTACGGGTCGGATTGTTGAATCCGCACGAGTTCGTCAATTTGTTCTTGCGGAATATTGTTATAGTACAGGATGATATAGCCGTGTTCCAGACTGTGTATCAGTTCAGTAATGTCCGCGTTCTTGTCATAGATGCCGGCGGGATAAGATTGCGGATTGTGCGTGCCGGAGGTGGGGGGGACGCTTTTGTATATCGGCATCGGGTCGCCGGGCGCAAGATGTCCGCGTCCTTCGTCTGCCATAACTTGGAGATTGTCGCATTTGGCAGAGCCGACGCTGGTCGGCGCGCGCGGTTGCAGCATGGGATACAAAATTCCGACGCCCAATAATAACGCGGCGGCGATAGCGCCGCCCAAGATGAGATATTGTTTTTGCTTTTTTGCTTCGGCTTGTTTGGCTCGTTCGGCGCGAGACGATTTGGTCATAATATAAATCTCTATACGGAATGGCGGTGAAGCGCAGCGCCTATTTTACTTGAAATTAGAGCGCTGACAACTCGCGTAAATCGCGCACGCGCGGCAGCGCGTGCGCGGCGTAACGATTCGCGCGGTCCACTAAAATCGCCGCCATGCCCGCGGCGCGCGCGCCTTGAATATCGTGATGCACGCTGTCGCCAATGTACACCAGCTCCTCAATCGGTTTAGCTGCCGCCGCGACGGCGGCGTGAAAAATACGCGGGTCGGGTTTTTCGATGCCGAGGATGCCGGACACGATAAAAAAATCAAAATAGGACGCGAGATTCAATTCGCGCAAAAGCGGCTCGCAGTTCGCGGAAAAATTGGAAATGATGCCGAGCTGTTTGCCGCGCGCGCGCAGCGCGTCGAGCGCGGGACGCACATCCTCAAACACGACTTGATAATTGCCGCCGTTCATCGGATCGAGCAATTCTTGCGCGAATAGCGCGGCGTCCTTGGACGGCACGCCGAGACGACGAAATCCTTCCGCCCAAAAATCGAGCCAGAACGCGCGCTGCGTCGCGACGGGCAATAGCGACAATGGCACGTTCTGCTGCCGCGCGGGCAATTCCAAATCCAGCTCTGCCAACACGCGCGCAGCATCCTCCACCGTAACCGAAATATGCGCGCGCGTCGCGCGTTCAACGTAATGAATGGCGCGACGGCGTTCGTCAAACTTGATTAACGTGCCGCCGATATCAAATAGATAGGCAGAATAGACGCGTGGATTCATCGTCAGTTTTGGCTGGGCGCGCGGGCGCGTCATCCGCGCCGCGTTCGGATGAAAAAAAAAGGGCGTCCGTGTGGGCGCCCTCCTTATCCGAACGTGTAAACTATCGCGCGCGCTTATTTATAATGTTCGGCATTGATTTCGATATATTGATGCCATTCTTCCGGCACATCTTCCAATGGAAAGATTGCCGAGACCGGACATTCTGGCACGCACGCGCCGCAGTCAATGCAGGTGTCGGGGTCAATATATAATTGCGTTGATTCTTCAAAGGTGTCTTCGTCTTTGCGGGGATGAATGCAATCCACCGGACAAACATTTACACAGGCGGTATCTTTCGTGCCGATACAGGGTTCGGTAATTACATACGCCATCGTTCTGCCTCCATTAAGGAATATGATATTTGCGGTCCAAAGGGAGCAATGCGTCGCTGCGTTGTGGCAAAAATCATACTCTAATTCTTTTTTAACGTCAAATATTTTTTCGCAAAATTCAGCGCAAAACTGATGCTTGCCCATATCGCATAACAAGCATTCGCAAACGACTTTGCTAACACCGTCGCGAGCGCATTAGAGAAGCGAACGGTTTCTGTTTGCCGCGCTCTACGCGCAGCCGCAAAGAATCGTTAGCGCGCTAGGGCGCAGGTGCGCGTCCAATTTTTGGGAATCACCTCAAGCGCTTCCGCAGGTTTGGCGTCTGCCCTAGTTCAAGCGCTTGGAAATCGCGACAACGAAAACGCAAAACCTGCTTTTGCGGGTTTCGAGTCGCCGCAGGGCGACTTGGTATAGTTGTTGCTGCGAATTCGATTCGCCCAAAATGGTGACACGCGCGCTCAAAGTGATTGACAGGCGCGCGCGCATAGTGTAAGATGCGCGCAGGAGCAGTGTTCGCGCGCGACAGAGATTATATGGTTAAAAGTCTGAGTTTGACGCAATTTATTGTTATTATTGTCATCGCGATGACGTTAATCTTTGCGTGGGATTTTGGCCGGCGGATTTTGGAAACAGTCCAGTTGGTGCGGACGCTTCAGCTGGCGGACCAACGTTTGACCCAAGTCGAAGCGGCGAACGCGCAGCTGTTGACGTTAAAGCAGGATGTGACGAGCGACGAGTGGTTAGAGAAACAGGCGCGCGTGCGCTTGCGTTACACCAAAGAAGGCGAGACTGTGTTTATTCCCGTCGCGGCGCTGCCCGCGTCCGCCGTGACCGCGCCTGCCGCGCCGGCGGTGAATCTCTCTCCGCCCGAACGCACGATTTGGGATGATTTGGTCGAGGCGTTGTTTGGACCGATGCAGCGCTGAGCGCGCTGGACGTAATATAGGCGAATGACGGACTGAGTGATGAATTCGCTCAGTCCTTTTTATTTCAAATATGAAAATTCGTTCGACGACAACTTTTGCGCGTGTTGATGAAAATTTGCAAACAGCGGCGTTGGAGCGCGCGGCGGCATTGAATCAGGCGGCGCGCGCAACGGCGGATGACGCGGGTTTTGTGTTACAGACGACGCGGTTTGCCGCGCAGCCCTTGGCGGAAATTTTGCGCGCAAGCTCTGCGTTGGAATTTGGTCGCGCGTACGAACGGCGGTATCGCGAACTTGGTTTTGATTACGGCGCGTTGTTATTGTCCGCGCCGTCAGTGTACGACGTCGCGCCCGCGCTGGTCGCGGAAACGGAAACATTGTTTGTGTCGCTGGCGATTGCGAATCAAGTGGACGGGATTCAATTTGACGCGCTGCGCGCGGCGGCGCGCGCCATTCATGCGCTCGCGCGCGCGTCGGCTGACGGTTTATTTAATTTTCGTTTTGCCGCCGCCGCGAATGTGCCGCCGTTCGTGCCGTACTTTCCCACCGCGTACGCGGGCGACGCGGACGCGCCCTGTTTCGCGTTTGCGCTGGAAGCGGCGGACCTCGCGGTGGACGCGTTCACCGCTGCGCCGACGCTGCGCGACGCGCAAGCGCGTTTGATAAACGCGATGGAAGCGCATGCCGCGCGCTTGGATGCGTGGGGCGCGCAGTTGGAAACGCAAAGCGGCGCGCGGTACGCGGGCATTGATTTTTCGATGGCGCCGTATCCGAGCGAGAACGCGAGTTTGGCGACCGCGCTGGAACGTTTGACGGGCGCGCGTTTTGGCACGCGCGGCACTTTGTTCGCGGCGGCTTTTGTGACCGATACGCTGCGGCGCGCGCGCTTTACGCGCGCGGGTTTCAGCGCGTTGATGCTGCCCTTGTTGGAAGATTGGACGATGGCGCGGCGGTCGCGCGAAAATTTGTTTACGCTCGATTCGCTGTTGTTGTACTCGACTGTGTGCGGCACAGGTCTCGACACCATTCCGCTCGCAGGCGATACAACCGAACATGCAATCGCCGCGCTGCTGCTTGACCTCGCCGCGCTCGCGACCAAGTTAGCCAAGCCGTTGACGGCGCGCTTGGTGCCCGTAGCGGGGACGCGCGCGGGCGAAGGAACGCAATTTGATTTTGAATTTTTCGCGAATGCGAATGTATTTGGCATTGAAGCGGACGCGAGCATGAAATTGTTGGAAATGTGAGTGGCGGCAAGCGCTCGCCGCGCGCGCGGCGAGTTTCTTTATTTCATCCCAACAAGCTGTGCTACAATCGAGCGCAGTGTGTGCGACGCAAAATACTGCAATGGAGCGGCATGAGCGATAATACTTTTCTGTTACTTGGCGGCGCAGGTCTGGTGGGGCTTCAAGTGGCGCGCGTCGTCGCCCGCGAAATTCAACCGCGTAAAGTGGTAATCGCCTCGTTATACCAAAAAGAAGTCCGTGACGCGTTGACGCAATTAAATAAAGAATTTCCCAACGTGGAATGGGTTGGCGTGTGGGGCGATGGTTTTGTGCGCGCCGAATTTACGCAAATGCGCCGCCGCGAACTTTTGGATTCCGCCGCGCGTCGCGCCGCGCTGTATGACGATTTATTCGGCGATTTGGAGACGGCATACGAGCGCGCGCGGTTGACCCAAGTCATTCGCGAACACAAGCCGAATGTGATTGTGGATACCATCAATACCGCGACGGCGATCAGTTATCAAGATGTGTACGCGGCATCGTTGATCGCGCGGCAAAAGCTGGACGCGTTATTTAGCCAAGTGGATGCGTTGACGCGCGCGGTCAAGCAGCTGGCACACGGCTCGACCGCGGCGGAGTCTATTCCGAACGACGCGGAAAGTTTGGCGGCGCAAACGGAATTCGCGGCGATGTCGCCGGAACAATGGCTGGCGCGTTTGAGCGCGCAGGTGGACGCGTTGAATGAATTACGCAAACCCGCGCAAAACGCGTTCGAGCAGCTTGTAATTTCGCAGGCGGTGCCGCAGCTGGTGCGTCATGTTTTGATTTTGTTGCGCGCGATGGATGAGGTTGGCACGCGGTTGTATTTGAAAATTGGAACGACGGGGACGGGCGGGATGGGGCTTAATATCCCGTACACGCATGGCGAAGACAAACCGAGCGCGAAACTTATGTCGAAAACGGCGACGGGTTTTGCGCACACTGGCTTGTTGTTTTTGATGGCGCGCACGCCTGACGCGCCGATTGTCAAAGAGATTAAACCGGGGGCGATGATTGGGTACGCGGATATTAGCATGCGCGCGATTCAAGAGCGCGGCAAGCCGGTGCTGCGTTACGCGCCCAAAGCGCAAAAACTGGATGGCACGTTAAGCTTGCGCGATGCGCCGGAGAATTATCGCGAGCGGGGCAAACTCGAAGTGGTGATTATTGACACGGGCGAGAATGGCGTGTTTGCCAAAGGCGAATTCGAAGCGATTACGGCGATGAATCAGATGGAGTTTATTACGCCGGAGGAAATCGCGTCGAAAGTGGCGCTCGAAATCATGGGCGTCAATACCGGCAGCGAAGTTTTGTCCGCGCTCGACAGCGCGGTGTTGAATCCGAGCTATCGCGCCGGCAATTTGCGGCGCGTGGCATTGTCCGATTTGGCGCGCTTGGAACAAGAAACTAAAATCCCGTCGGTGGCGTTGGGCCAATTGGGTCCGCCGGAACTGTCGAAATTATTGTTTGAAGCGTTTTTGCTGCGCGAGCGCTATCATACGTTAGAGCGCGTGTTGAATCAGCGTCCGAAAAAAATCGCGGAAGCGTTGTTTGCATGGTTGAAAAAACATCCCGCCATCAAAGAAATGATTGTGTCGGTCGGACTGCCGATTTTGGCGCCGGATGGCGCGACGATTTGGCGGGGGCCATTGATTCGCATTCCCGAACGCGCGGATACAAATCGCGTGTCGTTGACGCCGCAAAATATTGACGCGTGGGCGCGCAAGGGCTGGGTGGATTTGCGTCCGGAAAATTTTGTCGCGTGGCGCGAACGGTTTGAACAGATGGAGCGCACGCGCGAAGGTTTGCGCGGACGCGGGTCCGCGGCGGTCACGACAGACGCGTATTTGTTTCAAGAAATTCAAATCGGCGAGGTGGCGGCGTGGGTGTTTAATAACGAAGCGGAAGGATATAGAATCAAGTAGCGCATAGTAGAGCGCAAGGAAAAACATCTACGCCCTACTATGTGCTGCCTGTTACCCCAACAATGAAAATTGATGTCGCAACGCTCGTGCCTAATCTGCGCGAAATGCCCGAACTCGCGCGCGGGGTCGAGCAAATGGGTTTTGATGGTTTGTGGACGAGCGAGACGCAGCACGATCCGTTTTTGCCGCTGGCGCTCGCGGCGGAACATACAACGCGCGTCGAGCTCGGCACGGCGATCGCGGTGGCGTTTCCGCGCAGTCCGACGGTGTTGGCGCATATCGCATGGGATTTAGCCGCCGCGTCGAACGGCAGATTTATTTTAGGACTTGGCACGCAGGTCAAGCCGCATATCGAACGTCGTTTTGGCATGACGTGGGAACATCCGACGGCGAAATTGCGCGAAATGATTTTGGCGATGCGCGCGGTGTGGGCTGCTTGGCAGGGCGACGGGCGTGTCAACTTTCGCGGCGAGTTTTACAAAATCACCTTGATGACGCCGTTTTTTAATCCGGGGCCGATAGAGTATCCGAACATTCCCATTTATATCGCGGGCGTGAATGAGAAATTATGCCAACTCGCGGGTGAATTGTGTCAGGGTTTTCATGCGCATCCGTTTCATACGGCGAAATATTTGCGCGAGGTGACATTGCCGAATATCGAAATTGGAATGCAAAAAACGCAACGCGCGCGCGCGGACATTCAAATTTCGTCGGCGGTCTTTGTGGCGACGGATGACGCGGAAAAAGAAATGGCGCGCGCGCAGATTTCGTTTTACGCGTCCACGCCGAGTTATCGTCCGGTGTTGGAAACGCATGGCTGGGGCGAGGTGGGCGAAAAACTTTCAACGCTCGCCGCGCGCAAAGAATGGGGCGCCATGTCAGAACAAATCACGGACGACATGCTCGAACAGTTTTGTGTCATCACTTCGCCTGACCAGCTTGCTCACGCGCTCAAGACGCGATACGCTGGTTTGCTCGACCGCATCACGCTGTATACGCCGTTCGAACCGGGGCAGGATGTGGAAAAATGGAAGGCGCTGGTCACTGCCTTCAAGCAGTGAGGTTGAACTATCAAAGCTAAACGGTCCTCCAAGAAAATTTTTGATTCGCCGTTATGGTCGGTGCGCGCGTTTGCGTTGATTTCGATTCCGGTTGTTCTCCTCACGCTGGCGTTGGTGGTTCTGATCAGCAGCAGCTCTTTTATCCGCGAATTGGAAATTACGCTCGCGCTGGTCGCGCTGGGACTGTTTATTTTTCTCGCGGTCGGCTTGTATCAAGGCGTGCGATTGGAACCGCCGATTGTTGAGGATCCGAACAAGCCATTTGGCACGGCTTTGTTTGACATCGAGTCGGCGGTGGGCTTGACGACGGCGCTGCCGGCGCCGGATTTCAAATTGGATATTCCCGACATTGGCGATACCGGCGATGACATTGTGGGTTGTTTGATCTCTGTCGTTTTATGGTTTGTCATCGCGATTGTGTTGGCGATATTGTTTTGGGTGTTGGTTCAAGCGCTCGCGTTCGCGCTGCCTTGGCTTTTGCTCGCGCTGTATTGGTTATTTTATCGCGCGCTCAAACTCGCGTTTGATAAAACGCCGGTGACACGCGGTAAACTTGTGCCCAGTTTAGGTTACGCCGCGTTGTTTACGGCGCTGTACACGGGCTGGCTGTTTTTGCTGCTGGGCGCGTTAGAGTGGCTGCGGTCGTTGACCCTTGCGACATAGCTGCGCGGGAACGTCCGCGGGGACGTTTCGTGTTTTTGTTGGCGCGAATTGGATTCGCTCCTGGTGATTATCCGGATTTCCAGCCCCCAAGGGTTTTCGAAAACCCTTGGGGTCTGGAAATCCACTGCGTTTTCGAGATATGAGTAATCGCCAGATTCGCCCGCGTTGACAATCCGCGCGTTTCGCGGATAATCAAAACAATAGCGACGACGGAGCGAGTAGGCAGCGCGCAGCTCCCAGCGAGAAAGGGTCATTGGTTGCGAACCCTTTTGAGCGAACTCTGCCGAAATTCACTCTCGAGCTGCAAGCGCGAACGCGAGGGCTTTTGCTAACGCTTGCCGTTTACGCACGTTACGCGACTGAGCGAGTCGGCGCGCCGACTAAAGTGGGTGGTACCGCGGGAGAATTTTTGCTCTCGTCCCAATCGGGATGAGAGTTTTTTATTCATTGAGACCAAGATGATTATTTACCATTTGGTTCCCGAACGTTTTTATGCGCGGCAGCGTAAAAACGCGATCTATTTGCCGAAACCTTTTTTGCGCGAAGGGTTTATTCACTGCACCAAACGCGCGTCAGAAATGGCGCGCGTGGCGAACTTTCTGTACAGAGACGAACGGGGCCCCCACGTCTATTTGTATATCGAAACAAAAAAACTGCAAGCGAAAATTCGTTATGATGACGCGGCGAAACAATATCCGCATATTTACGGCGGCTTGAATCACGACGCGATTGTGGCAATCCGCCGCGCGCGCCGTGACGCGGACGGAAATTTTTTGCCGCCCGAGAAACTATGAGCGCTAGAGATTCGTTGGCAAGCTCCAATCTCCGGGCGCTATTTTAAACCATGAGCGAAAACGCAACAGCATTGCAAGCGCGCGCGCTGGCGCGCCTTGAAACTATTTGGGACAATGAACAGCTCGAGGCGTGGCGCGTCGAATATATCGGACGCAAAGGCGCGGTGAACGCGTTGTTTGAACAAATCAGCGCGCTCCCGCATACGGAACGCGGCGCGTTCGGCAAAACGGCAAACGAACTCAAGCTGGCGCTGGAAGCTGCGTTCAACGCCAAAATCGGCGCCATCAAGCAGATTGAATTGTCCAAAGCGCTGGAAGCCGAACCGTTGGATGTGACGCTGCCCGGACGCCGCCCGTCGCGCGGACATATTCATCCGACCATTCAGACGCTGCAAGAAATCTATAAAATTTTCGGCGAGATGGGTTTCCAAGTGTATCGCACGCGACAGGTGGAAACGGACATTATGAATTTTCAACTGCTCAATATTCCGCCGTTTCATCCCGCGCGCGATAATTGGAGCACGTTCTATGTCGCGGGTTCTGACGAAAAGGTCTTGCTGCGCACGCACACTTCGCCGGGCCAAATTCGCGCGATGCGCGCGGCGTATCCGAATCCGGTGCGCGCGATTTTGCCGGGCTTGTGTTATCGCTATGAACAAGTCAGCGCGCGCTATGAAATCCAATTCAATCAAGTCGAAGGCATTGTCGTTGGACACAACATTACGTTTGGCAATTTAAAAGGCACGCTCACGGAATTCGCGCGGCGTATGTTTGGCGAGCGCCCCGTTCGTTTTTACGGCGACCATTTCCCGTTCACCGAACCGAGCGCGCAGATGGATGTGCGCTGCATCATTTGCGAAGGGCGCGGCACGGACGCGCTGTGCAAATATACCGGCTGGTTGGAAATCCTCGGTTCGGGGATGGTGCATCCCCAAGTCTTGCGCAACGGCGGTTATGACCCGAACGAGTGGAGCGGTTTCGCGTTTGGCATGGGCCCCGAACGCATTGCAATGTTAAAGCATGGCATCACCGATATTCGGAATTTCTGGAACAATGATTTACGCTTTTTGGAACAGTTTTAATGGAATCGCATGTCGTATGTCGTTTGGTTTGACGCGCAAAGCATCGCGCCGAGCAATCCGCGATGCGCGACACGCGCAACGTTAAATGGCAGGTTCAACTCAAACTACCGTCAGTCCCGCGACGCGCAAGCTCATTCAAGGCATTGACATCGCTGCGCTGGTCGTGGTGAAACACTGGCTCGCGTTTTTTATTCTCTTGTACGGCGTATGGGTATGGCTGCCGTTTCTCGCGCCGGTGTTTATGCATAATGGCTGGACGGGCGCGGCGGAAGCATTGTATTTCACATACAGTTTTTTTTGTCATCAACTGCCGGAACGTTCGCTCTTTTTCTTTGGACCTCAACTCATGTATTCGCTCGACCAAATTGGCCAAGTGTGGTCCACCGAAAATCAACTGGTTTTGCGTCAATTCATCGGTACGCCCGAAATGGGTTGGAAGATGGCGTGGAGCGACCGCATGATTTCGACCTATGGCGGGATTTGGCTCGGCGCGGCGCTGTACGCGATCTTGGGCAAACGCGCGCCGCGCATTCCGCTGTGGCTGTGGATCGCCGTCGGCATCGTGCCGCTCGGTCTCGACGGACTTTCGCATCTGGTTAATGACCTCGTCGCCGGCACATCGGGCGAAGGTTTCCGCGACACAAACGAATGGCTGCGCGTCATCACCTTTAATCTTTTTCCCGCCGAATTTTATTACGGCAACATGCTCGGTTCATTCAATTCGTGGGCGCGTTGGGTGACAGGTTTGTTATTTGGCGTCACCACCGTGCTGGCGATTTTTCCCGTCATTCAAGCGGGCTTGCTGGACACACAACGCGATTTGGAATCTCAACTCGCGCGCATCAAGGCGCGCCAAGCGCAAACGGCAAACATCGAGCGCTGAATCATATTCGCAATACCTTTTCCAATGTCAAATGTCACGCGTGCCGGCCAAGCCAAATTTAAAACTTGCGCGCGTTGAGCCAAGCTGTCAAACTAGTCATGCGTTTTTTTAATTCGCCCGCGTTTTCGCCGCTCGGTTTGGTCGGTTGGGCGTTGATGCTTGGCGGCGGCGGCTGGGATTTGATTTATCATCTCGCGCCGATTCTGTGCGGCGTGAAATGGGCGCCGTTCATTGATACGCTCGGCGAATTTGGACACACTGTCATTTTAATTGGCATGGCTCTGGTCGTGCTGGCGGTGCTGTGGGCAAACGCGCGCAAAAACAAATCGCATTAAATCCAAAAGGAAACATCGTCGCGTATGAAAGTTCCTGTATCGTGGTTACAAGATTTTGTTGACCTTACGCTTCCGATTCCCGAACTGGCGGAAAAATTGACGTTCGCGGGACTCGAAGTGGAAGACATTGAATATATTGGCGTCCCTCCCGCGTCCAATGAACAAGACGCTAACGCCAAAGGGCTCGTTTGGGCGCGCGATAAAATTTTTGTCGCGCAGCTGATCGAGGCGTTGCCGCATCCGAACGCCGATCGTTTGAAAATCGTGCGCGTCGCGTATGGCGCGAGCGCGCCGGCGGAAATGGTGACAGGCGCGCCGAATATCAATGTCGGCGACAGCGGACAAAAAGTGGTTCTCGCGCTCGAAGGTTCGCGTTTGTACGACGGACATAAAGAAGGGCGCGTATTCATGACGCTGAAAAAATCAAAAATTCGCGGCGTCGAATCAGCCGCGATGGTGTGTTCCGAAAAGGAACTTGGTCTTTCCGAAGAGCATGAAGGCATCATTATTTTGCCTGACGACGCGCCGGTGGGGACGCCGCTCGCCGATTATTGGGGGGATGTGGTACTGACGGTCAAAATCAACCCGAATTTCGCGCGCGCGCAATCCGTTCTCGGCGTTGCCCGCGAGGTCGCGGCTTTGACAGGTCAGCGCGTGCGCCTGCCACAAACTTGGGATACGCAAGAACGCGGCGCGCCCGAGACCGCTTTCGTCAATATCGAAATCGCGGACGCGCGCTTGTGTCCGCGTTTTGCCGCGCTCTTGATTCGCGGCGTCAAAATCAAACCTTCGCCGCAGTGGTTGCAGCAGCGGCTCTTGCGCGCGGGAATGCGTCCAATCAATAATGTCGTAGACATTACCAATTACGTCATGCTCGGTTATGGCAAACCGCTGCACGCGTTTGATTACGATGCGTTGATCGCGCGCGCCAATGGGGGCGTTCCAAAAATTCTAGTGCGACCCGCGCGCGCGGGCGAACAGATGCAAACGCTTGACGGACAGCTGCGTTCGTTTCACGCGCACGATATCCTCGTGACCGACGCGCGCGGACCGGTCGGCATCGGCGGCATCATGGGGGGCAGTGAAACCGAAGTGTCCGACGCGACCCAAAATGTGCTGCTCGAATCCGCGATTTTTGATTTCATTTCGATTCGCCGCACAACCGCTGAACAAAAATTGCCGAGCGAAGCCGCGACGCGTTTCGGGCGCGGCATTCCCGCGTCGCAAAATATCGCGCCCGCGCGCGTCGCCGCCGCTTTGATGCGCGACCTTGCGGACGGAACGATTGAACCGACGCTCGCGGACAATTATCCGCTGCCGCAAACCACGCCGACGATAGACGTGACGCGGCGCGATGTGAAACGTATTTTAGGCATTGAACTGACGCTCGCCGAAATGGAGCAGCTTTTGCGCGCGCTCGATTTTGCGGTCACGGCGCCGCACGCGGATACTTTGCGCGTGACGCCGCCCGATTATCGCGCTGATGTAGAGGGGACGGCGGATGTGTTGGAAGAACTTGTGCGCCTCTATGGCTTTGAAAAGATTCCCAGCGTCCTCATGGCCGACGCGCTGCCGCCGCTCGAAGGCAATGCCGCGTTGGAACAAGAACAAACCGCGCGCGCTATTTTGATCGAAATGGGCTTGCAAGAAATCGTGACCTATGCGTTCACGCAGCCGGCGCATGAAGCGCGCCTTGCGCCCAACGAGCGCGCGGAAAAAATATTTCCGCTGCCGCAGCGCGCGTATGTGAGCATCGAAAATCCCATCAGCGCGGAGCGTTCCGCGCTGCGCCAAACTTTGCTGCCGAATCTGCTCGACATTGCCGCATCGAATTTGCGCCATACGAAACGCGTCGCGTTATTTGAAATCGGCAGCGTATTTTTGACGCGCCACGCGGGCGAAACGCAGGTCGGCGATTTGCCCGAGGATGCGTCTTTGCCGCTAGAGCCGCGCCGACTCGCGCTTCTTTTGACCGGACCGCGCGCGCTGCCGACTTGGCAGACGACAGATGTCGCGCCATTCGATTTTTATGATCTCAAAGGCATCTTGGAAGAACTCGGCGCGGGTTTGCATTTGGACGAATTAAATTTTGCGGCGCGCGCGCATCCGATGCTGCATCCCGGACGCGCGGCGGAAATGCGTATCGGCGCGGAAAGCGTTGGCGTGTTTGGCGAACTACATCCGCTTACGCGCGAAAAATGGGCATTGCCCGCGCAAGCTGTGCTGGTTGGTGAATTCGATTTGGAAAAAATTCTCGCGCATACTGACGCGCGCTTTATCATCCAACCGATTTCGCGCTATCCGGCGGTGGTGCAAGATATCGCGTTGTGGGTGGATGAAAGTATCGAGGGCGCGCGGGTTGAGCAGTTGATTCGTCAAACGGGCGGCGCATTATTGCGCGACGCGCGCTTGTTTGATGTCTATCGCGGCGCGCCGCTTCCCGTCGGAAAGAAATCATTAGCGTACACGCTGACGTTCCAAGCGCTCGACCACGTATTGTCTGATGCCGACGCGGGCAAAGCGCGAGACAAGATTGTGAATCGGTTGACGCGTGAAATCGGCGCGGAATTGCGCCGCAGCGGCGCGGGATAGCAAGTGCGCGGTTTGGTGTCTATGCAAGGGATGACGGCGAGTCATCCCTTTTTCGAGCTATGCCTATTTTCCTGTGTCCAAACCAATTTCTCCGTGATATACTTGCGGCGGGAGGTCGGTATGGCGGATTTCAACTGGTTTGATATCCTTATCATTGTGCTGCTGCTGCTAGGCATGGCAATCGGTTATTCGCAGGGTCTGATTCGCCAACTGATTGGTTTGGCGGCGGTCTATGTGGCGCTGATTTTGGCGACCCAATTCTTTCGCGCTCTATCGCAAGGGCTTGCCGGACTTTTGCGCGTGCCGCCCAACACCTTGTCCAACATGCTCGCTTTTTTTGCGCTCTTTTTACTTGCGCTGACAATCATTAATTTTTTGGCGCAAGATGCGTACAAATCAACGCGCATTCGTATCTTGCCTTTTCTGGACCATATCAGCGGAATGTTTCTTGGCGTTATCAGTATGTGGCTTATCATAAGCATTCTGGTTAGTGTTATGACGTTTGCGGTGGGAACCCAGACTTGGTTGCAAGGCGAATCAACTCGGCAATTCCTTCTCAATGGTCTCTCCAATTCGCGTGTAGCGCCGTTGACAGAGTCTGCGCTGTCATTCGTGCTGGTGACGCTTCAACCGTGGCTGCCCGGCGGTTTGCCCGCGCTCTTTTCATTTTGAATTTCTGCCAAGCTAAAACATATGTCGCTGGATGCCATTCGTCCTCTGGAATTTTCGCGCGTGCGCGCCAATTTGGCGCGCTATGCCGCGTTTAGCGCGAGTGAAACGCTCGCGCTGGAATTGGAACCTTCCACCGACCCCGCGACGGTTCGCGTTTGGCAGCAGGAAACGACCGAAGCGCGCGCGCTGCTCGACCAGCAACCGCAGTTGAGCGTGGGCGGCGCGCGCGACATGCGCGCGCTGACGCGTGTCGCGCGTATCGGCGGCATGATTCCGGCGCACGAATTTTTGGATTTGCGCGCGACGTTGCTCGCGGCGCGCAATCTTGGAAAAAGTATTTTGCGTTTGCGCGAAGCGTTTCCACGTCTGGCATTCCTTGCCGAAAGTTTGAGCGATGCGCCGCGCGTGCTTGACGAAATCGGACGCGTTTTTACCGAACAAGGCGAAATCTCGGACGATGCTTCGCCCGAGCTGGCGCGCATTCGGCGCGATTTGCGCGTGGCGCAGCAGCGCGTGATGGATCGGCTTGGACACATTATCACTTCCGCGCAATACGCGAAATATCTGCAAGAAGCCATCATCACGCAACGCGAGGGCCGTTACGTCGTGCCGGTGCGCGCTGAAGCGCGCGGACGCATTCACGGCATCGTCCACGATTCGAGCGCGAGCGGCGCGACGTTATTTATCGAACCGTTAGCGGTGGTCGAGTTGGGCAATCGCGTGCGCGAATTAACCATTCAGGAGCAGCGCGAGCTGGACCGTATTTTGCGCGAACTTACCAATCTCGTGGCGCAGCACGCGGACGAGGTGGATTACACCGTCGAAACGCTCGCGCAATTAGATTTGGCGTTCGCCAAAGCGAAATATAGCGCGGCGTTGCGCGCGACGCCGCCATTGATTGATCTCGGCTCGCGCGAACAACCCGCGTATTTGGAATTGATTCAGGCGCGTCATCCGCTGCTCGATCCCGTTCAAGTGATTCCGATATCGCTCGAATTACAGCGCGCGTTTTCGATTCTCATCATCACCGGACCCAATACGGGCGGCAAAACCGTTTCGCTCAAAACGGTCGGCTTGCTGGCGTTGATGGCGCAAAGCGGTTTGCATATCCCCGCGCAGGCGGGTTCGCGTTTGCCCGTATATGAAGGCATCTTTGCCGATATTGGCGACGAACAGAGCATCGAGCAATCGCTTTCAACTTTTTCCGGTCATCTAAAAAATATCGTCGGCATTTTGCGCGCGGCGAATGCCAAAGCGCTGGTGCTTTTTGATGAATTGGGCGCCGGCACCGATCCGGTGGAGGGCGCGGCGTTGGCGCGCGCGATTGTCGAGCGCTTGTTAGAGCGTCAGATTCCCGCGTTGATTGCGACGCATTACGCGGAACTCAAGGCGTTCGCGCACACAACGCCCGGCGTCGAAAACGCCTCGATGGAATTTGATGTCGAAACGCTCGCGCCGACTTTTCGGCTCACCATCGGTTTGCCGGGACGTTCGAACGCGTTTGCGATTGCGACGCGTTTGGGTTTGGAGCGCGCGCTGGTGGAGCGCGCGCGCGCGAATGTGAGCCAGAGCGATGCCGAGCTCGAAACGCTGTTGACGCAGTTGAAAAAAGCGCGTGAAGAAACGCTGCGTGAACAAACGCGCGCGGCGGCGGCACGCGAAGCGGCGGAAAAAGCATCCAAACAGACGCGGCGCGAGCTCGCCGAAACGCAGCGGCAGCGCGGCGAAATTTTGCGGCACACGCGCGAACAGGCGCGCGCTGAACTTGAAGTCGCGCGCGCGGAATTAAAGCGACTCAAACAGGAATGGCGCGAAATTCCCGCGACGCGCGACGCGGGTAAACGCGCGGCGCGCGAGTTGGACGCGCTGGAAGAAACGCTCGCCGCCAAGCTGCCGCCGCCCGAACCGCAACGCGGCGCAGCAGCGCGCGCGGTCGAGCGCATTGTGGTCGGCGACCAAGTGTATGTGCCGAGTTTAAATCAGTACGGCCAAGTGGTCGCGGTGGGCAGCGAGCTGATTGTGCAGGTTGGCGCGTTTCGCGTCAATTTGCCGCCCGCGCAAGTTGAATTGCAGCCGCGCGCGGCGCCGGCGGCAGAGTCGCGCAGTCAGACGAGTGTCGTTTTGCCTGAAGCGGATTCGCCGGGCATCGAAGTGCATTTGCGCGGCATGCGCGCCGACGAAGCGTTAGAAAAATTGGAGAAATATTTGGACCGCGCGTATCTCGCGGGGCTGCCGTATGTTCGCATAGTGCATGGCAAAGGCACCGGCGTATTGCGTAAACTCGCGCGCGATTTTTTGCAGAATAGTCCGCTCGTTGTTTCGTTTCAAATCGCCGAACCGAACGAAGGTGGTGAAGGCGTTACGCTTGCCAAGTTGGCGACGCGTTGATGGATGCGCCGCTTCAACGCCGAGTTGTCGAACGCGCCGCGCGATTTCGCGCGGCGCGTTTTTTATTCCGCCGGTTGCGTAGCGATAGAGGTCGTCGGATTGGGGGCGAGATGGAGATTGGGCGCAAGGATAGCGACCAAGCCGCCGAGCGTAAACAGAATTGCCGCGACATTCAACATAAGCGCCGCGCCGAGTTGGTCCGCCAAAAGACTGGTCGCCGCAATCGAAACTAATTGCGCGGCTGCCATTGCCGTTTGCATCAAGCCCGAGATGCGTCCGCGATTCGCGTCATCGCTGCCGATTTGAATCAGCGTCGTCAATCCGATGTCGAATGCCACAATCGCAATCACGGCGACCAACATCAAGCCCATTGCCACATATACCGACGGTTGATTCACCATGACCATGATAAGCAGGCCCGCGATGCTGCCGCCGACGACAACTAAATGTTTTGGCGAAATGCGCGTGGCGAACGCGCTGATAATCACCGCGCCAACGAGCCCGCCGACACCTTGAGCGGTTACAAACCAACCGAACTCGGTTGCGCCGGCATGCCAGATTTCTTTGACAATGACGACGAGCAGCACATTGATAATGCCTTGCGATAACATCAAAATCGCGAGCGACGCGAAAATAACGCGCAGCAGCGGACGCTCTAACGCCACGCGCACGCCTTCGCGCAATTCGCTAGTGAATTGTTGGACGGCATGGCGCGCCGTTTCAAATTTTGTCGTAACTTGCGCGCGGGAGGGCAGATGGAGCCATAGGAGCAGCGCCGCCGAAAGTAAATAGGTTCCCATATCGAATAACGCGGCGCCGTGCGGTCCATAAGTCGTCACCAGAATACCGCCCAAGGCCGGACCGACCATCTGTCCTAACGCCCACGATGCGCCCAGCAGTGAATTGGCGCGCGTCAATTCTTCTTCGTTGTTAACAAGAGTTGGCACGACGGCGTTCACCGCCGGTCGGAAAAATTGCGAAACGGCGGATTCGGCGAACGCGAGCAAGTAAATGAGCCACACCTGACTCACATCGTTAACAAAAAAATAGCCGAGCATTAATATCGCGCGCAGTAGATCCGAACCAATCATCAAACGCTTGCGGTCGGCGCGGTCTACGACCACGCCCGCCAGCGGACTAATGAGCAACTGCGGCAGCGTCAACGCGCCCATCATAATACCGGTGGCGAGCGCCGAACCGGTCAGTTGATAGACCCAAAAGGGCAGCGCGATAAACAACACCAAATCGCCCGCAATCGAGACGACTTGCGCTGAAAAGATAACCGCTACATTGCGATTGCGTAAAGCTTGGAGCATAATTTGACCTTTTTATTCGACGTAGATTTCGACGTGTTCGCCATCTTGTTCGTCTTCGACATCCACAATTTTGCCTGTATCGCCGGCTTTGACTGCCGCCATGATTTGATTCAGATTGAGCCCTTCCAACCCGACCGGTGAAAATTTCGCGCCCATCTTGAGTCCGATGTCTACTAGACTCAATGGAATATTCACATTGACTTTGCGCTTGCCCGATTTCAAATCGGTGACGCGCACGCGCAGCCAGCGTCCGCGTGTATTGGGTGAGGGCGGCGGCGCCAATTCGGGCGCGGGCTTGTCATCCAACGCCGCGAGGAGGCGCGCGCCTTCTTCGGCGGAAATCTGTCGGTTCTCGATCATTTTTAAAATTTGAATGCGTTCTTCAGCTGTAGCCATAATTACACTCCTGTCCTCAAAGCCAAACTGCGCGGAATCGCGGTGGCGTTGGCGACTCAATACTGAAAATTCTTGTACATCAAGGTCAATCCGCGTGTCGCGATAAAACCCGCGTCCGTGAGCGCGCTGACCAAAGCTGTGTGCTCGACTAGCGCGCGCGCTTGAATCTCGCGCGGCGGAAAATGTTCGAGTCGCGCGAGCGCCGCCGCAAGCACGCCGCGTTCCACTTGGCCGCGCGCGGCAGGCAGAACGCGCAAATCCAATTTGTGCGACGCGCCCAAACGTTGCGCGTGCAGCGTCGCCACTGCGGTCATGCCGCCATCCTGAAAATAACCCCAACGCTCGGTGGATTGCAGCGCAAAGAAATCGAGCGTCCGCTCCGCCAGACGGTCTTCCAAGCGCAGCGCGTAATCGCTTCGCAAGGGCGGACGAAATTGACGCAAGCGTTCATCCATGCTGTCCCACGCGAGTTGATACGCCGCGCGATATTCTGACGCGCGCAAACGTCGCAGCGGCAGTGGCGTTTCGTCAAAGCGCGCCGCGCGGGCGCGCGCATATTGCGATTCAGTCGCCACCGCTTGAAACCCTAATGCTTCGTATAAACGGCGCGCGCCATCGTTCCATGGGCGGACATTGAGAATCAACCAGCGCGCGTTGCGCGCGCGCGTTTCGTCAATCGCGGCTTGCATCAGTTGCCGCGCCAAGCCGCGACGGCGCGATTTTTCCGCGACCGCGACATTGCTAATCATCCAACGCGCCGCGCGGCTGTCGTCGAGCGTGAGCGTGACATTGCCCAGGATGCGCCCGTTCTCTTCGTACACAAAGCCGCGCAAGTTTTCAGTTGACGTGGGCATGAATGCGGTCGTCATAACCGCCGCGCCCACGTTGCGTAAAATCGGAATGCGCGCCAATATATGCAGCGCGCCCAAATCTTCGCGGAACGCTTCCTCCAATAGCAGCGCGACTTGACTCAGGTCGCGCGCGGGATTCAGCGGTCGCACGCCGCAAAAGTTTTTGCTTCCGGGATGAACAATTTGAGCAACCATTGGCATTCTTGTTGAATTAAAACGAACGCAGCGGCTAATCCAACCCGATGACGACTAATTCGCTCTTGTCGCGTTCGGGATGTTCCTCATGCACGCGCACAAATTCAAAACCCATTTCGGATTCGAGCAGTTCGTCCAACGCGTCCGCGCGCCCGCGTCGCAGTTCTGCGGCAAGTTTGGCGGCTTTTTGCAGTGAAAGTTCGCGCGCAAACGCCGCGCCGATAATGGGAATGGGCAGCGGAATCTTTACATTCACGCGTTCCGTTTTGCCGTGTTTGTTTTCGCGCACATAGATGCGCAGCCAAACAAAGAATAGGCGACGAAACTGGCGCGCCGGAGAAACGCGCGCCAGCTCTTGCAGCTGTTTGGCGTCATCTACGATATTGATGACTTGCGGCTCGCGCGCGGGGTCCGCTACAATTTCAATCGTGCGCGTATGGTCGCGCGCGTACGGGATGGGTTGACGTTGCGGGTGTGCCATTTCAGACTCCTTGAGGATTAGCGCCTTGCAAGATTTGGATTGCCTGTTCCGAGCTCAGAGCGCCGCTGGCGACTTGATCGAGAATTTCTTTGCGCCGTTCGCCGCTGACGGGTGTTTCTTCGCGCGCTTCTTGTTCGGTTTCATAACCCATCGCGCGAATGATTTCGGTCAAACGCGCGCGCACGCCGGAATAGGGGATTTCCAATTCTTCGGCGACGCGATAAGCATTGCCGCGATTCTTGACAAAGAGTTCAATGAAATAAATGTCAGCGGTGGAGAGACGCGCAAAACGCCCGATTTCAAAACGGCCGCGAATTTCGGTAGCGCAATGGGCGCATTCTAACGCGGTGACGTGTAATTCTTGTTCGCAAATCGGACAACGCGAAGGCAGTTTGTTCACAATATCTCCAATATTTAATCTTATTTCGCAAAATATTGTATCATAATTCAATATTTTGTCAATAGTTTGACTGAATATTTCAAAAATTTATTTAATTATGTAAATTTTTGAATCCGCTAAAAAAGAGTTATTTTTCGTTATTTTGCGCTCTTTTGGGCATCCCACGCCGTTTTGATAGTTTCGTATTCGGCGCGGTCAAGAAATTTGCCGCGCTCGAGGGTTTGTTGCGCGACCTTGCCGTTGCTGTCAAACCGCACTTCCGCGTACATCAACTGAAAACACGCGCTATCCATAATCTCTTTGCGTAAATAACGTCCATTCGTTTCGTAATCTGTGCTGATGTCATTGCGTAAATCAATGCGAATCGCGAGGGGCGCGCCGCATTTGCCGCACTGGACGTATAACCACCACGCGTTCGGATCCGCGTGGTCCGATGCTTTGGGCAGTGACGGATTCCCGCCGGTGAATAATTTTCGCAAGAAACTCATTTGTCCTCTCTCTCTTTAGCGCGTTAGCTGCGGCACAATGAACCACGCCAAGGCGATGTAATCCAATGCCAACATTGCGAGATAGAGCAGCGCGAACAATACGCGCGCGTAACGCGGATTAAAAATTTCATTCAAGCCCGCCGCCCAAAACGCCGCAATGGCAAGCAGTCCGGGAAATAAATAACGTCCTTGCGGCTGGACATATTTTAAATTGTAATAGAGATGCGCGGCGCACGCGAGCGTCAATAATACGCCGAGCAGAATCCACGTCCAACGCGTTTCGATAGAAAAAGTTTTGCGTTCGCGCCATAAACGTATTCCCCATAAAAACGCGCCCAAGGTCGCCGCCGCGCTCAATAGAAACAGAAACGTATAGATGCGATCGTTGACCAATACGCCCATCCAACCGAACTGCGCCCAAAACGATTTGAACGAAATCGCGAAAAAATCAAATATCACGTTGCGCAATCCGTATTGCGCGATAAATTGCGCGGTGGTCGGTTGTCCCGCGACGACCGCATCGTGCCGCGTCCATCCCAAGATGTCATTTGCGCCGTACACTACCGCGTTTCGCGCGAACCAAAGTCCCGCGAGCGCAAGCGAAATTCCAAACAACGGCGCGAGCGTTTTCGCCGCGTCCGTCAGCAGCGGACGATTTAGCCGTCGCGCGGCTAGACGTGTCGCGCCAGAGTTTTGGCGCGTGAATTGAATCCGCCGATAAGCGTACTCGGCGACGACGAGCAAGACGATGCCAGAATAAATTGTCGTCTTGGTCAGCAGCGCTAGCCCGTACATGATGCCGCCTAGCGCAAAAAAACGGCGGTCATCAAGCTTGCCTTGCGCGCGCGCAAGCGCTAATAACAACAACGTTGCCATTACGATTTCCGCGAGCGTATCATTATTAATTGCCGCGCTCATGGCTAGATGCATCGGCAGCGTCGCGATGATGCCGACGCCCGCGAGCTGCAACGTTGGCTGCGTCGGGAAGACGCGCGTGAAAATCAGAAACGCGAGCGCGGATAAAATGACGCCGAGCGCGACGTTCATGTAGCGCAATAGCAAGATAGAATCAAAATTCGCCGCGCGCGCAAACATATATATTGGCGCGGCGAGCAAATAGTACAGCGGCGGTTGATGCGCCTCGTAACGAATCGAATCAATCGGCATGTTCGGCGGAAATTTCGCGGCTTTGATTTGTTCCAAATATCGCTGGTCGTAATCGCCCGACTGTAAAATCGGGAACGCGCCGCGCTCAACCAACGCGCGCACATAATTGTAATGCGCGGGTTCATCCGGCGCTTGCCAAGCTGGCGTCCGCGTCGCGTACAACAAGCCGAACGCGAATTGACACAGCAGAATGAAAATAAGAATAACGCGAGTAGAGTTCATTGGGATTGGAGAATGGAGAATGGAGATTGGAGACTAGAGATTGGGTGATTGGATGATTAGGCGATTTTTGACTTGCCTTCTGCCTTCCGCCTTCCGCTTTTTATTTTATAGCAAATCTAACGGGTCAACGTCAATTTTCCAACTCTGCGGTAGGGGATAGCGTGACAGCAATTCGCGCGCGCCGGCGCCTTTGAGCAGAATGGTTTGCCGATATTTGCCGCCCAATTTGGCAAAGAACGCGGGCGCGGGCCCAATGATTTCTATGTCCAAGATGCCGTGGCGACGAATCCGTTCTTGGAGCGCGCGCTCTAGCGTTTGCGCCGCGTCCTGCGCTATTTTGGCGGAAGCTCCTGTAAATAATAAACGCGTCAAGAGGCGCGCGGGTGGATAACCGGCGACGCGGCGAAAATTTATTTCGCGCTCGAAAAAGGCGTGATACGCGTGTTGTGCCGCCATTTGCAGCGCGTAATGTTCAGGATTGTAGGTCTGCAAAATCGCGCGTCCGCTCAACGCGCCGCGCCCCGCGCGGCCCGCGACTTGGGTCAACAGCTGAAAGGTGCGCTCCGCGGCGCGAAAATCGGGCAAGAAAAGTCCCGTGTCCGCGTTCACCGCGCCGACCAGCGTCACACGCGGCAAATCGTGTCCTTTGGCAAGCATCTGCGTCCCAATCAGCACGTTCGCGTCGCCGCGCGAGAACGCGTCGAAAATTTCCTGATGCGCGTCTTTACCTTGCGTTACATCTGAATCCCAGCGCAGCGTTTGCGCGTCCGGAAATTCGGCGAGGGTCGCCTGTTCTAATTTTTCGACGCCGACGCCCAAACCGCGAATCCGCGCGCTGCCGCAGTGAGCGCATTTGCGCGGTATCGTTCCCCGCTTGCCGCAATGATGACACACCAAATCGCGCGCCGTTTGATTGCCAAAGGCGTGCAGTGTGTACGGATTATTGCAGCGCGGACATTTGACCACATACCCGCAATCGCGGCACACCACCGTTTGCGCCGTGCCGCGCCGATTCAAAAACAAAATCGCCTGTTCGCCGCGCGCGAGCGTTTCGTTTAACGCGTCGCGCAGCGCGCGGCTGAACATGGAACGATTGCCCTGTTTCAACTCTACGCGCAAATCCACAATCTCGACGGGCGGCAATTCTTGATAGCGCGCGGGCGCGTTATCGTTGGTGTGCGCGATGATGCGCTGCGGCAATTCCAACAATTTCAATTCGCCGCGCCGCGCGCGCTCAAACGTTTCCACATCCGGTGTCGCGCTGCCGAGAATCACAACGACGTTTTGGGCGCGCCCCATTTGCAAGGCGACCTCGCGCGCGTGATACGCGGGCGAGCGCGGAAATTCGATATCGCTTTTGTACGACGCGTCGTGTTCTTCGTCCAGCACAATGATGCCTAAACGCGGCAGCGGCGCAAACAAAGCGGAACGGGGCCCAAGGACGACATCAAGCTCGCCCGCGCGAATGCGTCGCCATGTGTCATAGCGTTCGCCGATGGAAAGGCGCGAGTGAATGACGCCGATGCGTCTGCCAAAGCGCGCGCTAAAACGCCGAATGGTTTGCGGAGTCAGAGAAATTTCGGGGATGAGCGCCAGCGCTTGTTTGCCTTGCGCGAGAACATGCGCGATGGCGTCCAGATAAATTTCGGTTTTACCTGAACCCGTTACGCCGTGCAAAAGAAACGCGGCAGCGGGCGCGGGCGCGTCGAGCGCGCGTTGGATGACTTGGCAGAGCGCGTCTTGCGCGCGTGTGAGTGTAGGCGGCAGCGCGGGTGTCAAGACTTGGTCCGCTAACGGGTCGCGCAAGATTTCGACGGTTTCGAGCGTGAGGACTGCCGCGCGCTGTAATTTATGCAAATCGGCGCGCGTGGTTTGCGTGTTGGCATAAATAACGCTGGTTGCCAACGGCGCGTGAATTTGCGCGAGCAGCGCGATGATGGCGTTTAAACGGCGCGCGAGCGGACTGTTTGTGTCCGGCGGCGCGATGCGCGTGAGCCAGCCGTTCTTTTCTAATTGGCGGAGCGTTTCGCTCGTCGTCTCCAAGACGGTTTCGAGTTCGCGCGTTGTGACTGCGTTGGCATGTTCGCGGAGATACACACAGACGCGTGCTTGCAGCACGGGCAACTCGGGGACGCGTTCTTGATATTTTTCGCTGAGCGACCAAACGATCGCGGCGCGATCGGGTGGAAGCAACGCGTTGATTTTTTCGCGCGCGGTGTCCGCGTCTACAATCAGACGCGCCTTTTCCACCAAGCGCGGTTTCGCGGCGGGCGGACGGACGCGCGTGATTTTTGTCACCAAGCCGCGCCGCGTCAGCGCGGCGGCGGCGGCGGCTTCGGTCGCTTGGAGTTGCGTGGTTTTTAACGCGCCATGCGCGACGATTTTTTCGAGCAGCGCGCGCTGTTTGTCCGCGAGTTCGTCGGGAATTTCCGTTGCGGTATTGCGTTCGAGAAACGTTTCGCTTTTGGCTTCGATGCCCGGCGGCAAAAAAAGCCAGACGCAATCCGCGAGCGGCGCCAGATATGCGCGCGCGATCCAATGCGCCAATTCGATTTGCGCGGCTGTGATGAATGGCTGTGTCTCGACGATGGCTTGTATCTCGCGCGTGTTGGCAATCGCGGATTCATTCGCCAGCGCGATGACGATGCCTTGCAAGCGTCGCGCGCCAAAGGGAACCCACACCAACTGTCCCAGCGCCAGCTGCGTTTGCAATTCTTCCGGCACGCTATAGGTGAAACTGCGTTCGATCCACGCATAAGGCGCAGGCGTAACGTCCGGCGCGAAATCGGCGGGATGCGTAAAGGTGAGTGGCACACGCACGACGACGTGAGCAAATAAATCAGACACAGCAGTTATTGCATTATAACGCATTGTGCGCGGACCAAGAGCCGATTCATGCGTCAAAGTTTTAATAAACTGTAATCTTGGCGCGGCGAAACTTGTTATAGTATTCGCCGGCTTTTGGCGCCGCGCCGAAAGAATTTCGGCGCGCGCGTTCTGGACAAATACCACTAACCGTCTTTGTAACTATTTGCCGGCGGACAGCGTATTTATGCAAATCCGTAAAGCGGACCAGGACACATTTTCGCGGAAGAGGAGACTGTAATGCAAACTTTATATTCCGGTCGTTGGCTGGGGCTGCTGATTGTTTTGACGATAACCGCGTTTGGGTTGGGCGCGCCATCTGCCTTTGCGGCGGGGGTCGTCGGAAATGGCACGCCCGCCTCATGCACTGAAGCGGCATTGGGTAACGCGTTGAATGGCGGCGGCTTGGTGACCTTTAATTGCGGCGCTAATCCGAAAACGATAACGCTCACCTTTGCCAAACAAATCAGCGCCGATACGACTATTGACGGCGGAAACAAGATTACGCTAAAGGGCAGCAACAGCTACCATTTTCAGGTTTTTTTCGGGCGCGTGTTTAATCTCAGAAATATCACTTTGAAGAATGGCGCAGGCGCGGGCGGCGGCGCGATTCAAAATTTTGGGACCACGCGGGCGACTCGAGTTACCTTTACCAACAACAGGGCAACCGGCGGTTCGGATGGCGGCGCGATCTATAATTCCGGAACGCTCAAGATCAAACAGTCCACCTTTAAAGGAAATCAAAGTTCGGATGGCGGCGCGATTTATAACAGCGGTGGAACTGTTACCATCGCTGCGAGCGTCTTTGAATCGAATCAAGCGAATGTGAATACGCGTTATGGCGGCGCGATTGCCACCGATGGCGGAACATTGACAATCAAGAAAACCACCTTTACGGGCAATCTGGCGGGCGAGGGCGGCGCCGTGTACACTCAATTTGGGTCTACTAATGTGATCAAAAGCTCTACCTTTGATTCCAATAGCTCCAATGACAGCGGCGGCGCAATCTTTAATCTGGGCGTCATGAATCTGACCGGCGCGGTAATCAAAAATAACACGGCTGCGAATACGGGCGGCGGCATCGCGCATGGCGGCACCTTGACGATGCAAACTACCACTATCAGCGGCAATCATGCCGCGACCGGCGGCGGACTGCGCGACTTTGGTAATAACACCACGCTTTCGGCTGTAACCTTTAGCGGCAACGTGGCAACGTTGCATGGCGGCGCCATTTACAGCAGCGTTAGCACGGTCATTCGTAACTCGACGCTTAGCGGCAATCGCGCCGGAAACGCGTACGGTGGCGGCGGATTGTATCAATACGGCGGCGGCAGCGATTTACAATTTGTGACGATTGCCAATAACCGTGCCGGTTACAGCGGCGGCGTGTACAGCGAGTCTTCCAAGAACGGCAGTATCCAAATGGAAAATGTCGTGCTGTCGCAAAATCAAAACGGCAACTGCGGCGGCGCGCTCTTGGTTTCATTGGGCGGCAATGTTTCGAGCGATACGTATTGCGCCGCGTTTACGCAAAGCAAAGACAAACAAAATGTGAACGTCAAACTTGGGCCGCTCGCCAATAACGGCGGACCGACGCAAACGCGTTTGCCGCTGGCGGGAAGCCCCGCGATCAACAACGCATTCAATATTCCGGGCATTATCACCGACCAGCGCGGTGTCGCGCGACCGCAGGGCAACAAGCAAGATTCGGGCGCCGTCGAAGTCCCATAAAAAAGCGTGTTTGTATACACCGTTGTTCGCGGCGAGAGCTTTACGATTCGCAATAGTTCTTGACAGCGTGCAAGCTTGCGTCTGCGCGCAACCACCCTTTTATGCCGTTGCGGCTGTCGCGCCGCGCGTAAAATTGGACGCGACAAAAATTGAATTTTGTGGTATAGTGCGCGTGTAACCCGACGACTTGCGCCCGTTGCGCGTCCAGCCGTTGAGGCGCAAACGTGCAGAAGGAGTTTTATATGTACCGACGAGCAATCGTTTCTCTGGGTCTCGCGGTGATCGCGTTGCTCACTGCTTCCGCGTTGGCATCGCAAACTCAAGCCAGTCCAAACGCGCAGACCGGAAACTTTCAGACCCGCTACTATAATTATTATGACGCGGGTGGAATGTATTGTCCGGACAATCCGTTATTCGTGACGGCGGATACCGAGATTTTCAAATATTGGCCCGAAGGCAGTTCGCCCGCGCCCGGCGTGATTCCTCCGACCAATTATATGGGCTGTTGGAATGGTTTGGTGTTTTTCCCAACCGCAGGCACGTACACAGTGTACACGCTGAACGACGATGGCATGAATGTCTGGGTCAATGGCGCGATTGCCATGAACGCTTGGTTCAATCAGGGCCCAACGTGGCATCAAGGCGATTTCAATATTCCCGCGCCCGGTTGGTATCCATTCATGGTGAAATATTATAACGCGCCGAATGCGGGTGTCGCGTGTGTCTCGTGGGCGTTGAAAGGTCAGCCCTATACTTGGAAATGTCCGTATCCGCCCGCGCCTCCGCCGGTTCAACCCACTGTTGTGCCACCGCCTGTATGGCCCACTGCCCAACCCTGCCAATGGCCCTGCAATAATCCGCAGCCGTGGCCCCAACCGCAACCACCCCAGCCGCCCGCGCCACCGCAGACATCGTGCTGGTATCAGGTGCGCTATGGCGACACTCTTTCCAACATCGCCTGGCGTTTTGGCTTTACGGTTTGGGATTTGATGCAATGGAATCACTTGACCAACCCGAACTTGATTTACGCCGGCATGGTCTTGCGAGTGTGTCCATAACGGAATAAATAGACCCTGATGGACGATATCGTCTATCAGGGTTTTTTGTTGCCCGCCCGTTTGGCGCGCATTTGCCGCCGTGCTAAACTGGGAACGAAAGCTCGCCTCGCGGCGTCAATCTCTTGTCTCTGTCGTGTCACATCTGAAAAAAATTTATCGAAATCGAATTTGGCGCGCGCTTGCATTGTGCGCGCTGACGCTGTTTTTTGTCGGTCTCGGCGCGGCGCCGCGCGCGCGCGCGCAAATTCCGGATGACGGCTTTCTCGCCACCTATTATCGCGGCGGCGCTTTGCAAGGCGAACCGCTTTTGACGCGCGTCGAGCCGGTGGTGAATTGGTCTTATCCAGCGGGCGAATCGCCCGCGCCGGGCGTCGTGCCTGCGACCGATTTTTCCGCGCGCTGGGAAGGTTGGCGCAACTTGGACCAAGCCGGTATGTGGACGATTTTTTACACCGCCGACGATGGCGGGCGCGTGTGGATTGACAACGAGCTCGTCATTGATTTGTGGTACGACCACGCGCCCATGACGCGCGCGCAAACAAAATATCTTTCGGCAGGATATCATCTTGTGCGCGTCGAATATTATCAGAGCAGCGGCGGTATGACTTCACAGTTGTCGTTAGCGCCGTCGGGAATGTTCCCCGATTGGATGGGCGAATATTTTGACAATCCGTACTTGGTTGGCGCGCCGCGCGTTCGCGTCAATACGCCGGACATTAATTTCAACTGGGGTGAAGCGAGTCCCGATCCGAGCTTGCCTGCCGATAATTTTTCCGCGCGCTGGATGCGGCTCTATAATTTCGCGCCGGGTAATTACACCTTTACCGCGACCGCCGATGATGGTATTCGCGTATGGGTGGGCGACACGCTAGCGATTGACGCGTGGACGCCGCAGCAAGCGAAAACATACAATGCCACTTTGTATTTGGATGGCGTGACGCCGCTGCGCGTCGAGTATTTTGAACAGGGCGGCAACGCCGTCGTTAATTTTTATTTCCAAGCCGCGACGCAAAATTTTCCCGTCGTCGCGGCGGAAAAATGGCGCGGCACATGGTTCGATAATCCGACGCT
Organism: Anaerolineae bacterium; assembly: GCA_021463195.1. Classification (GTDB taxonomy): domain Bacteria; phylum Chloroflexota; class Anaerolineae; order UBA4142; family SHND01; genus SHND01. Next base: position 37,272 of record JAJTXZ010000010.1, read on the forward strand.
CACGCCGCCATCGGTTTGTCAAACGGATGTCGCGCAACTGCAATTAAATTGGGATGGCAATTCGCCCGCGTGCGGCATCGGCGGTCAATTCTTTTCAGCGCGCTGGGACGCGACGCGCGTAACCGCGACCGCCGGCTTTTACACCGTCAAACTGCTGGTGGATGACGGCGCGCGGGTGTATGTGGACGACGCGTTGATTCTCGACGCGTGGCGCGAGCAGCCGCCGACCGCGTACGCGACCACCGTATACTTGGACACGGGCGCGCATGCTTGGCGCGTGGAATATTTTCAAGGCGCGGGCGGCGCGCAAATCGCGCTTGAGATTGCGCCGGGCGTGGCGACTTTCACCCCCCCCTCTGTTCCTGCCGCCGATGAAATCATCGTGGACGCGCAAGGCGCAGGTTGGACGCAGGGCGGCGGCGCCGCTTGGCGCGTCGTCGCGAATGGTCGCGGCGGCAGCGCGTTATGGACCACCAATAATGCGTTCTTGCAGCCGCTGCGTAACTGGGGGCGCTGGTATCCGCCATTGACGCAGGCGCGCAATTACGCGGTTGAGGTGTTTATTCCCGCGAACGTTGCCACAACCCATAACGCGCGCTATCTCATTTATCACAATGGTCAAACGGATTTGGCGCTCGTGCCGCAAGCGCAGTACCAAGACCAATGGGTCTCGCTCGGCACGTTCGCGTTCGCGGGACAGGGGGGCGAATATGTGGCGTTATCGGACGTGACGTATGAATGTTATGCGTGCGCGAAAATCGTGTGGGACGCGGTGAGATTCATTCCGCGTTGAATGCGCCAAGCGCTGGCAAGGCGTCTGTGGAAACTGCGGGATGAATCCGCGTTTTTTTTATATGATGAAAAATTCGATCGAAATTTGATTTTCTCAGCCGCGCCGCAAACCGCGCGGCATCTGGTTCAACTCGGCACGGGTGAATTGACCCAAGCGCAAAATTCGTTTTGGCTCGACCGTCCGATGCAACACACAAAAAAGTTGGCGCTGTAATGAATCGTTATCACGAGATTGTCGCGCGCTATGTCGCGCGCACGCCGAAATCGCAGGCGTTGAATGCGCGCGCGCGGCGCGTCATGCCCGGCGGCGATACGCGCACCGGCGTTTATTACGCGCCGTATCCGGCATTTATGGCGCAGGGCGATGGGAAATATTTGACCGATATTGACGGCAATCAATATCTCGATTTGTTGAATAATTTCACGTCGTTGGTGCATGGTCACGCGCATCCCGCGCTGCTGGACGCGACGCGCGCAAATATTGCGCGTGGCACCGCGTTCGCGGCGCCGCTGTTGGCGCAGGTGGAGCTTGCGGAAACGATTGCGGCGCGCGTTCCAAGCATCGAGCTGCTGCGCTTTTGCAATTCAGGCACCGAAGCGACGATGTTGGCGCTACGCGCCGCGCGCGCGTACACGCGTCGCGGCGGAATGATTAAAATGATTGGCGGTTATCATGGCTCGCATGATTTCGCCGCCGCGACGATGGATGCCGAAGCCGATCGCGGGATCGCGGAGGGAATCCGCCGCGATATTTATTTTGCGACGTTCAACGATTTGGATAGCGTCGAGAAAATTTTTCAAGCGCATGCAGGGGAGATTGCGGGTATTTTGGTCGAACCGATTCCGAATGCGGGGGGATTGCCCTTGCCGCGCGAAAATTATTTGGCGGGACTGCGCGCGTTGGCTGACAAACACAAAGCGCTGTTGATTTTTGATGAGGTGATTACGTTGCGATTGAGCGAAGGCGGCTATCAACAAATCGCGAATGTGACACCGGACCTTACGGCGCTGGGCAAAATTATTGGCGGCGGTTTTCCAGTGGGCGCGTTCGGCGGCAAACGCGATATTATGCGAATGTTTGATCCGCGCGCTAAAAATCGCATTTTGCATTCTGGCACCTTTAACGGCAACAACGCGACGATGGCGGCAGGGTTGGCTTCTTTGCGTTTGCTCGACCAATCCGCCATTGCGCGTATCAACGCGTTGGGCCAAGCGCTCGCGCAAGGTTTCGACGACGCGTTTCAAGAAGCGGGGCTCGTGGGCAAGACGACATCGTATGGTTCATTGCTTCAAACGCATTGGCAGCGCGGCGAAATCGCGAATATGCAAGCTGTGGCGCGCGGACATCAGCGAGCTCAAGATTTGCCCTATTTACTGCATCTCGAACTCGCGAATCGCGGAATTTTTTGCGCGGCGCGCGGCGAATTCAATACATCAACCGTATTGAACCAAGCCGACGTGAATCACGCAGTGATGATTTTTAGCGAAACGCTGCATTATCTCAAACCATACATTGCCGAAACGAATCCAGAGTTGCTTGTGAAATAATCGAGCGCGCGCGTTTGTCAGGCGCGCGTGAATTGGTTATACTGACAGCGCGTGTCCGCGCGCGCTCGATAAAAAATGTCTGATCCAAACGATTCCAATTATCAACCGTTCAAATCCTTGCCGACGCATAGCCAGCGCAAGCAGAACGCCGCGCGCGCGGCGTTACCTCCGCCGCAGCCGCCGGAATTGACGCCCGCAGCGCGCATTGATTTGCGCCGCGCGCAACGTCGCGCGCAACGTCGCGCGCTGCCGCGTCTTGGCGCGCCGTTATGGGTGTTGTTTGTCACCGGATTATTTATCGTCGCCGGTGTGGTGGGGTACCAAGTCTATATCCACGACCGCGCGGCGCCAGGGGTGCGCGTGTTGGGCGAAGAAATCGGCGGTATGACGCGCGCACAGGCGGACGAACGCATTCGCGTCAAGTTGGGCGACCCCAATGTATTATTGGCGCGTTTTGGCGGCGAACAAATTATTTTGCGCGATGGCTCCCAAGTCTATCGCGCGTGGCCCTGGGAGCTCGGCTTTCGCAGCGATTTAAAGCCCGCGCTCGATGCCGCGTTTGAAATAGGGCATCGCGCGGATTGGTCGTTAGCGCTCATCGAACAGGCGCGCGCGTTAGTAATCGGCGCGGATGTAAACGCGTCGGCGGCGTTTGATGAAACGATTGCGAAACAGTATGTTAGTGTGTTGGCGGCGCAGCTTGACCGATGGCCGCGCGAGGCGTCGTATCGGCTTGAAGGAATGCAGTTGATTGAAACGCCCGCGCTGGCGGGGCGGCGTCTGGATGGCGATGAAACTTTGGCGCGCATCCGCAAATTCGCCGAGTTGCAGGATCGCGGCGTCAATGCTTTCGCGGGCGAAATCGCGCTGCCGGTTCAAGAGTTAAAACCGCACGCGGTAAACGCGCAGCAGGCGCAAGCCCAAATCAACGCGTTTTTGCAAGCGCCGTTGGTGTTGAAATTTCAAGACCGCGCGTGGGCAGTTGACCAAGCCGCGCTCGCGCGTTGGTTGACGCTGCAACCCATTTCAAATGCGGATGGTTCATTGACGTACCAAGCGCGTCTGAATGAGGCGGCGATCCGATTGCAAGTGGAGGCGTTGGCGCGCGAAATCAATCAGGCGCCGCGCGACGCGCGTTTTCATTTTGACAATGGCGCGCTCACGCTGATAACATCGAGTCAGGAAGGGCGCGCATTGGATGTGGACGCGACGACGCAAATGGCGCTGGCGCGGTTTCGGCAAGCCACCGCCGGGGCGCGTGCGCCGGGCAACGCGGCGCCAGATAACTCGCCGCTCAACGCGCTGCGAAATCAAACCATTGATCTTGTGGTCGCTGTGACTAAACCGACGATTGACGCGCGCGATAAAGAATCGTTTGGCATCACCGAATTGGTCGCGAGCGGCACGAGTCAATTCAAAGGTTCGATTCCAAATCGCATTCAAAATATAAAGACCGCGCAAGCGTCATTTGATGGCGTGGTGATTGCGCCCGGCGCGACTTTTTCGTTTAATCATTATTTGAGTGAAATCGTCGAGGCGAACGGGTATGCGGACGCGTATGTGATTTTTGGCAACAAGACGGTGCTGGGACCCGGCGGCGGCGTGTGTCAAGTTTCGACGACGATGTTTCGCGCGGCGTTCTTTGCGGGTTTTCCGATTACGGAACGTTGGGAACATGCGTATCGCGTAGGATATTATGAGCCGCCCAAAGGTTTGGATGCGGCGGTGTTTGTGCCGAGCGCGGATATGAAATTTGTCAATGATACGCCAAACTATATTTTGATTGAAGCGGCGCTGGATGAAAAAAATCTGCGCTTGACTTTTAATTTTTACGGTACGCGTCCGAACGGGCGCGAAGTGAAAATGACCGAGCCGGTGGTGAGCAATAAAGTTCCGCATCCGCCGACCAAGTATATTGACGATCCGACTTTGCCGCGCGGCACGACCAAGCAAATTGATTTCGCGGTGGACGGCGAAGATGTGACGTTATATCGCGAGATTTATCAGAATGGGCAGTTGGTGACGCGCGAAAAATTTTTCAGTCACTATGACCCGTGGCAAGCGGTGTTTTTACGGGGAACGCGTTAAATAAAAACCGCGCCGCAACTGCGGCGCGGTTTTTTTATTTTGACTTGAGAGTTTCTATGACGAGGTTTAGACTTTTACGCAGTAATTTCGGATTGCCCGCCAACGCCCACAAAGTCCAACTGCTGACAAAATTCGACGCGAGCGCGTGACCGAATTGTTCCGCGTTGAGTTGATTCAACAATTCGATGCCTTCATCCCATTGCGCGTCATTCCAGCCCGCGATGCGGCGGTTGATTGCGGCGGCGATACGCAAATTTTTCCCGTATGTTTTACGCCACTGCTGTTCATAGCGCGCCAAAAATTTTTCCGAAACATCGTTTGCTTGCAAAGCATCCGCCGCGACGTTTCCCGCGAGAATGCCGCCGCGCATCGCCCAACGAATCCCTTCGCCCAACAACGCGGAGGGCTGACCCGCCGCGTCGCCGACGGCGAGAATGCCGTTACCGACAAATTTGGTCGCCATGCCGTCGGACGGAATCAAGCCGTGATGATATTCGAGCGGCTGCGCGCCTTTGAGATTGATATTGAATTTTTCCGCCTGACTCAGAAATTTATCCAAATACTCGGCGGGGTTGGCGGTCGAGTCGCCGTGAATGATGCCGACGCCGACGCGCACGCGGTGATTGCCATAGGGCGCGGTCCACGCGTAACCGGCTGGCGCGAACGCGCTGCCAACAATGCCGACGGTTTCGCTTTCGTCGTAATGCGGCGCATACATATCGTATTCCGCGCCGACGCCGAAACGATTAAAACCCGAATGGATGCCTGCGCGTTTGCACAGGGTCGCGCGATAACCTGTGCCATCTATTGTCAAGCGCGCGCGCTGTGTCATAACGCGGCCCCGCGCGTCTTGCGCGGTCACGCCGCGCGCCGCGCCGTTCTCCATGATTACCTCGCGCGCGGTCGCGCTGACTTGGAGCGCGACGCCCGCGTCAATCGCGCGTTCGGCGAGAAATTGAAATACGCCGCGCACGTTGAGAATGCAGGCGAATGGCGTTGGATATTCGCGCGCGACGACGCGATGGGCGGAATGCATTCGCCCGCGCCGCAAGATATGATACAAACGCGGTGGAATGCCGAGCGCTTGCGCGTCTTGAATAAATGTGCCGCCGGTGGTGCGCGTAGGCGAACCGATTTCGGCGTTCGCTTCCAAGACAAGCACGCGCGCGCCGCGCTCTGCCAAAATTTTCGCGGCAGCCAAGCCCCCCGGTCCGCCGCCCGCGATTACGACATCTAGTGGTTCCATCACGCGAAAACTCGAGCGAAAATCTAGCCGCCCAAATATTGCAGCGCGCCGCGCAATTTGTCTTCCAAGGTTTTACCCGCTGCCGCGCGCGCCGCGCGCTGCGCCTCCGCCGCGCTGTAACCGAGATTGATGAGCGTCGCGGCGACTTCGCCGTCGAGCGGCGAGAGTTCGGCGCTTTCTTCGCCGAGCTCGATTTTGCCTTTGAGTTCCAATACAAGTCGCTGCGCGGTTTTTTTGCCGATGCCTTTGATGCCGCTCAAGATTTCGAGATTGCCCGATGCGATGGCGCCGCGAATTTCATTTGCCGCTGCGGACGACAGGATGCCGAGCGCGACTTTGGGGCCAATGCCCGAAACGCCGAGCAGCATTTCAAATAAAGCGAGTTCGTCGGTTGTCGCAAAACCAAATAATGAAATATCATCCTCGCGTACATGCGTATGAATGCGCAAGGCGATTGGCGCTCCGCTGTCGCCCAGTTGTTCGAGCGTGGACATGGGGACGCGCGCGCGATAACCGACGCCGTTCACGTCAACGATGACGGAATCGGACGCGCGTTCAAGAATCGTTCCGCGAAGAAAAGCGATCATTGCGTTAACTCTGTGAATCAATCAATTCGCGCAATCGCGCGCTCTGCAAATGGCACAGCGCGATGGCGACAGCATCCGCCGCGTCATCGGGTTTGGGCGCTTGGTCCAAACGCAGCAGCACGCGCACCATTTGTTGCATCTGATATTTGTCCGCGCCGCCGTAGCCCGCGACCGCTTGCTTGATTTCGTTGGGCGTGTATTCGGCGAGCGGCAGACACGCCTGCGCGAGGGCGAGCAGGATGACGCCGCGCGCGTGTCCGACGGATAGGGCGGTGGTGGTATTGCGCGAGAAAAAAAGTTTTTCGACCGCGGCGGTGTTCGGTTTGTATGCGCGAATGATTGCGCCAAGCTCGTCGTAAATCTTGAGCAGGCGAAATTCAAGCGGAGTTTTCGCGGGTGTGGCAATCGCGCCGCAGGCGACAAGTTCATAATCGTCGCCGACGGCGCGCACGATGCCGTATCCACACAACGCGGTGCCGGGGTCAATGCCTAATGCAATCATAGTGGGATAGCGCAATAGTCCAATAGCGCAATAGCGGGACATGGGCTATCACACGATCGCGCGATTACGCGATTGCGCTACGCAGTGGCTTTTTCAAATTCAGCCATCACTTGATCTGTGATATTGAGATTGGTGATGACTTTTTGCACATCGTCCAGTTCTTCGAGTTGTTCGACGAGCTGCATCGTCTTGACGGCGTCGGCGGTGGAAACTTCGGCGTTGGTTTTGGCGATGAGCGTGACTTCGGCATTCTCGATGGGGATGCGACGCTTTTGCATCTCGTCGCGCACGGGGCGCAAATGTTCGGGCGCGACGTACGCTTCCACATGCTCGTCTTCGGTTTGAATATCATCTACGCCCGCGTCAATCAATTCGAGTTCGAGCTCTTCGGCGCTTTTGCCTTGCACGGGCACTGTAAAGATGCCGCGCTTTTCAAACATCCATGTGACGGAACCTGCCGACGCGAGATTGGCGCCGGCGCGCGTAATGACGCGTCGCACTTCGGACGCGGCGCGATTGCGATTATCGGTGAGGACTTGGACAATCAACGCCGCGCCGCCGGGGCCATAGACTTCATACGAGATGTCTTCGAGTTGACCGCCATCGCTCGCATTGCCGAGACCGCGTTGAATGGCGCGCTCGATATTGTCTTTGGGCATGTTTGCCGCGCGCGCTTTATCCGTCGCGAGCCGCAAGGCAAAATTCGCCTCGGGGTCGCCGCCGCCTTCGCGCGCCGCGACGGTGATGTCGCGCGCGATGCGCGTGAAAATTTGACCGCGCTTGGTGTCGGCGGCGCCTTTTTTGCGTTTAATCGTTGACCATTTGGAATGACCTGACATGCGAATCTCCGGGCTTGCTGTTGGGATGAAATAACAATCGGATGCGAAAATAAAAAACACGCTGGCTATTGGTTTGAGTTAACAAACAATAGCAACAGCGCGTCGCTCGGAGGTTTGCGCAGACGCGAACCGCGACGTTGTTGCGGCTTGAAAAGCGTAATAATTCGTGACCTCATTCCGCTGTCATTATAGCACGCGCGCGCTATTTCGTTGAAATATTTTTGATGGATGGATTTAATGTCTTTTTCGCTTGCGGTTAAGGGTTGCCCAAAGTTCCTATGGTAAAATGTTTGTCGCTGTATGAATGTGATGCAACAACGCTGGCTGGTGGGGCTGGTCGTCTTGAACCTTTTGCTCGGTTGCGCCAGCGTCGTCGCGTTGGGTCTGCGGCGCGATGCGCTTCAACAGGCCCTCGCCGATGTGACGGGCGAAGAAGATTTCTCCTATCAACTCCGCGCGTTAGGATTCCTCGTCCTCTCTTGGTTTCAAGCGCCGCGCGACACGGCTGATTACGCGCCCATGCCGTACACCGACATGCCGCCGTTTGGCGTCAATACTTTTTTTGAGCAAGAAGTGGAAGAGGCGAAAATTCGCGCGAGTATGCGGTTAATCCGCGACGCGGGCTTTGTTTTTATCCGTCAAGAATTTCCCTGGGAAGACCTCGAACCGACGCGGCAAGGCGAATTTTGGGACCCAAAATTCAAGCATTCGACGTGGGATAAATACGACCGCATCGTCGCGCTGGCGGATGAATATGGTTTGGAAATTATCGCGCGGCTGGACCATCCGCCGAACTGGACGCGCGCGGACGGCGCGGCGCGCGGTAATTTCGCGCCGCCGGACAATTACGCGGATTACGGCGCATTTGTGCGCGCGGTGGTCGCGCGCTATCGCGGCAAAATCAAATATTATCAGTTGTGGAACGAACCGAATATTTATCCCGAATGGGGCGCGCAGGATGTCAACGCGCAAGATTATACGCGCCTGTTAAAAGTCGGTTACACAAGCGCAAAACAAGCCGACCCGAACGCCGTCATCATCAGCGCGGGTTTGGCGCAAACTTTGGAAACGGGCCCGCGCAATGTGAACGATTTGATTTTTTTGCGGCAAATGTATGACGCGGGCGCGCGTGATTATTTTGATATTCTCGCGGTGATGAATTATGGTCTTTTTACGGGTCCCGGCGACCGACGCGCGGACGCGGCGCGGACCAATTTTTCGCGGCCCATGCTGCTGCGCGAAATTATGGTCCAGAATGGCGACGCGAATAAACCCATGTGGGCGATGGAAATCGGTTGGAACGCGCTGCCGCGCGCTTTCGAGAACGCGCCCTATGGGCGCGTGACGGCGGAGCAACAAGGCAGGTACGCGGCGCAAGCGTACGAACGCGCGCAGACCGAATGGCCCTGGATGGGCGTGATGAATTATTGGTTTTTCAAACGCGCGTACGACAATGAACGCGACCAACCCTTTTTTTATTTTCGTTTGTTTGACCCCGATTTCAAACCGCAGCCCGTGTATCAAGCGCTCAAAGCATATACCGCGACGGCGCGCTGGTTGGGCAGGGGTTTTCATCAAGAGACGCATTGGGCGGCAGAGTATCTTGGAGACTGGAGAACTGGAAACTATGGCGCGCGGGTGACGGACGGGTATCGGATTGGCAATCCGGGTGACGTTTTACGTTTCACATTTCGCGGCGATGCGGTGGAGCTTGCGCTCGCGCCGGGTTTATATAGCGGCATTGTCGAGGCGCGCGTGGATGGAGGCGCGTGGCGCGAGTTTGATTTGCGCGCGACCGACCCGAACGCAGACCATCGCGTGACGCTCGCGCAAAATTTGTGGGGGGATGAACATTACCTCGAAGCGCGCGTCACGCAAGGCGAGCTGCGGTTGGACGGGGTGGTAGTAAAACAATCGCGAATCGGGACGCGTCAAATTGTCGCGTTCACCGCGTTGGGCGTCGCCTTGACAAGTGTTGCGCTGTTGGGTTTGCTCTGGTTTAGGGCGCGGCGGCTGAAATGAAAATTGGCAAAGCAAGGGATGGCGAATGGCGCGCGCGCGGAAATTTGATTTGGATCTTGGGCGCGCTGGCGATCGCTTTTTTTACGCGCGTGAATGCGTTGGCGGCGCAAAGTTTGTGGAACGATGAAGGCACATCGGTCGCGCTGGCGCAAACGAGCGTCAACGCGATTATAAATGCCGCCGCGCGCGATATTCATCCGCCGCTTTATTATCTCTTGTTGAGCGGCTGGATTCAGGTTGCGGGCATCAGCGAATTCGCGGTCCGTTTTCTGTCCGTCTTCGCGGGCGTCTTGGTGGTTGCTGTCACATTCCGCATCGCGCGCGAATTTTTTAATCGGAACATTGCGCTCATTGCCGCGCTATTGTCCGCGCTGAATCCATTCCAAGTGTATTACGCGCAAGAGACGCGGATGTATATTTGGGTGACGTTGTTCGCGTGTTTGTCGTTGTGGGCGATGATTGTGGCGCTCAAGCCGCCGCGCGAATTCGAGCCGTCGCCGCGCGCGCGGCAAGCGCAAAGGCGCGGCGTCGCTCTCGGTGGTTACATCATCGCCACGCTTGCCGCGTTGTACGCCAATTATTACGCGTTCACGTTGGTCTTGGTTCAAAACCTTGCGTTTCTGGCGTATTTGCTTTGGGCGCGACACGAACGCCGCCCGCGTTTGGCGCACACGGTTGGCTGGTGGGTCGCGGCGCAAGCGGCGATTGCGTTGGCGTATCTGCCATGGCTGTGGTTTGCGCGCGCGTCGCTGACAGCGTGGCCCGGCATTAGCGAGCCGATGTCATTTTTTGAAATGGCGTGGCGCATCGCTAGCGCGTTTGTGACGGCGGCGGATTCAGCGCGCGATGTTCAGGCGCTCCTCGTCGGCGCGTGCATTTTGTTTTTCATTGGCGGTTTGTTGCCCTCGCGCGATCTAGCGCGAATCAGCGGATGGGGGATTGTGATGTGCGCGCTGTGGGTGGGCGTGCCAGTTCTGGCGATGTATGGCGTCTCGCTTGCGCGTCCCGCGTACAATCCAAAATTTTTGTTGTTGGCGTCGCCGGGATTTTTGATTCTCGTCGCGCGCGGCATTTCCGTTTCGTATCGCGGTTTATTTTCGCGCGCGGCGTATGCTGACGGTTCGGATGCGCGCGCGCGGCGTTTGGCGCGCGCGTTGATTCGCGCGGGCGTTTTGCTGCTAGGAATTTTGTTTGTGGGCGGGCTTGGCGTGACATTGCGAAATATGTACACCGACCCGCGTTTGCAGCGCGATGATTATCGCGGGCTTGTGAATTATATCAACGCGGCGGCGACAGAACGCGACGCGGTGATTGTGAACGCGCCGGGGCAAATGGATGTGGTACGCTATTATTATCGCGGCGCGGCAAAATTGGCTCCTTTGCCCGTCGGGCGACCGCTGGATCGCGTGGCGACGCAAACGGCATTGGCAGAGTTGGCGACGCGGCAAAATATTTTTGGAATTTTTTGGGCAACAGACCAAGCCGACCCTGAGCGTTTGATTGAACGACAGCTCGCGGAAACGGCTTATAAGGCGAGCGATGAATGGCATGGCAATGTGCGCTTGGCGCAATATACGCAGCCGCCGCAAACCGAGTTTGCCGCGTTTCAAACAGATGTCCGTTTTGGCGATGAGATCGCGTTGGAAAGCTACAGGTATCCCGCGCCGCCGCGCGCCGTCACAGCTTTTGCGCCGATAGAATTGGCATGGCGTCCGCTGCGTTTGCCGCCGCCGACGCGCTATAAAGTGTTCGCGCAGTTGCTCGACGCGCAGGGGCGATTGGTCAGTCAACGCGATGCGGAACCGGTGGATGGTTTTCGCCCGACAGACCAATGGACGACCGATGCGACGGTGTTTGACCGTCTCGCCATTCCAATTCCGCCGAACTTGGCGTCCGGCGCGTATAGCGTAATTGTCGGACTTTATCGCGCGGATAATGGCGCGCGGCTTGTGACGAATCGAGGCGACGATTATTTCACGCTTGGGTCGCTCCAAGTCGCTCAATGAGTCCGCGCGCGCCGCGTATTTTTTGCCGCGCTGCCGAATGCCAATTTTGAATTTGCGCGGACTGAACGAATGCGCGACACGCGACGAATTTACGCTCCTCGTGCTATACTTTTAGACGCGGCGATTCGCGTAAAATTCGCAGTTTAAAAACCGCTGGCAATAGGCACAGCGTAAATGCGCCGAGAATCTTTTGCCATGAGGTTTTAACCTCAGGGTACCCGATTTTTTACGCCATTCGCGAGCGCTAATGTCCGACAAGTTTGGTCTTTATGTACATCGGTCGTAAACCTCAACGGCTCCCCTGGTTACGCAGCTGTCTTTTGATTATCATTATCGTCATTGGCACAGCGTATGCGAGCGTTTTGATATTGGCGGCGGGCGGCGTGTATGTGGCGCCAAGCGCGGCGCTGCCCGAAGCGCTGCATCCGACGCCGACGATTACGCCCACGCCGACCGAACCTGCGGTGAATATCGTTAATCGCGCGGATAGTTTTTTTCAAAACGGCCAAGTGAATCAAGCGCTTGAGGAATATCGCCGCGTGATTGATTTGGAACCGGAAAATGATTTGGCGTATGCGCGTTTGGCGCGGCTCTTGATTATTCGGCGCAATTATTTGGAAGCGGAAGATATGGCGCGCACGGCGGTGGAATTGAAACCGGACAGCGCGTACAATAACGCGGTGCTGGCGCTCACGCTCGATTGGCAAGGTAAATACGATGAAGCATTGCCCGCCGCGCTGCGCGCGATTGAATTGGATGAAAACAATGTGTACGCGCAAGCGTATTTGAGCGAGTTATATTCGGATATGGGACGCGTGGATAAATCGCTCCCTGCCGCGCGCAAGGCGATTGAATTGGATGATAATAATTACGAGGCGCATCGCGCGTTGGGGTACGCGTACGAAACGTCGGGCAAGTATCGCAACGCGATTGTGGAATATCAGCGCGCGATTCAAATTCAGCCGAATCTCGGTTATCTCTATGTCGCCGCCGCGCGCAATTTACGCGCCATTGGACAATATCGCAACGCGCTAGCGCTGATTCAACAAGCGATTCAGGCGGACCCGTCTTCCGCCGAGGTGTATGATGAATTTGGCTGGATTTATTATTTTCTTGGCGATTATGACGCGGCGATTTTGCAGTTGAAACGCGCGACGCAGCTTGATCCGAATTACGCGCCGGCGCACGGGCATCTCGGCATTATTTATTTTGTTTTGCAAAATTGGGCACAGGCGGCGCCAAGTTTTGAAAAAGCGATTGCGCTGGGCGGCGCGCGCGCCGAATATTTTTATTCGCTCGGTTTGGCGTACGTGAATTTGGATAATTGCCCCAAAGGCAAAGAGTGGCTTGACAAGGCGGTGAATGTGAATCCCGACGATACGGCGGTGCAGGCGGCAGTGCAATTTTACAATGAAAATTGTCTCGGCAGCGCGGTGCCGCCGACCAGACGACCCGCGACCGCCGTGCCGCAGCCGTAACGTTATTCACAGCCGCGGCGCCTACTGGTCTCGCTGCTCCATCTGCTGCACTGTTTTGGCGACTTCTTGAATGGCTACGCGTTGTTTGCGATACAAGTCGCTTTCGCTCATGGCGAGTTTTTGCGCGACCTCGCGGATTTTCATCCCCTGCATCACCTTGAGCTCGAGGATGTTGTACAACAACCATTCGGGCGCGGTAAGCGAACGCGAACCTTCGGGGCGCAGCGTGTCAATCGCTTCCGCAAGGATGCCGCGCAGCGCGCGTGTCGGATTTTGACCATAGGCGCCGAGCGATTGCCGCACAATGTTTAATTGCAGTAACGGCGAGTGCGCCAATTTCGGTCCGCCCCAATAATCGTCGAGCGCGCCTTTGATGGCGCGATTGAAATCGGGCGACGCAATCAATTCTTCTTCTACGCGTTCGCCCGCGATGCCGCCAATGACGCGCGGTTTCGCCTGCACGCGCTGCAACGCTTCCACTTCGCTGCCGATTTGCTCTAACGCATCGAAAACATTTTTTTGCAGCGCGCGATCTTCGAGCGCGAGCTCGGCTTGCGATGCCAACGCGTCCACCAATTCCTGTTCGTGTTCGGTCAAATCGGGCTGCGGCGCGCGCGCCGCAACCCCCAAGACGCCGACGACGATATCACTGCCGTTCACTTGAAGCGGATACAACCAATATTCGCCGACGACAAAAAAACGCGGTTGTCGCGTTTCATCGCTATTGAGTGAGGGGGGGGTGACTTGGCTCGCCATAAATTGTTGCACCGGTTCGCGCGCGCCGACCACTGTTTCCAGTTTCCAGCCGTCGGGTTCCGCCGCTAACGCGAAACCGCTTTGCACGCGCAAGAGGTCGCACATCGCGGCGAGAATATTTTCCAACACTTGGCGCAAATCGCCCGTCGTAAGCAAGTGCGCTTCGAGTTTTTGAATCTGGTTGATTTCGCGGCGGTCCTGCCAAAATAAAACGCGGTCAATATAACCTTTGCCGCGACTAATGAGCATTTCAAACACAATGACGCCGATGATGACAGTCGCCGCCAATAATGTATCGCGACTGAGCGGAATCAGCGTTTCGATAAATGGCACAATCGTCATGGCGGTGACGACGCCCACCGCCACCAATGGCCCGCGCAGCAGATAATGCGCGAACTTTTGTTTGATGATGCGGTCGGGCGCGAGCGCGCCTTGATACGCGACGGTGTATGCCATCACAATCAACATGCCAAGCAAGGCGATTGTGCCAAAAAACGTCAGCAGCAGCAGGATGACTGGCGGAATGAGCGCGGGGAAACCGGAAAAAACAAGGTACGGGAAAACGCCGAATGCGGGCGCGATAAAAGCGATGCCCAAACGCCGTAAGCGGCGGCGCGAAATCGGCGTCAACGTGCGGCGGCGCGCGAGCTCAATATTATAAATGCCCCACACAGTGGTCGCTGTAAAATAAATGGCGAACAAGCCAAAGAGCGGTCCGGCATGCAGTTGGGTGGCGAACGGCGCATTGAATGGTTCCGCCACAATCCAATCGCTTAGCAACACCAAGCCGAGAAAAATCATTCCGCCGAGATACGCCGCCCAAGTCGCCGCGCGCCGCCAGCGTGAATCGTAAAAGGTGGAGCGCAAGACTGCATTGGAAAAATGCAAATACGCGGCTGGCACGAACGCGATGCCAATCCATTTAAAACGCAGTAATTGCTCCGCCGCCTCTGGCGAAGTGGCGCGCAGCAGAAATACTTGGCCGATATAGACAATGCCGACAAAGGTCAGCAGCGCGCTAAAGCCGCGCTGCACCGGATTGCGCCAACTTGATGGAAAGAGCCATAGCAGCAGAGCAAAGGTGAAAATAACCAGCGCGGCGGCAAGCAGAAAATTGGCGAGGGCGAGCAGCTCTAAAAAAAGGTCGAACATGAATCCAGTATACAAGTAGACAGGTAAATAAGGAAACAGATAAAAAGAGAAAAATGATTATTTGTTGTCGTGTCGCTTATTTGTATCCCAATGCCAAGGTAAAGAAAAAATACGCGAACGCGAGCGGAATGAACATGCTGTCGAGACGGTCAAAGACGCCGCCGTGTCCCGCAATCAAAGCGCCAGAATCTTTGACGCCCAGATTGCGTTTAATCAGCGATTCGGTCAAGTCGCCCGCGGTTGTCAACAAAGCAATGCCCAAACCCAAAATGAACGCTGCCCAGATAGGCATGCCATAGATTATGCTGAGCAGCATCACCAACACAGTTCCCATCAGGATGCCGCCAATCGCGCCTTCGCGCGTTTTCTTGGGGCTGATGTCGGGGAAAAATGGATGCTTGCCAAATGCGCGTCCGGAGATATACGCGAAAATATCGGTGAGCCAGGTGCCGAGCAGGGGAATGAACAACAACGCCGCGCCATTTTCCAAGTGACGCAGCGCAAAAATAAATGTTCCCAATAAGCCGATATATACGACGCCCACCACCATGACTGCCCAATTCAACAAAAAACCTTGATGTTCTTGGCGCGTCAATTCCCACAGGGGCGGGAGCGCGACTGTGAGGGTGAGCAGCAGCGTCGAAAAATCGTACGGCAGCTGCGGCAGCAGCGACGCATTTAGCAAGAGCAGCGCAATCAAACCCAGCGCGGGCAGCCACAATGGTTGATGTCCGCCCAAACGCGTCATGTTAAAGTATTCGTAACCGACCAGCGTCAGACCTGTGCCATATAGCGCATAGAGCCACCAGCCGCCGAGATAAATCGCAAACGAGGCAGTTATAAAAAGGAGGATGGCAGAGATGAGCCGAGTTGTCACAGTGAAAAAAATCCCAAGCGTATTTAGGACAGGTCGCGTTACGCGTCGCGGCGCTCAAGGTTTCAACACTTTGCCGAAACGGCGTTCGCGTTGATCATACGCGCGCAGCGCGTCATGCAGCGCTTGTTTATCAAAATCGGGCCAAAAGGTCGGCGTCGAATAATATTCGGCGTATGCCGCTTGCCAAATTAAATAATTCGAGAGGCGCATTTCGCCGGCAGTGCGAATCACTAAATCGGGATCGGGCGTGCCGCCGGTGTACAAATGTTGCGCAAAGAGTTCTTCGGTGATTTGGTCCGCCGCTACGCCCGTCGCCATGATTTTTTTTACGGCGTCAATAATTTCGGCGCGTCCGCCATAATTGAACGCGACATTGAGATTGAGACGTGTATTGTGCGCCGTCAGCGCGACCGCATCGGCAATCAATTTAACCAGTTTAGCGGAAAGTTGGTCGGTGCGTCCAAGATGCCGAATCCGCACGCCGTTCTTGTGGAGTTCGGGCGTCTCGCGTTGGATCGTCTGCTCGAGAATCGCCATCAAACCGCGCACTTCGTCGAGAGGACGATTCCAATTCTCGGTTGAGAACGCGTAAATAGTGAGGTACTGAATCCCAAATTCCACCGCCGCGTTTAACAGAAGGCGGATATTTTCGACGCCGGCGCGATGTCCCATGATACGCGGCAAGCCGCGCGCTTGCGCCCAACGCCCGTTGCCATCCATAATGATTGCGACATGCGTGGGAATGCGCGCCAACGCGCGCGCGTTATTTGTTTGGTCCAAGACAGCAGCCATTGGCTTGATGACTTTGATTTGAGATTTATGCTTTGAGCGCGCCGCGTGCGGCAAATCACAAAGCATAAATCCGCCATCATAAATGCCTACACTTCCATCACTTCTTCTTCTTTTTTCTTGCCCAACGCGTCCGCTTCGCCGGCGTATTTTTTCGTCACCTCGTCCAGCATCTCTTTGCCGCGTTTGTGCTGGTCTTCGGTAATCATCTTTTCCTTTTCCAGCTCTTCGAGGTCTTTGACGCCCTGATGCCGAATATTGCGGATGGCGATGTGTCCTTCCTCGACGCGTTTTTTAACCAGCTTGGTCATATCGCGGCGTCGTTCTTCGGTGAGCGGCGGCAGATTCAGGCGAATGACTTTGCCGTCATTATTGGGCGTCAAGCCGAGGTCGGACGCGAGCAGCGCTTTTTCAATCGCTTTGATTTGCGAAAGATCGTACGGCTTGATCAGAATCTGACGCGCTTCCGGCACGCTTACGGACGCCAGTTGTTGCAGCGGCGTGGGCGTGCCATAATAATCTATCTTGAGCGGCTCGACCAAAGACGGCGAGGCGCGGCCCGTCCGCATCGCCTGAAAATCGCGTCGCATGGCGTCGAGCGCCTTTTTCATTTTTTCTTCGGCTTCTTTTTTTACGTCGTCTATCATGATTAGGGTATCAGGTCTGGGTATCAGGTAATAGAACCTTGCCTTGCTACCTGCTACTTGCTACCTATTTGTTTTCCTATAACCGTTCCCACGGTTTCCCCCATCACCACGCGTTCGATCGAGCGCGGCGTATTGAGGTCAAAAACAATAATCGGCAAACCGTGTTCCTTGCAAATCGTGATGGCGGTATCGTCAATCACGCGCACCTGTTCGCTCAACAACGCGTCGGTGTAGGTCAGATGGTCGAACCGTTTGGCGTCGTCAAAGCGATGCGGGTCTTTATCGTACACGCCATCCACTTTGGTTGCCTTCATGAAAACTTGGGCATTGATTTCTTGCGCGCGCAGCGCGCCGGCGGTGTCGGTGGTGAAAAACGGATTGCCCGTGCCGGCGCCGAAAATGACAATATATCCTTTTTCGAGATGATGCACCGCGCGGCGGCGAATGTACGGCTCGGCGATTTGACGCATTTCAATCGCGGTCATGACGCGTGTAGCCATGCCGCGTTTTTCCAACGCGTCTTGGAGCGCCAACGCGTTAATGACAGTGGCTAACATGCCCATATAATCGGCGGTCGCGCGGTCAATTTGTTTCGCGTAGGGGTCATTGCCGCGCCAAAAATTGCCGCCGCCGATAACGATGGCAATCTCGACGCCGTGCTGTTTGGCGGCTTGAATTTCCGCGCCAACGTACGCGACCATTTCGGGATCAATGCCATTCTCTCCGCGTCCCGAAAGCGATTCGCCGCCCAATTTCAAAAGGATGCGTTTAAAGGTTGGTTCGCTTGCCATGCTTGCTCCGTCTGCATTATACATCAAGCATAAAAAATTTCGCGTCGGTACGCAAAAAAAGGGAATTGAGCGGAATGTTTCCGTCGCTTCCCTTTTGCGTTTGCGTGTGCTGTTTTATTCCTCGCCCAAGCTGTACCGCACAAAGCGGCGCACCTGGATTTTTTCGCCGGTCTGGGCGCTCGCAGCTTTGACCAGCTGTTCAATCGTCTGCTTGTCGTCTTTGATATAAGGTTGGCGCAGCAAACAATTTTCCGCGTAATACTTGTCGAGTTTGCCCGTGACAATCTTTTCGATAATGTTTTCGGGCTTGCCTTCGGCGCGTGTCGCGTCCTCAAAAGTCTTTTTCGTCGCGGCGAGTTCATCTGCCGGAATACTTTCGGGACTGACGTATTTTGGATTCATCGCCGCGATTTGCAGCGCGACCGCGTGCGCCACATCTTTGAATTGCGGCGTGCGCGCGACAAAATCGGTCTCGCAGTTGATTTCGACCATAACGCCGACTTTGCCGTTATGCACATACGTTTCGATGGCGCCATCTTGCGCGGTGCGTTCGGCGGCTTTTTTCTCGGCTTTGGCGATGCCTTTGGCTTTGAGAATGCTCAACGCCTTGTCAAAATCGCCGCCGGTCTCGTCCAAGGTCTTTTTCGCGTCGAGGATGCCCGCGCCCGTTTCTTCGCGCAATTTTTTTATGAGTTCAGCTTGTGTCGCCATTATTCACCTGTTACTTCCGCTGCGGCAGTTTCGGTCGTTTCCGCGGCGGCGTTGTTCGCGCTCAACAAATCGGAATCGCCCGGTTCGAATGAAAGCGCCTGTTCGAGTTCGCTTTGCAAATCGGCATGGACACCATCTTCGAGCTGTTCCGCCGCGACGACGCCGCGAATATTTTTCCCTTCGATGACGGCATCCGCGATTTTGGCGGTGATGAGTTTGATGGCGCGAATCGCGTCGTCATTCGCGGGAATCGGATACGCAATCGGAAAAGGGTCCGAATTGGTGTCGCACAACGCGACAATCGGAATTTCGAGCGTAGTCGCTTCGTGGATGGCGATTTGTTCATGCAATGTATCCACAATGAATAACATGCGCGGCAAACGTTTCATTTCGCGCAGTCCGCCGAGGCGCGTTTCGAGTTTGCCGAGTTCGCGCGTGAGCAAGAGCGCTTCTTTTTTCGGCAGCTTGTCCAGCTCGCCCATCGCTTGACGTTCTTCAAGCCGAATCATGTAATCGGCGCGCGCGCGGATCGTGCGAAAATTGGTGAGCGTGCCGCCGAGCCAACGATCGTTGACATAGGGCATGCCGCAGCGAACGGCTTCTTGTTGCGCCGTTTCTTGCGCTTGCTTTTTGGTGCCGACGAAAAGAATCATGCCGCCCTCGGCGACCATATCGCGGACGACTTTGTATGCCTCTTCGAGGCGGCTCATCGTTTGTTGCAAATCAATAATGTGAATGCCGTTGCGCTGCGTGAAAATGAACGGTTTCATGCGCGGATTCCAACGGCGCGTGCGGTGTCCAAAATGAACCCCCGCTTCAAGCAGGGATTTCATGGGCAGGATGCTTGCCATGCGGCTCCTTTGTGTTTTTGCGGGACGTTGGAACGTCTCGCCTACGACTTGATTTCACCGCGCGCATTGCATTTTTTGGGCGCAACACACACGCGGCGGGAGACAAGTCTGATTAGTTTTGACGTTGCGCTCAAGCGCAACAGCCCGTCATTATATGCGAAATGCGGTTTTAGCAAAGTTTCGGATTGAGGTAAAAGATTGACGCTGTAAAAGAAATCAACGTATAATCCGCGCAGCTATGGCAAACGTTTCCGCATCGCCCGCCGCATCGGATATTCCCGGCTTGATTTTTCAACCGCGGCAGTTGGACGCGACGTGGCATCTCTGGTTTATGCGCTTTATAAGTTGGCTGATGCTCACCACGTTTCATTGGTATTTTCCAATGCGGATTGAAGGCATGGAAAATATTCCGCGCCAAGGACCGTTATTCGTGATTGCCAATCACTTGAGCGTCATGGATATTCCGACCGTCGGCGCGATTCTGACGCGGCGCGGTTGGCATCCCGGCGTCAATATGTTTGGCATCGCGAAACAAGAGATTTTCCTAAAACGTTTTTCGCGAATAGCCGTCGGTTTGATTGGCATGTTTCCGATTCAACGCAATCAAGTGGACCTGAATGCGATGCGGATCATATTGACGATTTTGCGGCGCGGCGATTTATTGGGCATTGCGCCCGAAGGCACGCGCAGTCCGACGGGCCATTTACAGCTGTTTCAGCCCGGCGTCGCCAAAATCGTCATCCAAAAGCGCGTGCCCATTTTGCCGTTTGGCGTTAGCGGCGTCGAAAAGGTGATGCCGATTGGTTCGCGTTTCCCGCGCCGCGTGCCGGTTACGCTGCGCATAGGCGCGGTCTTTGAATTGTCAGAATATTATGACCAAGTTTTGACGACAGAAATTTTGGAGCGCGCGGCGTGGGAGATGCGCGCGCGCGTAGCGGAACTGTTGCCCGAATGGATGCGCGAATTGCCGCCGGATGACGCGCAAGTGCGCTTTGGCAGCGTCCTTTCACGAACATAAAAAAAGCGCTGCCAAGCAGCGCTTTTTTATTACGCCTGAATTTCGCTTGCCGCGAGAATAGCTTGATCGGCGCTCCAAAAAAAATTCTGCTCGCCAATCTCGCGCGTCAAGTGCGAACGGTCAAGATATTTTTTCACGGCGGGTTGTACCGCGCACAACAACAATTTTCCGCCGTGCTTGTGCTGCCGTTCCAGCGCCTCCTCAATAAATTCCAAGCCGCTCAAATCCAACAGCGGGACGCCGCGCATCGAAAAAATGACAATCAGTTTCGGATCGCGTCCCAACTCTTCCGTTGCTTTGCGCAAGGTCGCGGCAGCGCCAAAAAAAAGCGGACCCGTCAAATACGCAATGCGAATATGTTCGTGCGCCCCATTCAAGCGAATCCCGCGCGCTTCCAAAATTTCCACATCCACGTCACTGAGCGTCACATTAATCGTCGCAATTTGATTGATGAATAACATGGCGCTCAATGCCACGCCCAGAATAACCGCTTGCGTTAAATCCAAATACGCGGTCGCAACCATCGTAATCAAGAACGCCGCAATCGCGCTCTTGAAGCGATGGCGAAACATCCAACGAATTTCATGCCATTCGTTCATGCGAACCGCCGTCACCATCAAAACGCCGGACAATGCCGCCAATGGAATTTGGCCAATCAACGGCGCCAAGAGAAACGCCGCCGCGAGCAAAAACAAGGCGTGGAAAATACTCGTCAAACGCGTCTGTCCACCACTGGCAACCCCAACGCTGGAACGCGCAATCGCAGCCGTTGCAGGCACACCTCCAAAAAATGGAATCACGATGTTGCCGATGCCTTGCGCGAGCAATTCTTGATTGCTATCCATTTTTTTTCCGGTCGCGTTGCCGCAGACCGCGCCGCACAGTAATGATTCGATTCCGCCGAGCGCGGCAACACTCAACGCCGGCACCAACAAATTGGGCAGCGCTTGGACCGTCTGCGCGTTGAAAAATGTCGCAAACGTCAAACGATTTTCCAAAATGAGCGTGCGTGGGATTTCACCAATCACAGGTTCTTGAAATTGAAACACGTACGCGGTGAGCATCGCCAGTCCAATTCCAATCAAGGAACCCGGCACGCGCTTGGTCACCGCCTTGGGCAATAAAACCATTGCCGCGATGACAATGCCGCCAGTCACCATCGTCTGCCAATTCGGTACATAGTTGAATTGCAGAATGTTCCACAATTTCGCTAACGCATTTTCCGCGCTCGGCGTCTGCACGCCGAGCAAACTGTCCAGTTGTCCAACGAAAATAATAATCGCAATCCCGCTCGTAAAGCCCGTGACGACGGGGCGCGGAATAAACGAGACAATATGCCCCAGCCGAAAGATGCCCACCAACAGAATGAGGATGCCCGCGATGACGCCGACAATCCAAATTCCTTCTAGCCCGTACTTGGCGGCGAGCAAAATCAAAACCGCGCTCATCGCGCCGGTGGGTCCGGAAATCTGATACGGCGCGCCGGATAACCCGCCAATCAAAAGGCCCGCGAGAATTGCGGTGACAAGCCCGGCGGCCGCATCCGCGCCCGAAGCAATCCCAAATGCCAATGCCAGCGGCAACGCGACCGCGCCGACGGTAATTCCTGCGAGTAAATCTTTTTGAAGAGCTGTCGCGTTATAGCCGCGAAATTCGTCGCGTACGAGTTTAACAAAAGAAAAGTTCATAGCATCCCTATTCAACGCGTTGTCCGCTGTGCCGCGCGTTTGTTTTTTCGTTTTGCTTCCAGGCGCGGTTCGCGACTGGCTTGTTTGAGCATCGCTTGGGTGTCAATCAAATGATTGTTAAAAATGCGGCGCGCCACGGCAAGCAGTTCAAAAATCTGCGGATCGCGGACGCTGTACAAAACACTTGTGCCCGCTCTGCGCGCTTCGACGATATTTTTACCGCGCAGCACCGCAAGTTGTTGCGAGACCGCCGAAGGTTCGATTTCCAGATGCGCCTGAAGTTCCGTGACGCTCTTTTCGCCGGACTGCAGGAACTCGAGAAGTTTGAGCCGCGCCGGATGGCCCAGCGCTCTAAAAAATTCGGCTTTGAATTGACGGATTGGGTCGCGCATGTACGCCCTCTTTTCTCAAACGAGAATTTCAATTCCCGCAAATATGCAGATGTTTATATATTCGAAAATTATTGTATTTGAAATCGCGGCGCCGTCAAACCAACGGACGTCGCGGGGGGGCGCGCAAAGGGGGCGCGCCTTCCGGCGCGCCCCCCGAGGGTCGTTCGGGCGAATGAATGGCGGAAGGTTATTTATCCACCGCGTATTTTTTCAATTCTTCCAACGTTACCACATTGAGCGCGCTGCGGTGCGTGGCGCGCAAAATGACGGGCGGCGCGACGCCCGCTTCCAACGCCTCGCGCCAACGATATACGCCGAGACACCATTTATCGCCCGGCGCGAGTCCGGGAAAATCATATTCGGGCGCGGGGGTGGTCAAGTCGTTGCCGCGCGCGCGCGTAAAGTCCAAAAATTCTTGCGTCATTTGCGCGCACACGACATGCCGCCCCAAATCCTGTTCGCCGGTGTCGCAACCTCCGCTGCGATAAAAACCGGTCAGAGGTTGAAAACAACACGCTTCCAGAAAACCGCCCAACACATTTTTGGGTTCGAGATGTCCATTCGAGCCGGGGTGCATAACGTCTCCTACAAAACCGGTTTGCGCGTATGCCAATCTGTCGTTTGTTCGTACGCGTGCGCCACGCGCAGCATCTTTGCTTCGTCGAACGCGCGCGCCATGATTTGCAAACCGATGGGCAAGCCCGCGCCAAAACCGCCGGGAATACAAAGCGCCGGAATGCCTGCCAAGGGCTGCGCGAGCGTGAATAAATCCGCCAGATACATTTGCAGCGGGTCGTCTATTTTCTCGCCGATACGAAACGCGGGCGTCGGCGCGGCGGCGCTGACCAGCACATCCACTTGATTGAACGCCTGATCGAAATCGTGTTTGATGAGCGTGCGCGTCTTTTGCGCTTTGAGATAGTACGCGTCGTAATAGCCCGCGCTCAACGCGTATGTGCCGAGCATGATGCGGCGTTTCACTTCGGCGCCGAAACCGCGGCCGCGTGTCGCGCGCAGCACGTCCCATACATCGCCCGGCGTGTCCGCGCGCGCGCCGTATTTCACGCCGTCATAGCGCGCGAGATTCGCGGAGGCTTCAGCGGGCGCGAGCAAATAATAAGTTGGCAGCGCGTATTGGGTGTGCGGCAAACTGATTTCGTGAATCTCCGCGCCCAATGTTTCGAGATGCGCCAACGCCGCGCGCAACGCCGCTTCGACCTCGCGCGCCATCCCTTTGACAAAATATTCGCGCGGCGCGCCCACGCGCACGCCAGTCAGTCTCAAGTCTCCGGTCTCCAGACCGGCAAGATAGTTTGGCGCTGGCATATCCACCGTTGTCGCATCGCGGGGGTCAACGCCTGCGATGACGTCAAGAATTAGCGCCGCGTCACGCACATCTTTGGTCATCGGTCCCACCTGATCGAGCGATGACGCGAATGCAATGACGCCCCAACGCGATACGCGTCCGTAACTGGGACGCAAACCGACCGTATTGGTCAGACTCGCGGGTTGGCGCACACTGCCGCCCGTGTCGGTGCCGAGCGCGAAAATGCCTTCGTCCGCCGCCAACGCTGCCGCGCTGCCGCCGCTCGAACCGCCGGGCACGCGTTCCAAAGCCCATGGGTTGCGCGTGACGCCAAACGCGGAATTTTCGGTCGAAGAACCCATCGCAAACTCATCAAGATTTGTTTTGCCAATGAGATGCGCGCCCGCCGCGTTTAATTTTTCAATCACTGTCGCGTCATAGACCGGCGTAAAATTTTCCAACATGCGCGAGCCAGCGGTGGTGACGACATCCCGCGTCGAAATCACATCCTTGATGGACATTGGCACGCCGAGGAGGGGGGGGGGCGTTTCGCCGTCGCGCCGCGCCGCCATCAACCGCGCATCGGCGGCGCGCGCGTCAGTCAGCGCGCGCTCTGCCGTGACATTCAGATACGCGTGAATTTTTTTATCAACGGCGGAAATGCGTTCCAAGATCGCGCGCGTCAATTCGACGGACGAAATTTCGCCTTGCCGCAAGAGCGCTGCCGCGCGGCACGCGGTCAGCTGTTCGAGCCGAGTTTCAAGCATACGCGTTGGGAGAGAGCGGATAATTTAATTGAGCGTAGAGTTGAACGAGTTTGTCCAGATTGCCTTGCAGCGAATATTGTTCCACGACGCGCGCCCGCGAGCGGCGGCGCAATTCCTCGCGAAATTCCGGAAACTCGACAAGTTGGCGCAGCGCGAGCGGCAACTGCGCTTCCAAGTGTTCGACGTCAATGACAATGCCCGCGCCGCGCAGCGCTTCGCCGTCCGCGCCGACATCCGTGGCAATCACCGCCGCGCCGCTTGCCATCGCTTCGAGCATCGCGAGCGAGAGCGCTTCGATGGACGACGGTAAAACGTTAATATCGGACGAGCGCAGAATGCGTTGAATTTCGCGCGGGTCGCCGATGTGTCCGAGAAAGAGAATGCGCGGGTCGTCGCTGTATTTGCGGCGCAAACGCCCATAATCCGAGCCATCGCCCGCCACGACCAAAACATGGTCATCCGGCAAATCCAATGACGTGAACGCTTCGCACAACGCGCCGACATTTTTTTCCGGATCCACGCGTCCGACATAGGAAACGAGCAAACGCGCGCCGATTTCGCGTTTATAGTCCGCGGGCCCAGGATGATACGCGTTGATATCAATGCCATTGGGTATCACATGAATTTGCGCGTGTTCGACGCCGTAACGGTGCAGCATCCGTTTTTGTGTTTCGGAAAAGACGATTACGGCATCATATTTGTCAAGGGTGTTGACATAGATGCGATAGACCACGCGCATTGCGGTGCCCCAAAACGAACGTGGCTGGCCGTACGGCATATGCACGGTGGCGACGGCGGGAATATTGTATGCATGGCACAATTCGGGAATGGCTGAATCGAGATTCGAGAACGAGAGCGAGACGTGCGCGACAGCGGGGAGTTCCAGGCGCAAAATATTTTTGATGGTGCGCTCCGCTTGCAGCGACGCGACGGTCGCGCGTTTCATAATATCCAACGCGCCGATACGCACCGCGCGCACATTGGGCGGCGTGACTAGATGGCGTTCGCGCGTGGCGTGATAAAAAAAGACCACCTCCACCTGACGCTGGCTCAAGCCGTTAAGCATCATGCGCGAATAGGTGATGATTCCATTGCGGCGCGCGCTGGCGACATGTCCGAACCAGGCAATCTTCATTTCAATCGTCCAAAATCGCGCGCACGCGCAAGAATTCGCGCTGCGAGTCCGTATCGGGCGCGTTGCGCAGCGCGGTCTCGCGCGGTAGCGACGGCGTAACCAGATCCGCGCGCATGACATTTTGATTGGGGATGACGCTGGCGGTGGGCGCAAGCGCGTCAGTGTCGAGTTGATTGAGCAGCGCGGCGTAATCAAGAATTTCCGACAGCTGCCGCGTCATGCTCTCGATTGCGACGCCGCTCAATTCGAGTTTCGCCAATTCAGCAATGTGCGCCACTTGTTCGCGGGTTAATGACATGATGAATTCCGTTGGCAGAAATTATTTTGCGATTGCGATTATAGCATAGGAAAGTTTTACGCTATTCAAACGCCGCGCGCTGTGCTATACTTTTACACGTCCCATTTTATAAAAAAAAACGATTCATTCGCGATAGATTTCCCATGACCGTTTCCACGCATCAAGTTGGCGCGACGTGTCCTTCCTGCGGGCGTTTTGTCGGACCGCTCGAGAAATGCCCCTATTGCGGCGCCGCTATCAAAAAACGGATTCCGCTCGGTTATCTGCGGATTGTCTGTTTGATTCTCGCCGTGCTGGGCGTCGCCATTTTGGTGTTCGCCGCTGGTGGCGCGGCGACGCCGCTGACCAAAATCGGCGACATTGGCGCGACGATGAATTACGCGTATGTGCGTTTGGATGGCGTCGTCACGCGGGGCCCCCTGTATGACCCGGACACGCAAACGCTGCGTTTTTATGTTACCGACGATACGGGTGAAATTCAAGCGGGCGCGTTTCGCGATGTGACGCAGGCATTGCTTGCCGCCGAAAAAATTCCCGCTGTCGGCGATAAAATCATGATGGAAGGCAATCTGCGCGTGCGCGATGATTTTACCTCGTTCAATCTCACTACCGCCGACAAACTTCAAATCATTCCGCCCGACGCGCGCGCAATCCAAATCGCCGACATTGGGTTTGACGATGAATATCAATACGTGATTGTGCGCGGCGATGTGCGCGACCTTCGCCAACCCTTTCAGGGCTTGACGCTCATCACGCTCGGCGACGCATCGGGCGAAGTGGATGTGGCGCTGAGCGGCGATATTGAAAAATTATATGGCGCGCGCGCGCCTTTGGCGTTGGGCGACAGCGTGGAAGCGCGCGGGGTCGTCACGTATTTTCGCGATACCCCGCAAATTCTTTTGCGACAGCCGCGCGATCTTCAGAAAATGGATGTGGACAATACCGCCGCGACGGTTATACGCATCGGCGCGATTGACGCCGCGCGCGTGAATCAACGCGTGCAGGTCGTGGCTCAAGTGACGCGCGTGACGAAATTTTCGCAGGGTGTGCGCGTGACGCTCGCGGATGATTCGGGCGCGCTGACGTTGGTGCTGTGGCAAGACCTTTTTGACCAAATACCGAACGCGCATGAAATCCAAAATGGC
Source organism: Anaerolineae bacterium (assembly GCA_021463195.1). Taxonomy (GTDB): domain Bacteria; phylum Chloroflexota; class Anaerolineae; order UBA4142; family SHND01; genus SHND01. The sequence continues at coordinate 64,703 of JAJTXZ010000010.1, forward strand.
GCGCAGCTCCAAGTTTTGGGCAAAGTATCGCAATATCGCGGCGAATATGAAATTGTGCCGCAGCGCGCGAGCGATATAAAAATCAGCGCGGCGACAGCGCAAGCCAATGTCACCGCGTTGCCCGACGCGACGACAATCGCTCAAAATACGTCGCCGCTTGACGCGCTCACCGCAACGCCGCGCCCGACGCGCGAACCGACCGCTGCGCCGACGCCGCGCGCTATCGCGTCCTTGTCCGCCGCGGATAAAGACGCGTTGGTGATCGTGAATGGCGTCTTGACGCGCGTGAATCCCTTTTCCAAAGGCATGCGCTATACGCTCGATGACACGACGGGCAAAATCACAGTGTTGATTTGGTCGGACGTGCTTGAAACGCTCGCGCTACGCGATGCGTTGCAAGTTGGCGCGCAAGTGCGCGTGACGGGCAAAATTGATGTATTCAACGATATGCTGGAAATTATTCCCGCGAACGCTGACGCGGTGGAATTATTGGCGGCGGCGCAAACGCCGCAAATCGAAACGCGCGCCATCGGTTCGCTGTCAGCGGATGATGTGGACCAAATTGTTCAGGTCCAAGGCGCGCTTGTGGATCTCGCCGATTTTTCCAAAGGAAAATATGTGACGCTGCAAGATGACAGCGGCAAAATTCAAATCACGGTGTTTAGCGATGTCTTGACGACGGTCCAAGCTAAACTCGCGCTTGGCGCGACCGTCACCGCGCGCGGCAAAGTGAATCTATTTCGCGGCAAACTGGAAATCGTCGCCGATACAATGGTGATTGAATGAATGCGGAAATTTTGCCTCTCGCGTTGTACGCGATTGTCGGCACGCTGCTCGCGTCGCTGCTGGCGTTGATTCCCGCGCTGCATGTGTACAACATCGCGGGCATTTTTATTTTGTTCGCGGTGAGCGCGCAGAAATTTATCGGCGGCGACGAATTGGCGATGCTGCTGCTCGGCATGATTGTGGGCTATGCGATGCTCAATACCGTCTCGGCGATTTTTCTCGGCGCGCCCGATGACTCGACAATTTTTATCGTACTGCCCGGACAAAAATATCTGCTCATGTCGCGCGGCTATGAAGCGGCGGCGCTGACGGGCATCGGCGGTCTCGGCGGCATTGTGATTTTGATTTTGCTGGCGCCGTTCGCGGAAACGCTTTTTGGAACGCTGCGCGCGATTGTGCTGCCGCATCTGCATTGGATTCTCGCCGTCATTATCGTGTATATGCTTATGGCTGAGTGGCCCAAAGGCGGCGATCGCGGCGCAACGGGTTTGGCGCGTTTGTGGGACGCGTGGAAAGGATTGGGCGCGGGCATTTTGACTTTTGCGCTGTCGGGCATTTTGGGCATGGTGTTGATGTACGCGTCGCCGGTGCCGACCGAGCGGGCTTTTCAAAATTTATTACCCGCGTTCGTCGGCTTGTTCGCGGTTCCATGGGTGATGGATAATATTTTATCCGGCGCCAAAATTCCGCCGCAGCACATTGCTAAAACATTCGACGCGCCGCCCGCCATGATTGCGCGTGGAGTTTTTTCCGGCGCGTTGGGCGGCTTGTTTGCGGCGTTTTTTCCGGTGGTGACGGGCGGCGTGGGCGGTTATTTGGCGGGTCACGCCACCGCGCAGCGCGATGACCGCGTGTTTATTATTTCGCAAGGCACATCGAAATTTTTGTATTATGTCGGCGCGTTCTGGTTATTCTTTTTGCCGGCGGCGCGCATTGTCAAAGGCGGTATGTCGGGCATGTTGGCGACAATTTATACGCCGGCGGGTTACGATTTGTATTATGTCAGCGTCGGCTTGATTGCGCTGTGCGGCGTGCTGTCATTTTTCTTGCTGCTATTGTATTCGCGCGCGGCGGTGTGGCTTGTGCAAAAAGTGAACTATCGTTACATTTCAATCGCGACAATGTTTTTGCTCGTCGCCCTCGTCTATTTTTTCACCGGCGTCGGCGGCTTGTTCGTCATGCTCGTCGCTGTGCCGATTGGCTGGCTGCCCGTGCTGTGGGGTTCGCGGCGCATGAATTGTCTCGGCGTGTTGCTCGTGCCGATCACATTAAATTTAGCGGGTTTGGGCCCAACGGTCGCGGAATGGTTGAGATTGATTTAGCGCGAATTTCAGAATCATTTCCCATGAAAGGCATTTCCCATTTCATCACCGGCGTCGCCGTCGGCACATTTTTTCCTGACGCAGTGCATGCGGCGGTGGCGGGTTCATTCATTCTGGTATTGGGTGGCATTGGCGGCTTGCTGCCCGACACGCTTGATTTTAAATTCGCGCGTTTTATCGAGGAACCGGATATTTTGATTGATCCGCATCCCGAACAATTCGAGGCGCAAAAAATCGCGGATGAAATCGCGGCGGGCATTGACCGCGTGGGCGCGACGCATAAAAAACAAATCTTGAAATGCAATACGATGCGTCTCGGGCCCGATTGGTGGCAGCAGTATTCCATCAAATTCGATACGCAAAACGGCGAGGCGCTCGTCCAACTTGGGCCCATCGTCAACACTTCGCAAATCCCGCTGCCCGAAAGTTTGCGCGTCTCGCCGAAAGGACGCGCCAAAATTCATGTGCCGCTCTTGCCGACTTATGGCGACTTTGTGACAGTGGATATTTTTAGCGGACCGTCGTTCGCGTTGGAATGGCGCAATGATCGCGTGGAAATTGATTTTATCCCATGGCATCGCCAATATTCGCATTCGTTCTTTATGGCGCTGTTATTCGGGACACTTTGCGGCGCGCTATTTTTTTGGATGGACCATCCGTTGTATGTGACTGCCGGGTTGATTGGCGCGTTCGCCGTGATGGCGCATGTGCTCGAGGACCAACTGGGTTATTTGGGCAGCAATTTATTGTGGCCCCTGACCAAAGTGCGTTCGACGGGAATGAAACTGATTCATGCCGGCGACGCGATCCCCAATTTTTTCGTCGTTGGCACGAGCTGCATGTTGATTATTTTTAATCTGGACCGTTTTTCGTCGCCGCCGTCGCTTGACCCGTTGCTTTATTGGGGCGGCTTGTGGCTGCCCTTTCCATTGGCGCTCATTTATTTCTTTGTCCGAAAATTTCGCGCGGACGTATTGAAACGCATTCCGCTGTTGGCGCAGCAAGAAGGCGATTTGGTCGCCGAAACGCAAGAGGTGATGGATGCGTAGAAAATATCGAGTTGGCATGGCATGAGTGATTCGCGCGAAAATATTATTCTCGCCGATACGCCGCCGCTGTCCGACGTTCCGCGCGCGCGCCGCGAAGGGCGCTGGCTGGGCGTCCTTTTTTTGCTTGGATTGGGTTCGACCATTTTGCTCACTTGGCTGGCGGGCAGCGCGGAAACGCTCGCGCTGCTGCGCCGCGCGAATTTATTTTTTGTCGCGTGCATCGCGCTCACTCAAGCGGCGCGCTATGTGGCAATGACATTTTCGCTGCGCGCGGTGACGCGCATTGTGGAAATGCGCGTGCCGTTCGCCCCTTTGTTTCAGGTCGTCGTCGCGGCGCAAGCGGCGAACCGCGCGTTTGTCGGCGGCGCGGCGGGCTTGGCTTTGCGGCTCGCGTTTTTTCTGCGGCGCGGCATGCGCAGCGGCACATTCCTCGCGGTCGAGACGATTGAAGATTTGGCGAGTCTCGGCGCGGTGGCGTTGCTTTTTTTTTCCGGCGCGACGTTTGTATGGCTGAGCGAGGCGGGAAATGTGTTGGACGCGCGCGTGTTGGGCGCAATCATCGCGGGCGCGGCGCTTTTGGCGGTTTTGGGCGCGGCGCTTTTGCGCAACCGCGCGTTGGTGGAACGGCTCGCGGATGCCTTGGCGCAAGGTCTGAATCGCGTTGTCGGTAAAATCGCGCGGCGCAATTTGTATGACGCGCGGCGAGTGCGCGATGGCGTGGACGATTTTTATCGCGCGCTCGCGCTGGCGCGCGCAGACCCGGGGCGAGTATTCATTTCGTTCTGCTGCTCGCTCGCGCGATTGGGCAGCGACGCGGTGGCATTGTATTTTGCGTATCGCGCCATCGGTTATGCGATTGCGCCCGGCGCGGCGCTTTTGATTTTTATCGTTTCCACTTCGGTGGCAACGCTCGCGGCAGTCCCGGGCCAAATTGGCGTGATGGAGACGGCATTGGCGCTCCTGTCCACCGCGTTGGGTGTGCCGCTGCCGGTCGCGGTCAGCGCGAGCTTATTGTTTCGGTTAATTTCGTTTTGGCTGCCGATTCCGTTTGGTTATGCGTTCGCGTGGAATTTGCGGCGGCGCGCGTGGCTTTGAAACGCGCGCGGTAAAAAATTTTTAGCGCGCCGCGCGTGATGGAGTTAGCGTATGAGCGAGACAGAAACGCGTTATCGCGGCGTTGTGAAATCGTTCGCCAAAAACAAGGGCTATGGTTTCATTTTCTGGCAAGAAGAAAATCGCCAAGTGTTTGTGCATTACACGGCGATTGCGCGCGCGGGCCAGCGCAATTTGGAACGCGGAGATATCGTGGAATTTAGCGTGGTGGAAACGGAACGCGGCTGGCAAGCGACGCGCGTGATTCCGCTCAAAACACAGGACGCGGACCGCTGGTCGGATGTGATATAATCAAACTATAATTCACGTTACGCGCATGCGCTAAAAAATAGCGCGCAAACGTACGGCAAATTTCAAATTTGCCCTACTACTGCGTAACATAAACTATAATGTGAAAGGAGAAGCGCTTCTGGAACCGATTGAACTGGCGCGTGAAATCGCCGAAATTATTTCCGATAAAAAGGGCGCCGATATCGTAATTTTGGATACCGGCAAAGTTTCGACCTTGTCTGATTATTTTGTGATTGCGACGGTGGAAAGCGAACGCCAAGCGCGAGCGGTGGTGGACGACATTGAAAAAAAATTAAAAGCGCATCGCAAACTGCCGCTGTCGGTGGAAGGCGAATTAAATTCGGGTTGGATTTTGTTAGATTATGGCAGCGTGATCGCGCATATCTTTGACCCCGGCACGCGCGACTATTACGATTTGGAAGAACTGTGGAGTAACGCGCCGGTGTTGGTGCGGATGCAATAATAAAAAAAATTCGCGGCAGCGCCGCGAATTTTTTTCGGTTTATTCGTTAACCCACGTGTCAATCGCGCGGGTGTATTCGACCAACTCGTCGGGTTGGCACCACAACGCGATTTCGCTCGCCGCGGTTTCAGGCGCGTCGGATGCGTGTATCAAATTCCGTAAACCCATCGCCGCGTAATCGCCGCGAATGGTGCCCGCGTCCGCTTCCCAAGGCCGCGTCGCGCCGACCATTTTGCGGACCGCGCCAATCACTTCGTGTCCTTCCAAAATAATGACCGCGACCGGACTGGAGGTGATATAATCCACCAATCCTTGATAAAAGAATTTACCCTTGTGGACGGCGTAATGCTTTTCGGCGAGCTCCATCGAGACCGCCATAAATTTTAACGCGATGATTTTGTAACCGCGTTCTTCAAAGCGCGCGAGAATTTTCCCCACCAAACCGCGCTGCACGCCATCAGGTTTGACAATTACGAGTGTGCGTTGCAAAGGAATCCTCCCCAGTTAGAAATGCGCGGCGCACGCGCCGCGTGGTTGTGTCCGGATTTTTTATTTTCCCATTGCGAGCCGATATTGTTCCAACGACTCTTTATAGCGGCCCGCCATCGCATACGCTTCGCCGAGCAGCCGATGCGCGGTTGACGGCGTGTTGGGTTGTTGGAGCAGCGTTTGCAAATCGCCGATGATTTCGTCGAGATGATTCGGGCGGCGATGCATCGCGCGCTCGTACGAATCCAATGCGCCTTTGAGGTCGCCGTTATTTTGTTTGCCGCGCGCCAATTCAATTAACGCGCGCGCGTCCAACGGTTTTTCCGCGGGCGTAATGCGTTCCGGCGCGACAGGTTCCGCGCCAACGGCGGCGGTTTCCGCGCGCGCTGGCGGCGACTCTGGCTCTACTGGCGCGTCAACTGCCATGGGCGCGGCGGGCGGCGGGCTAGAGCTTGGCGGCGGTGTCTCGACGCGCAGCGTCGGCGCGGGCGGCGTTTCGGCTATAGTGGAACTCGCTTGTGGTTGCGGCGGTTCGCGCAGCCATTCGGGCAACTCGGCTTGCGCGGCAGCGACGGTTTTCGCGCGCAAGGGCGCGATTTCGCTTTGCGCGGCGGATTGCGCCAGCGGCGCGGCGCGCAGCCAATCCGGCAATGTCTCATCGGCTGCGGCGCTCGGCGTATCGGACGTTTGCGTTTGCGCTTGCGCTTGGACAAGCCAATCGGGCGAATGGTCTGACGTTTCCGGCGTGACAATCGGCGCAATGCGTTCGGCAGTAGTGAGCGGTGTCTCAAATGAGGCGGATGCTTGCGCGGGCGTGACGCCGAGACGCAGCCACGCGGGCAATTTTTCTGCCGCGCCGCTAATGACCGGTCGCACTTTGGGTAAGGCGGGATGCGTCCGCCGCGCGGGCGCGGGTTGTTTTAATTTATCCGCCGCGATGCTGGTCGCCAACGCGGCGGCGGCTGCCGCAATCGCATCTGTGGGGATGGCATCGCTTTTGGAACGCGGGCGCGGCGGCGCGGTGTACTGTTTTTCGGCTGCCGCGATTTCCGCCAATGTTGGGTCAGAGATAGTAGACTCGGCGACAATTTCAGGTTCGGGCGTCGCGACGGTTTCAGGTTCAGGTGTCGCGACGATTTTAGGTTCGGGTGTGACAAGGATCTCTGCGGCGACGGCAAGCGGAATTTCGACGCTTGGCGGCGAGAACGCTTCAACTGGGGCTGCCGCGCGCGTTTTCGCTTCAAAATCGTCCGGCGCGGTAATCGCTTGCTGTTCATCCGCGGCGACGCGTAGGGTGGATGTGTCGGACGCGGCGCCGATAGATTGGTCTTGCCAAGGCGCGGGGGCGCTCGTGTCTTGCTGCGACGGTAAACGCGGCGGCGGCGCATCCGCAAAACGCGCGCCGATGAGGTCGCGCGCGACGCGGTACTCGGGATCCAATGCTGCCGCGCGCGTCAAATATTGCTGTCCTTCAGCCACAGCATTCTCGGTCCACAAGACGCCGAGAATTAAATTCGGCTTGAGCGAATACGGCGCGTCCACCATAATATTTTGCGCGAGCTGCGCGGCTTCGTCAGCGCGTCCCGCGCGATACAAAGTTTCCGCCAAGGCAACGCGCGCGTCATAACGTTGACTTTCTTGACGCAGCAGACGACGAAATTCATTCACGGCGGACGCGTATTGTCCTTGACGCGCGTAAATGCGCGCTAATGCGCCCGACGTCAATTCGAGCCGTTCAGTGTCCGCGCCGTAATACAATTCGCGCACGCGCGTCAATTCGCGGCGTAAATCGTCATTGGTCGGTTGCATTTCGTACGCGCGTTCGAGATACCACAACGCTTCGTCGTTGCGATTTTGAGTTTCGTGGATAAGCGCCATTCCCGCTAACGCCACAACATTTTCGGGGTCGGCGCTCAAGACGCGGCGAAATAAATCGGTCGCGCCTGCCAAATCATCAGCTTCGAGACTGGCTTGCGCCAAGGTTACGTACGTCTCGATATGTTTGGGATAATAGCGCAGAATGTGTCGCCCGAGCGCAAACGCGTCCGACAACTGGCGCGCTTGAATGTGCGCGCGCAGTTGTTCGATATATTCGCGCAAAAGTACATCAGCCATGAGTGAAAAGACGGAACGAGTTTGATACTATTTTCGTCAGGTTGCGGCGCGCGTCAAAAAGGCAATCGGTGGATTCAATCAAGTTGATGCGCCTCGCGCAAATGCCCAATCAAATCCGCGATGTCGCGTTCTTTACGCGGCGGCGGCCCCAGCGGGTCTTCTGGTTTGGAACGACCCAACAGCGCCCGCGCGCTCGCGTAACATGACCACGCCAACGCGTCAAAGTTATAGCCGCCTTCCAAAAGAAATACAATGCGCCCTTGCGCGAACTCGCGCGCGATATTATGCAGCGCTTGCGTGAGGTGAAAATAACCCTCGCTATCTAATAGCGTTGACGCGCCTAACGGGTCCGCCCAATGCGCGTCATAGCCCGCCGATACCAATACCAACTGCGGTTGATAACGTTTCATCGCGGGATACAACAATTCGTCAAACACGCGCGCGAATTGGTCGTTCCCGACGCTGTGCGGCATCGGCACGTTAAAGGTATAGCCGCGTCCCGCTTCGGCGCCAACATCGCGCCAATGGCCCGAACCGGGATAAAACGGATAACGATGCGTCGAAAAATAAAAGACGTCCGATTGCGCGTAAAAAATATCTTGCGTGCCATTGCCGTGATGCACATCAAAATCCACCACGAGCACGCGTTCCAGATGGTAATGGTCAATCGCGTACTGCGCCGCGACCGCGACATTATTGAATAAACAAAAACCCATCGCCAAATCGCGCGTCGCATGATGGCCCGGCGGACGCGCGAGCGAAAACGACGTGTCCACGATGCCCGTCATAACCGCATCCACCGCGTTCATCGCCGCGCCCGCCGCGAGATACGCCGCGCCGCGCGACGATTCGTTCATGTACGTGTCGCCGTCAATTTGAATGCCGCCGCGTCGTTCGCCATATTCAATTATATTCAGATGTTTTTGTGAATGCACGCGCAGCAAACGCTCGTCTGCCGCGGGCGTCGGCTCGATTGCCAGCAGTTCGTCCGTAAGATGCATATCCTGCCAAACTTGCATGATCGCTTCAAGTCGCTGCGGCGCTTCGGGATGTCCCGCCGCTGAATGCGTAAGAAAGATGGGCGAATAAATATAGCCGAGTTTCATAAAAAAACCTGATGAATTTTGGGATCAAACGCGCGTTTGCGTTCACGCCGCTTTGGAAAAACTGTTTGGGCGCGTCACGCGCCACCACACGCCCGCCGGATAGCCGAGCATTTTTGCCGCGTCGCCGCTCACGCGAATCAACGGCGTCCACAAAAACGCTTTGCATTTTTCACGCGGCGATAAATTTTTCGCCAACCGCCACAAGCGCCGATACGGCGCGCCGAACAAAGCCGCGCTAGCGCCGAGCCACATGGCCAACGAGATAATCGGCGCGAACGGAAAAATCGCGAACGAAAAGGGCAGCGCGCCGAGATAGGTGACGTAACGAATCAAGTGCCGTTTCCACCAGAGCTTGGCTTTGCCGTCGCCGCGCGCGTACAAATAATATTGTTTGAAAAATTTACCGAGCGTCGGACGCGGACGAAAATATACTACCGCGCGCGGTTCAAATTGAAAACGAAAACCCGCGTCCCGCAAATCAAAATCGAAAATCAAATCTTCGCAATAATCCAACCATTCGGGATAGCCGCCGATTTTTTCCCATGCTGCGCGCCGAAACGCGATCGAGCGCGACGACGGCAGAAACGTCTCGGGATGAATCTCGCGCAGCTGCGGCAATGTGGTCGCCGCGAGCGCGGTCTCGAACGCGTTCTGCGGATCGGGCAGAAAAAAACCGCTGACCACATCGGGCGCGTCGGTTTGAAAAAAGGGCGCAGTTAAACTTTCAAACCAGCGTGGGTCGAGCCGCACGCCCGCATCCATGCTCGCGATAATTTCCGCGTCCGTCGCCGCAATCGCCGCGTTGCGCCCCTGCGAAATATTCGCGCCCGGACATTCCAGCACGCGCAGCGAAAATTGTTTTGCCGCGTCGCGCAACAGTTTTACGGTGGCGTCGGACGAACCGCCGTCCGCGACAATGATTTCATCGGGTTGTTTGGTTTGCAAGCTCAGCGTCTCGAATAAACGCGACAACGTGTCCGCTTCATTCTTGACCGTCATTATCAACGCGCAACGCATCGCAATACCGCGATTATAGCACAAGTGGATGTCAATAAAACGCGGTCCGATAGGACCCTACAACCTTGCGAAAGCTTGAATCCTTCGCAAGGTTGTAGGTTTTTTGATGTCCGCGCCGCAAAATCTATCGCGTTTTGTCGTTGACGATTATAATGGGTCGCGCCATAAAAAAAACCTGACAGCATGAGCTGTCAGGTTGAGTGGCTATTTTAGAGCGGCGGCGCGTTCAATGTGCGTATTGGCGCGGTGGATGGCTTCGCTCTCTTCGTTCGTCAACGGATAAGTCGAAATGCCGCCTACAATCGGTTTGGCATAGACGCGCACATCGGCGCGCGAATGCAGCCCGGTAAAGACGACGCCGTCACCGTGGTCGTCCAAGAACGCGACGGCAAAACTTTGGTCGCCGCCTTTATCCGCGAATGGGTTAAAGCGCACGACGCCGACATGCGACACGTTGAACGGGGCTTTGCGCTCAATCTCTGTCGCGCGCGCGTTAAACGTCTTGATGGTTTCGTCGGTACGGTCCATGCGTTCCATGTATTCGCGCAGCACCGCTTCCAAATCGCCGCCCGTGCGTCCGCTAAAGAGCATCCGCAGCGTTTTGGTCAGACGCATGAGACGAAATTCGAGCGTGGCGAGCCACACCAGCACGACGCCGAGCGTGATAAAGAGCAAAAATTCAATTAGCGAAAAACCGCGTTCTAAATCCATAGGTTCCTTTGCGCGAGTGAATGCGGAGATTCTAGCGAAAATTGGGGAAAATACAAAATCGCCATGAAACTATTGATTGCGACGCATAATCGCGAAAAACTGCGTGAATATGTCGAACTGTTGGACGGGTTGCCATTTGAATTGGTGACGTTGGCGGACGCGGGCATCGTTGACGAAGTGGCGGAGACTGGCGCGACGCTGGCTGAGAACGCGCGACTCAAAGCGTTGACGTACGCGCGTCAAAGCGGCTTGCGCGCGCTCGCCGACGATTCGGGCCTCGAGGTGGATGCGCTGCATGGCGCGCCGGGGGTTTATTCCAAACGGTACGCGGGCGCGGGCAAAAGCGACGCGGAGCGTAACGTGTATTTGCTCGCGCAAATGCGCGATGTGCCGCAAGCGCAGCGCGCGGCGCGTTTTCGCTGCGTCATTGTCATTGCCGACGCGCAAGGGCAAACGTGGGCGAGCGACGGCGTCTGCGAAGGCGAAATCGCGTTCGAGTCGCGCGGGACGAACGGTTTTGGCTACGATCCGATTTTTATTCCACGCGGCGACACAAGACATCTGGCGGAATTTTCGTCAGAGGAAAAAAATAAAATCAGTCATCGCGGGCGCGCGGCGGCGGGCGCGCGCAAAATATTGGAGCGGTTTTAAAACGGCGAACTGGCGTTTGCGTAACGCGTTCGTTGCGGCGCGCGCGATTCAAGACGCGGAGCGGTCAAAACGTTTGAGCGACGCTTTGTCTTTGGGTATGACCAAGCCGACTGCGTTCGTCGTTTCGGTAAAAGTCATGTCCGCGCCGGTGGTATCCGCGTCGGTAAAATCCGCGCCGTCGAGGTGCGTTTTGACCAAGTTCGCGTTTTTCAAATTCGCGCCTTGCAATTTCGCTCCGACCAGCACCGCGCCGCGTAAATTCGCGTTTTCGAGATTGGCTTGGCGCAAGCCGCACGTTTTCAATTTCGCGTCGGATAAATCGGCGTTCATCAGATTGGCTTTGTTCAAATGCGCCGAATGCAAATTGGCGCCCTTGAGGTTCGCGCCCTCCAAATCCGCGCCTTCGAGATTCGCCCACCCAAAATCCGCTTTTTCCAAATTCGCGCCGCGCAATACAATGCCGCGCAGTTTTTCTTCGACGAATTTTATGCCGCGCAAATCGGCGTTGGCAAAATCGCGTTCGCCCGCCGCGTACCGTTTCAATAATTCTTGTGCATTCATTTTATTTTTGTCACCGGTGCGCGCGCAATCTGCGGCGCGCGCTCGAAATACGCGCGGAATTCTATGGCGCTTGCGGAATGCGGTCAAACGGACGCGCGGCGAAACGTCGCGACGCATTCGATATGATACGTTTGCGGAAACATGTCAACGGGCTGAACGGATTCCAGCACGTAACCATGCTGCGCTAAACGCGCCGCGTCGCGCGCAAGCGTCGCGGGGTCGCACGAAACATACGCCAGCGCGCGCGGCTGTTTTGCCGCGAGCGCGTCCAACGCGAAACGGTCCAAACCCGCGCGCGGCGGGTCCATAACCGCTACATCAATTTTTACATCCAACTGCGGCAAAATAGTTTCAACGCGTCCTTGATGAAACTCTACATTGTCTAAATCCGTCGCGTTCGCTTGCGCATCCTCGCGCGCGCCGGGATGTTCTTCGATTTCAATCACGCGCGCGACGCGCGCCGCGAGCGTCAAACCAAACAAACCCGCGCCGCTGTACGCGTCGAGCAAAACGTCGTCCGCGCGCGGCGCGAGCGCCGTTTCCACGAGTCGCAGCAATTCTTTCGCCATAGATGTATTAACCTGAAAAAACGCGTCGGGTGAAATTTCAAAAACGCGCGCGCCCACGCGTTCCGCCCAACGCGTTTTGCCCACCAACGGCACGGTCACATCCTCGCACGTAAACGCGATTGAAACCGGTTCGTCGGTTTCGATTTCAGGAATTTCCGGGTCATCCGATTCCAGCGTAATAAAGCGTTCGCCGGTATTCTCGCTGGCGCGCAGCGTTACGTCCGTAAAACTCTCGGGGTCAAGTTCAAGCGTGTGAAACATTTCAGCGAGCGCGGGATTCATAATGAAACATTTTTCAATCGGCACGCGCGTGCGCGAATCGGGCGCCAACAGGCACAACGCGCCGCGCGCGTTCAATTTAAATTGCATCTTGTTGCGATAGAACCATTCAAGGCGCGCGGGCAGCGTGGGCAGAATATTGGCGCTCGGCATTTTCGCCACGCGCGCGAATTGGTCGCGCACGATTTGGGTTTTAAATTCCAACTGCGCGTTGTAGGCAATGTGCTGCCATTGACAACCGCCGCACGCGCGCAAGGGCGAAGCATCGGCATGCGCAGTCGTCTGATTTGTCGCATCCGCGTTTGTCAATGCTTTGCCCCTACCAACAATCGGAAAATGGGGACAGCGCGGCGCCACGCGCTGCGGCGACGGTTCTACCAATTCGACAATGCGGCCGCGCGCGAAACCGCGCTTGGTTTCGACGATTTCGACGCGCGCGGTTTCGCCCGTTATGGCGTATGGGACAAAAATAACGCGCCCGTCTGGCGTGCGCGCTAACGCTTCGCCGCCGTGCGCCATGCTTGCAAAGGTTAGATCTAGGATTTCGGATTTTTGATTTGACATTTAGCCGTTCGCGTCGCGTGAATCGTTTGCCGCCGGTTTTCGCGCGCTTTATTTAATCGCGTCCAATCGCGCATAGTCGCGCAGCGCTTTCGGCACTTGGAGCGTACCATCCGCCTGCTGGTAATTTTCGATAATCGCGATCATGGTGCGCGGGATGCCGAGCCCCGAACCGTTGAGCGTGTGGACGAATTCGGGTTTGGCGCCGCGCTCGCGCCGAAAACGAATATTGCCGCGTCGCGCTTGAAATTCGCGCACGTTCGACGCGCTCGATACTTCGAGCCATTCGCCGATGCCGGGCGCCCAGACTTCGAGGTCGTACGTTTTCGCCGAACCAAAGCCGAGATCGCCGGTGCAAAGCTGTTTGACGCGATAGGGAATCTCCAAATCGCTCAACACGCTTTCAATGTCCGCGACCATATTGTCCAATTCGGCGTCCGAGTCTTCGGGTTTCGCGTATTTGTACATTTCCACTTTGTCGAATTGAAAGCCGCGCTTGATGCCGCGCGTGTCTTTGCCCGCCGCGAGATTTTCTTTGCGAAAGCAGGGCGTGTACGCGGTGTAATTCAACGTGAGCTGCGCGCCGTCGAGAATGTCGCCCATGTGCAGACCGGTCAGCGGCACTTCGGCGGTTGGCACAAACCAGGCGTCGCGTTCGACATCGTGATACAAATTGTCGCGAAATTTCGGCAGTTGGCCCGCGCCGAGCATAATGTCCTCTTTGACCATGAACGGCAAACCGAATTCGCGATAGCCGCGCGCGATATGATGGTCGAGCAGCCATTGAATCAAGCTGCGCTGCAATTTGGCGAGCGCGCCGTTCGTGACATAGAAACGCGTGCCTGCGAGTTTGACGCCGCGTTCGAAATCGAGATAGCCAAGTTTTGGCCCGAGTTCGTAATGCGGCTGCGGCGTAAAATCAAATGCGCGCGGCGCGCCGACATTTTTAATGACGACGTTTTCGCTGTCGTCTTTGCCGATCGGCACATCCGCGTCGGGCAGGTTGGGCAGCTCGCGCAAAGTTTCTTGCAGCTGCGCGTCGAGTTCGCCGACCAGCGTTTCGAGCGAATCAATCTGAATGTTGATGACGCGCACTTGATCTTTGATTTGTTCGCGCCCGCGCGCGTCGGACAGCTGGCCGACTTGTTTTGAAAAAGCGTTGCGTTGCGCGCGCAGCGTCTCGAGCTCGGAGAGTTTCGCGCGGTGTTCTTGGTCCAGCGCGAGAATGCGTTCTACGGGCGCGGCATCCATTTGGCGTTTGGTCAACGCCACGCGCAAGAGTTCAGGTTTTTCGCGAATAAGGCGCAAGTCGTTCATGCTTCCTCCTGTGGGAATTGCGGCTTTAAGGCGGCACGATAAAAAACGCTCGCCCTCGAAAGGGCGAGCGTCGCTCGCGGTGCCACCTTTGTTTGTTTACGCTTGTCCTATCCGCCAAATGAAAAATTGGCGTTGGCGGACTAGCGAAACCTCTATCGCTCGATAACGGGAGCGAACCGATACGACTCGTCGTCGCTGCGTTGTGAAAAAATTTCACCGCCGATTGGAGCATTCTCGTCCGCGCTGTCCCAGTTCCACCTTTTCTGCGACTCTCTATCAGCGCGCGCAAGTCTGTTTCGGCGACGCATAGTTTATGTGAACAGCGCTATCCTAACACGCGCGACGCGCCGTGTCAAATTGTTTAGGGATAAATTCCGCGCAGGCGGGTCGCTTCAGCCACGCGCCCGATGGCAAGCATTAATCCCGCCGTCCGTAAATCCACTTGATGCTGTTCGGACATTGCCACCACGCTGTCAAACGCCGTGCCGACGACGCGACTCAAGCGCGCGCGCGTTTCTTCTTCGGTCCAAAAGAACGATTGCAAATCTTGCACCCATTCAAAGTACGATAACATGAGACTGGACGCGTTCGCGAGTAGATCGGGAATGACCAAAATAGCGCGTTCGCGCAAAATATCGTCGGCTTGCGGATTGGTCGGCAGATTCGCGGCTTCGGCGATTATTTTCGCGTGAATGCGCGGCGCATTGCGCGCGTCAATCTGATTTTCCAAACCGGCGAGCGTCAAAATATCGCACGGCAGTTCCAACAATTCTTCTTCGGCGAGATTATCGGAATCGGGATAATTTAACAGCGTGCCGTTTTGCTGGCGATAGCGTTCGATCTGATGCGGGTCGAGCCGTTTGGCGCTCACAATCGCGCCGCTCACATCGCTGACGGCGATAATATTGCAGCCGAGCTCGTGCAAAAACATTGCCGCGTTGCTGCCCGTGTTGCCAAAACCCTGAATGACGACATTGGCGCCGTTCAAGTCAAGCCCTTTCCAGCGCGCGGCTTGTTCCACCACCAACTTGACGCCCAATCCGCCTGCCTCATCGCGCAGCGCGCTGCCGCCGATCGCGAGCGGTTTGCCAGTGACGACGCTCGTCACCATTTGACCGTGATGCATCGAATAGGTGTCCATAATCCACGCGACGATTTCGGGCGTGATATTCACTTCTGGCACCAAAATATCGGCATGTGGTCCGATGATGAAATCAATTTCGGTGATGAAACGCCGCGTGAGATTTTCCAATTCGCGCGCGGTCATGGCGCGTCCGGTTAACTGTCCACGCGGGTCGCAGACGACGCCGCCGCTCGCGCCGCCGAACGGCACATTCACAATCGCCGCGCGCCATGTGTTCAACATCGCAAAGGCGCGCACTTGCGCCGAGTTCACGCCAGGATGATAGCGGATGCCGCCGCGCGCGGGGCCCATGTTGACGTTGTGATGCGCGCGAAATCCTTGAAATGTTAGCGTGTGTCCGTTCGACATGCGGACGGGAAAATTGACCGCGAGTTCGCGTTTCACATTTCCCAAAATGACGCGCAGTTTATCTTCCAGATTCAGCGCGTCCGCCGCGCGATTAAACTGTGTGGATGCGACTTGCCACAGGTCGGGGGTTTCGGTCGCCCTGATTGGTTCTTGAATCAGCATGGATTCGTTCTCCTCTTTGAGAAGGTCAAAAGTATAAAGTACAAAGCTAAAAGTATGCGGCAATTCACTTTGAGCTTTCAGCTTTGCGCTTTTCGCTTACGGGTAGATTCCGCGTAATCGCGTCGCTTCCGCCACGCGTTCGATTGCCAAGATATTCGCGGCGAGCCGCAATGGAATTTTGTGCGCTTGCGCGCGTTCGTTCACGGCTTGGAATGACGAGTCCATCACCAACTTTAGGCGATGATTGATTTCGGATTCATCCCAAAAGAACGATTGCAAATCTTGCACCCATTCAAAATACGAAACGGTGACGCCGCCCGCGTTGCACAAAATATCGGGAATAACAAAGACGTTATTCTCGAATAAAATTTTGTCGGCTTCCGGGGTGGTCGGACCGTTGGCGCCTTCCGCCAGAATTTTGGGACGAATGCGCGGCGCGTTCTCGGCGGTGATTTGTTCTTCCAACGCGGCGGGGACAAGCACGTCGCATTTGATTTCTAACAAATCCTCATTCGGCACGGGCTCGCAGTCGGGATAATCCATGACGGTGCGCGTCTTTTTCATGTGTTGGACGAGCGCGTGTGGGTCAATGCCTTTGGGATTGTAGATGCTGCCATACACATCGCCGACCGCGATAATGCGACAGCCGAGATCGTGCAGCATCCGCGCGCTCACGGAACCGACATTGCCGAAACCTTGCACCACCGTCGGCGCATCTTTTAAATCCATGTTCAAAAATTTCGCGGCTTGGGCGACGCAAAAACTGACGCCGCGGCCCGTCGCGTCGCTGCGTCCAAGCGAACCGCCGAGACCGAGCGGTTTGCCGGTGGTGATGGCGCTTTCGAGATGTCCGGTGTGCATCGAAATCGTGTCCATGAGCCACGCCATGATTTGCGCGTTGGTGTTGACATCGGGCGCGGGAATGTCGCCGTCCTGTCCAATCAAGGGCGAAATTTCGGTGGCGAAACGCCGCGTGAGATTTTCCAATTCGCGCAGCGATAATTTGGTGGGATCAACCACCACCCCCCCCTTGGCGCCGCCAAAGGGAATGTTCACCACCGCGCATTTCCACGTCATCCACATCGCGAGCGCGCGCACTTCGTCGAGCGAAACGTTTTGATGATACCGAATGCCGCCTTTGCCCGGACCGCGCGTGACATTGTGCTGCACGCGATAACCGGTGAATGCTTGGACGCTGCCGTCATCCATGCGGACGGGAAAGTTCACTGTGAGCTCGCGTTTGGGGACGCGCAGAATACAACGGAGGTCGTCCTCCAGCCCCATGAACTCGGCGGCGAGATCAAATTGCTCTTGGGCAATTTGATAGGGAGATTTATTTTCTGCTTTTGACATTTTGATTTGACAAGTTTGACAGGATTCACAAGATAGAAAATCCTGCCAAGCTTGTTAAGCTTGTTAATCCTGTCTCTTTTGTTCAAGTTTTTCCGTCATGATTTCTCGCGCCATTGCGGGATTGGCTTGCCCTTTTGTCGCTTTCATTAACTGACCGACGAGAAAATTCAAAACAGTTTCTTTGCCATTCAAATACGATTGCACCTCTTTGGGATTGTTTTCAAGAACTTGAAGCGCGGCGTTTTCAAGCGGCGCGCGGTCGCTCACTTGCGCCAAACCTTTTTCCTGAATCACCGCGTCCGCGTCCTTGCCCGTCGTCATCATTTCAAGCAGCGCGCTTTTCGCTTGCGTACTGTTAATTGTATTGTCATTCACGCGCGAAATCAATGCCGCCAGCTGCGCGGGCGAAATTTTCAAATCTGAAATAGCGCCTTCGAGCCGCGCGAAAATTTCGCCGGTGAGCCAGTTCGCAAGCGCTTTGGGCGAAACATTTTTTTCTTTGCCCGCGTTCGCCGCCGCGTCAAAATAATCCGCGACGTTTCGTTCCGCGCTCAACACGCCCGCATCGTAGGCGCTCAAACTCAATTCGTTCATGTACCGCGCGCGTTTCGCATTCGGCAGTTCGGGCAGACGCGTTTGAATTTCGTTCACCCATTCGCGCGTCACATGCAAACGCGGCAAATCCGGTTCGGGAAAATAGCGATAGTCATGCGCCTCTTCTTTGCTGCGTTGGGGAACAGTGACGCCGCGCGCTTCGTCCCAGCCCATCGTCTCTTGCGCCACGCGTCCGCCCGCGCGCAAAATTTTTTCCTGTCGCGCGATTTCGTATTCGACCGCGTGAAACATCGCACTGATGGAATTGAGATTTTTGATTTCGGTGCGCGTTTCGGAGAGTTCCGTCGTGCCGCGCGGACGCAGTGAAATGTTCGGCTCGATGCGGAGCGCGCCTTTTTCCATATCGCCCGAACAGACGCCAACGTAACGCAAAATTTGGCGCAGCGCGGTGGCGTATTGTTTCACGTCTTCGGCGGAATGGAGTTCGGGCTGACTGACAATTTCCATCAACGCCACGCCTGCGCGATTCACATCAATCAACGATGAACCGCCCATGTCGGAAACGTGAAATAATTTTGCGGTGTCTTCTTCGAGATGCACGCGGCGAATGCCAATTTTTTTCGTCACGCCTTCGCTTTCGATTTCGAGCCAACCGTTGCGCGACAAGGGCAAATCGTACTGTGAAATTTGATAGCCCTTCATCAAATCGGGATACATGTAATTTTTGCGATCAAATTTCGCGTAATCGGGAATCGCGCAGTTGAGCGCGAGCGCGGTCAGAATCGTCGCTTCGACGGCGGCTTGATTGATGACGGGCAGCGCGCCGGGCATTCCCAAACATATCGGGCAGACATGCGTATTTGGCGGCGCGCCGAACGCTTCCGCCGAACAGCCGCAAAACATTTTTGATTTGGTTAAAACTTGGGCGTGAACTTCCAAGCCGATGACGGGTTCGTACTCGCTGGCGAATGATTCCATAGCGCGCGGAGAAGGGGCAGGGGAAATTTCGTGAACGACGGTGTTCATCGAGAGGGATTATAGCACAAAGCGGATTGCGATTTTGGTCATCGCGCGGTGAGAATTTGGTCAGGTACTCTGCCTACAATGGCGCGCAAGTCCGCGTGCGCGCGGTTATTTATTTCAAGCAGTTTAGTTTTCGGATGCAATCGGCAGTCCCGTAATGGATTCGAGACGCTGTGGGTCAGTGCGTTCGGTGTAAAGCAGATTTGAACCAAATACCTCACGCACGCGCTTGGAAAAATTCAGGACATCAAGCGTGAGCACGCGGCGCGTGTCGGGATTGAATCGAACCCATACTTCGTCCGCCGCTTCTTCTGCGATACCCGCTTCGGGCGCGCGTGTAAAGTTAAAAGTCAGTATGTCCTCTTCCGAATTGTACACTACTCGAATGGGAAATTCTGTTTCAGATTTTTCCATAGCAACTCTCCGCGTGAATATACCGCGCGGCTCAAATATACTGTACTCACATAGCCGCGCATTTCTGTTTCTTCCTGCACGTATTTTACCACGACTACCAGATGCTTATCTTGCCATTTATCACGACCTACATACAAACGGTAAAAGATGCGTGAACGTTCGTCGCGCGTGCTTGAAAAAACAAGGTCAGGCGATTGAATTGTAGTTTCAACATCCACCAGATAATCTTGAATTTCGGGATGCTCGACGATTTTGGTTTCCCATGTTGTGCGCGCAAGAAAAACGGCTGTGCCTTCATAATCGGTTGTTTCGATGCGCCAAGTAGATTCAGGAATCATGGTGATGAATTATCTCTCAATCAAGTCGCGGGTTTTGCCAACACCGCCTCCATCTGTTCCACCACCCGCCTTTGTCTTGTCCCGTCCCCCGGCTCGCGTTCCCGCGCGATTTTTTCCGCTTTCAACAACGCGATATTTTCGGGAATCGGCGAAATCGTATCGGGACGCGGCGCGTCAACATCCTTTTGCAAGGGTATTAGAATGTTGCACAGAGATAAAAAATTGGACACAGAATCTGCATCTGCCACAAACAAAGTTAATCTATCTTCAAAAAGTCTGTGCGCTCTGTGTCTTCTGTGTCTGAAAAAGTTATTGCAATTTTTTCGCGTTCATCCGCGTTTATCCCGACGTATCATCACGCATAATGTTTATCGAGTCGCGGAGTGCGTGATGATGCGTCGCCGCGTCCAAACTCAACAACGCAGGTCTCTCGCACTCGCTCTTTAGCTTGACCTGTTCTCCCTCTTCCGCCGATTTCAACAACGCGCGCATCACATCCACAACGTGATACGTCATTTCGCCCGACGCGCGGTGCGGACGATTTTCACGAATCGCGCGCGCCATATCCGCGACGCCGAGCCCGCGCATATTTTCCGTGTACGGAAATTCGATGGGAACATTACGCCATTCCTCATCAGTCTCGCCGCGAATGAAAATATCGCCGCCGAACCAATTCGGGTCGGGCGCGAGAATCGAACCTTCACTCCCATAAATTTCAATGCGCGGCAGTTGCGAATGCCAAACATCGAATGAAGTAATCAACGTCGCCAGCGCGCCATTTGCAAATTCAAGCGAACCTGCGACATGCGTCGGCGTATCAACAGAAATCGTGTGCCCATCTTGCGCGATGCGCTCGGGAAATGACGCGCGCGCGAGCGACGCCACGCGTTTCACCGAACCGAACAGATTGATGAGCGCGGTGAGATAGTACGGTCCCATGTCGAATAAAGGACCCGCGCCCGGTTGATAAAAAAAATCGGGATTCGGATGCCATTTTTCGGGACCGTGTCCGAGCATGAACGCCGTCGCCGCGACGGGCTGCCCAATCGCGCCGTCGTCGAGCAATTTGCGAATCGTCTGCCACGCGCCGCCGAGAAAGGTATCGGGCGCGCCGCCCACGCGCAGTCGTCTTTTTTTCGCGGTTTTCAAGATTTTTTTCGCGTCGCGTCGTTTTGTGGCGAGTGGTTTTTCGGAATAAACGTGCTTGCCCGCCTTCAAGATTGCGCGACTCACCTTGGCATGCGCGTCGGGAATGGTGAGATTGACGACCAATTCAATGTCATCGCTCGCCAACAAATCCGCAACACTGCGCGCGGCAATGTCGAATTGCGCGGCGCGCGCAAGCGCGCGTGCTTCGTCAATGTCCGCGCACGCGACCAAATTCAAATGCTCGAAAGTTTTGAGGTTCTTGCAATAAATTTCGCTGATGTTGCCGCAGCCGATGATGCCTACACCAAAGGTCGGTGTCTCGCCCATTCTATCGTCCATGCGCGTATCCTCGTTGGGTGATGTATTGATAGCTCTTTTCTACTGCTTGCAGCATGTCTGTCGCGCAGCGGTCCAATTCCACAATCCACCATTCGGCAGTATCGCGGCTCGCGTTCGCAATCGCGGAAAAATCCACCACGCCCTCGCCCACCGCCGTCATGTCCGCATCCATCGTCGCGGGTCCGTCTTTGATGTGCAGCAGCGGCGCGCGTTTTCCAAGTTCGCGCAGCATCGCCGCCGGGTCAACGCCTGCCGTTTTCGCCCAATATACATCCACTTCAAAACCAATCGTCGGTTCCAGAAAATCGAGCATGTGTTGGTAAACATATTTGTCGCCGACGCGCGCGCACTCTTGCCAATGATTGTGATAATGCAATTCCAATCCGTTACCGCGCAAAATTTCGTTCGCCGTATTGAGTTCGTCGCACGACGCGCGAATGTCATCGAGCGTCGCAAATTGTTCGGGCGGAATCCACGGACAGACAACGCGTGTGACGCCGAGCGTGTGCGCGGTATCAATCGCGAACGTGAGATTTTCCATCATGGGGACGGGCGCGTGCATACTCGAAATTTGCAAACCGAGCTCGCGACACAGCATCGTCGAGGCAGCGGGCGATTCGCCGTACTGTCCGCCAAACTCAACGCCCGCGTAACCTATTTCCGCGATGCGGCGCACGACGCTTTCAAAATTTTCCGCGAGCTGCGCGCGGAGGGTGTAAAGTTGGATTCCGATGGGTGGCATAGTGCTCCTCTCGTCTCACTTTTGACTTTTCACGACCCGTTCAATTCGCTCCAGCGCTTCCTCGATATTCTCCATTGAATTGCAATAACTCATTCGCACAAACCCCGCGCCGCTTGCGCCGAACGCGTCGCCGGGGACTGCCGCGACGTGCTGTTCCATTAGCAACTTTTCCGAAAATTGTTCGCTCGTCAAGCCGGTGGGACGAATATCAGGAAAAACATAAAACGCGCCGCGCGGTTCGAATGTCGGCAAGCCGATGGTGTTCAAACCCGCGAGAATTGTTTGGCGACGCAAATCGTATTCGTTCACCATGTCGCGCACATCCTGCTCGCCATGCAAAATCGCTTCCAACGCCGCGTGCTGCGCCATCGTCGGCGCGGACATGATCGCGTATTGATGCACTTTGCGAATCGCGCCAAGAATTTCCGCGTTCGCGCACACATAGCCGACGCGCCAGCCCGTCATCGCGTAACTCTTGGAAAAACCGCCGAGCAAAATCGTGCGCTCTTGCATTCTTGGCAGCGAGGCGAAATTGGTGTGTTTGACGCCGTACACCAGACGGTCATAGATTTCATCCGAGATGACGAGCAAGTCATATTTTTCCGCGAGGTCGGCGATTTGTCGCAAACGCTCTTTGCCCAAGACCGCGCCCGTCGGATTATTCGGATAACCGATGAAAATCGCTTTGGTGCGCGGGGTGATATGTTTTTCCAATTCTTCGGCGGTCACTTGAAAATCATTTTCGACAAACGTCGGAACGACGACCGCCGTTCCGCCCGCCAAAACGACGCTCGGTTTGTACGCGACAAAGCTCGGTTCGACCACGAGTACCTCGTCGCCCGGGTCAATCACCGCGAGCATCGCGCATTGCAGCGCTTCCGAGACGCCGACGGTGATGAGGATTTCATTTTCCGCGTTATAGCGCACGCCGTACATGTCAAACAATTTGTCCGACAGCGCGGTTCGCAATTCAATCGTTCCGCTGTTCGAGGTGTAATGCGTATCGCCTTGCAAAATCGAATCAATGGCTGCCTGCGAAATATGCTGTGGCGTCACGAAATCGGGTTCGCCGATGCCGAGCGAGATCACATCTTTCATCGTCGCGGCAATGTCGAAAAAGCGGCGAATGCCCGAGGGCGGGATGGATGTAACTTTTTGAGAGAGTGGGGATTTGGACATGTTGAGAACCTTTTGGAAATTGGAGCGTAGAGATTATTCCGCGAAATCAATTTCGCTTGCATCGCCGACATTCAATCTTTCAAATGCGCCGCGCACGTGCGCGGCGGAACCAATCAACGACCATTCGAGCATCGCATTTTTTACTTCGGCTTCTTCGCTAATGATACAGTCGCGCAAGATCGAATCTTCAATAATCGCGTCTTCGGAAATCGAAACATTGGGTCCCACAATCGAACGACGCACTTGCGCGCCCGGCGCAATGTGAACGGGCGGAATAATATGCGACGCTTCTGTTTCGCCGACATGCACGCCATTCTTGCCGAGCAAGTAGCGATTCGTATGCAAAATCGCTTCGCGCGTGCCGCAATCTTCCCAGATAGAGATGCGTTCCGCTTCCAATTTCGCGCCCTGTTCAATCATGCGCTGCATCGCGTCGGCAAGATAAAATTCGCCTTTGGTCTGAATGTTGAGCGTGATAATGTCATCAATCGCTTGCATCAACTTTTGCCACGCTTTGAAATAATACACGCCGACGACGGCGAGATTGGAAATTGGCGTTTGCGGTTTTTCGACAAAGCGCGTGACAAAGCCGTTTTCCAATGTGACGACGCCAAAGCGGCGCGGGTCAGGCACTTCGTGGCAATAAATCAAGCCATCCGATTCAACGCGCTGCAGTCGCGTCCAATCCGTTTCCCAAATCGTATCGCCAAAAATAATCAGCGCCTCTTGGTCAATGTACGGTTTCGCCAAATTGATGGCGTGCGCTTGACCGCGCATCTCTTCTTGAATCACAAAACGCGCGTTGAGTTGGGGATATTTCTCATGAACGTACTTTTCAATTTGATCGCCGAGATAACCGACGATGAAAATAATTTCATCGAATTTCAAATCGGACATCCCGTCGAGAATGTGACCCAGCACCGGTTTGCCTGCCACATTGACGAGCGGTTTGGGGCGGCTATAGGTGTGCGGACGCAAACGCGTGCCTAGCCCTGCGAGTAAGATTACAGCTTTCAAAATGAAACTCCTAGTTGAGTGTGTTGAATTGGATAGCAACGGAACCTGGTTCCGTTGCTATCCAATTCCGTTGCTACCCAATTCCTTGTACTATTACAACAAACTCGCCCTTGAATGGCTTTGCGTTAAAGTGTTCAATAATTTCTTGCAGCGTGCCGCGCGCAAAATTTTCGTCGGGCAACGTGAGATTGCAAGCCACCGTCGCGCGCCGTTCTTTGCCCAACGCGTCGCGCAGCGCTTCCAGCAGCGCGTTCAAACGATACGGCGCGTCAATCAAAATCATCGTTTCGCGGACATCGCGCAAATTCTTTAACGCTTGCGCGCGTTCCTCTTTTTTTTGCGGCAAGCGTCCGATGAAACGAAAACGCGACGCGGGAATGCCGCTCGCAATCAGCGCGGCGAGAATCGCCGACGCTCCGGGGATCGGTTCGACGCGAATGTTTTCGCGGATTGCCGCATTCACCAATTCCGCGCCGGGATCTTGCACGAGCGGCGTGCCGTGATCGGAAATTAGCGCCAGATTTTTGCCGCGTTGCAATTCGTCCAACAATTCGCGCGTGTCGGATATGGCTGAATGCTCATTCCATTCATACAGCGGTTTTTCGATTTGAAAATGTTTCAACAGCGTTGAACCGGCGCGGCGTTCTTCGCAAATCACCGCGTCCGCGCTTTGCAAACAGCGCCGCGCGCGTTCGGTTAAATCGCCCAAGTTTCCGATTGGCGTGGCAACGACGTACAATATACCCGGTTCCAAGTTCGCGCGATTGTACCCGCACTCATAAGGCATGTCAATTAAAATTCGGCTTGCGTTCCGCTTGCGAGGAAAAAACTATGCTGCGAATCTTTCTGGCAAGTCTCGCGCTTGGCGCTTGGCTCTTGGGTTGTCAATATTTACCCGGCGCAGCGCCAACGCCGTCGCGACAAATTTCATATGACGGTCCGGTGACGCTGACTATTCGAGCTGGCGAAACATTGCCCGGCACGACGCTCGCGTATTATGGCAAAGCGCCGGACGGGCGCGCCATCATGTCACTCAACGGCGCGCAGGCGCTAAAAGCTACCGCCGATTCGGTGAACTGGACCGGCGCGTTAGTGTTATTTTCATTGATTGATTTGAAATTGCGCGTGGTGACTTTTGATGAAGCTGGCATGACGCTAGCGGGGACGATTCATCTCGTCGTGCAGGAACCCACGCCGTCGGTGGGCAGTCTTGCCGCAAAGCGCATCGCCGCATATACGATTCCTGTGTCGTATACGGTCAATCGCGGCGCCATGATTCCGGGAACGAATGTAACGTATGTGGGGGCGCGCACCGGCGGCGCGGAATTCACTAATTTGGACCAATATCCATTCCGCGAACGCTTTGACTCGGTTGTGTGGCAAGGACATTTGCGCGACCGCATCGCGTTGCGCGCGGATTTGCGCGTTTTGGATTTTAATGATGACCGCGTTGTGTTGGGCGGGACGGCGGAAATCATTTTTGAAAAATAGCGCGCGCGTTGACAAAAAACCCAAGCGTCGTAAAATGCAAGCGGCATGGGGCTGTGGCGAAATTGGCAGCCGCAGCGGACTTAAAATCCGCTGGAGTCATCCTCCGTATGGGTTCGAGTCCCTTCAGCCCCATTTCACGCATATCTAGCCCGGTGTTGGTGATTGTCCCGCCAACTTACTACCGACATCGCGCAAGCATCCATGCTTTGCGCGATGTTTCTTTGAGCGGCAGTCATGGCAAAGCAAAAAACCGCCCGACCAAACGCAAAGCAAGACGAAAAGCGCAGCAAGCCACGCGCAAACGTGGCACGCACGCGCGCACCAACACAAGGAGAAAATAGAATGAGTGAGATTTTGAAAGATTACATTACGACTCGCCAAGCCGCCGATTTATTGGGGATTCGCATTGAATCAGTAATACAACTTTGCAATGACAAACGTCTAGATAGTGAGAAGGTTGGAAATTCTTGGATTATCCGTAAATCATCTGTTGAAGAATACTACCGCAGCAAAGCCCCAAGCGGACACCCGGCAAGCGGCACCCCGAAATTAGCAGCTGTGACGAAATAACCGACCGCAGGACAATCAAACGTCTTGCGGTTTTTTGTTCCCCTAAAACCTTAATTATTAAGGTATTGACATACCATAATCATTAAGGTATAATCCTCGTGTAAATAAAAACGCCGTTAGTTGATGCAGGAACATCGGCTAACGGCTAAACCCAAACGACGAAGTGACCGCCATTTGAATCTGTGCGGATGATAGCACAGAAACACATGACAGTCACTCGCCCCAAGCGAGTGATTTTTTATGCAAGCCGCAAGCGTTTCCCTCACCGCAATACCCGCGCCATTTTCAACCGGACACAGCCCGCGCACGTGCCGCATTTGTGGCGCAGCGTTTTTAGGTCTTGGCACACTCTGCCCGCTTCACCTTGCAGCGCAAGCCCGGACGCGCGCCGCGCAAATCCAAGCCGAACGCGCCCGCAGCGCGCAGATTATCGCCGCCCGCGAACTCCAAGCCCAAGCCGCCCGCCCCGCACGCACCGAGATTCCCGACGAGCTGGACGCCTAAAACCGACAGGGCGAATGTTTCACCGCCGCATGTGGTGAGACGTTCGCCCTTTTACCTTTCCCATGAAATCCACGAGACAAATTTTACATCTGGCGCTTATCGCGCGCGGCACGACGCTGGTAATGCAAGCGCGCGCGGACGTTGACTTGATTGACTGCGAGGCGCTCGAATATCTGGGCGCGTCTGGAATCTCTATCAACGAATTGCGCGCGCGGCGCAAGCAATTATTGAGCGCGGCGCAGCGCAAATACCCGGCGCGCGGCTTTGCGAAAATTCAATTTGACATCGAGGCGCAGCGATGAAACCGAAACGGCAAAATGACTTTGAACGGGATGTAAAAACATATCAGCCCGTGATAGCGCGGATGCAATCACCGCTCGCCGCATTCGAGTATCTATTCAAAAATGCGTC
>JAJTXZ010000100.1 GCA_021463195.1 Anaerolineae bacterium
TCCGATAGAGAAAACTGAAAGTTTCGCGGTTTTCGCTTTTATTCGCGGCATTCGCGTTGTTGCAGTTCGTTCGTTCCGATAGTGGAAACTGAAAGCGCCCATGTCCACGCATGGTAACAAGTTTGTTCTGTCCGCAAATTGTGATAAAATTTCGACATTGAGACTCGCCATGTTCACGCAATTTATCAAATCGAATCGGATGTTGATGCCCATGGCGCATCGTGGTAAGGGAGACGCCTAAACCAAACGCGTCTGCCTACGATGCGCCTATCGCCGCGTGTACGCGCGAACTTGTTTCGCCGTCAACAGCGGCGTTTTTATTTCTATTCGCCAATCATAAACCGCGCTAGCGCGCGATAGGAGTTCTCGACATGACCGACAAAATTGGAGTCTTTGTAGCGTGGCCCTACGCCAACGGACCTTTACATTTAGGGCATATTGCAGGCGCTTATCTGACCGCCGATATTTTCGCGCGCTATCACCGGTTGCGCGGAAATGATGTGCTAATGGTCTCCGGTTCCGACACGCACGGCACGCCGATTACAGTCACCGCCGACGAAGAACGCATCACCCCGCAGCAAGTGTATGAAAAATATCACGCGCTCTTTACCCAGTCGTTCGCCAAACTCGGCATCTCGTTCGATCTCTTTACGCACACCGATACCGAAAATCATTGGCGCGTGACACAAGATTTCTTTTTGCAGCTCTATCGCAAGGGCTATATCTTTCGCGCCACCGAACCGCAACTCTATTGGGTCGAAGGCGAACGCTTTTTGCCCGACCGTTATATCGAAGGCGAATGCCCAGTGTGCCATTCACCGCGCGCGCGCGGCGACCAATGTGAAAACTGCGGCGCGCTGCTCGACCCGCTGCAGCTCATCAACCCGCGTTCGCGCTTGGCGAAACCGGGCGAACCCAGCACACTCATCGTACGCGATTCCGAACATTTCTATCTCGACCTGCCCAAATTCAACAAGCCGCTATTGGATTGGGCAAAACAGCAAACACATTGGAAACCGAACGTGTTAACGTTCACGCTCAATTATTTGCGCGGCGACGGCACGGACGACCAGCCGACGGGGCTAAAACCGCGCGCCATCACGCGCGATTTAGAATGGGGCATTCCCATCCCATCCGAGCTCGGCGAATTTCCGACCAAGCGCATTTACGTCTGGTTTGAAGCGGTGATCGGTTACTATAGCGCGGCGATAGAATGGGCGCATAACAACAACTTGGGCGAACAATGGCGTGAATGGTACACCATCGCGCCCAATGTGCGCGGCTATCAATTTATCGGCAAAGACAACATTCCTTTTCACACAGTAATTTGGCCCGCCCTGCTGCTCGGCTATGGCGACGGCGCGATTCCGCTGCCCTACGATGTGCCAGCAAACGAATTTTTGAATCTGGAAGGACGCAAATTTTCCAAATCAGCGCATTGGGCAGTATGGAGTCACGAGTTTCTCGAAACGTATGACGCGGACCCGCTGCGCTATCTACTCGCGGCGAACATGCCCGAATTCGCGGACGCCGATTTCAAATGGAGCGAATTTGTGCGCCGCAACAACGACGAACTTGTGGCGACATGGGGCAATCTCGTCAATCGCGCGCTCACGTTCGCATACAAAAATTTCGACCATCGCGTGCCCGTCCCCGCCGCGTTAACGGACGCGGACCGCGCGCTCATCGAAAAAGCGGAACGCGCGCTGCAAAACGTCGGCGCCTGCATCAACGCCTGTCGTTTCCGCGAAGGCATTCAACACGCGTTCGAAATCGCGCGCGAGGCGAACGTCTATCTCAATCAGACCGAACCCTGGAAAGTAATCAAAACCGACCGCGCCCGCGCGGGGACAAGCTTGTATGTGACACTACGCGTAATTGACAATCTCAAAATCGCGCTGTACCCCTACTTGCCGCACTCGGCGGCGGACTTGCACCGACAGTTGGGTTATGCAGGCAATCTCGCGGGGACCTTTGAACTCGGCGCGTTCCAAGAAGAAACGCGTTCGCATACCGCATTGACGTACCTTGCGCCGACAACCGAGGCGCGCTGGGCGCCCAGCGCGCTGCAAGGCGGCGAGCCGCTCGGCGAACCTCAAGCCCTTTTCAAAAAACTAGAGGACACCATCATCGCGTTGGAAACGGCGAAATTAGGCGTGCCCTCTTGAAAAAAGTAAAAAAAAAAAAAAAAGCGCGCGATGCGCATCGCGCGCTTTTTTTTATATTCGCAATCTCCGCGCTTCGCGCTCCGCTTCCGCTTTGCAGCTCACGCACAAACGCGTTTCAGGAAAAATTTTCAACCGTTCAGGGTCAATGGCGGCGCCGCAGCGTTCGCAGGTGCCGT
This sequence comes from Anaerolineae bacterium, assembly GCA_021463195.1. Classification (GTDB taxonomy): domain Bacteria; phylum Chloroflexota; class Anaerolineae; order UBA4142; family SHND01; genus SHND01. The sequence continues at coordinate 2,345 of JAJTXZ010000100.1, forward strand.
ACTTGCCTTGCGCCGCCGCGCGCAGCGTCGCGTCAATTTCTTCCAGACGGCGTTCATATACCGTCACCAGACCAAGCGTCTTTTCGCGCTCGTACACATTCAAATCCACTTCATCGCCCGTCATCTCTGGCGTTTCGAGCAATTCCGCGCGCAGCGTCGCCAATTCACTTTCCACCTGCGCGCGTTCTTTTTGCAGCTGCTCCTTGCCATCAATCAACGCGGTGGCGCTCTGACCATTCGTTTTGCCAACAGCGTTTTTACGATTGCGCGGCGCGCGCGCCGCTCGATTTTTCGGCGCGGGCTGATTCATTTTCTTGAGTGCATCGGTTTTTCGTGCGGTTGCCATACCTATTCCTTGACTGCTTTGCTAGAACATTTTACTTGGGCATTTCAAATAGTGCGAGTGTATAGCACAATTTCGTCCGCGAGTCAAGCAAACCGCAACTGGTGATTGCCCGGATTTCCAGACCCTAAGGGTTTTCGAAAACCCTTAGGGTCTGGAAATCCGCTGCGTTTTCGAGATGATGCGCGCTAGAACTGTCCTCAAGGGGTTAGCTCCGCCAATGCGCCATTGACTGCCAATATATCCTTGCCAAGAACAAAGCGATTTCGTCTAATTTTTCACATCGCGCGCTTCAAGCAAGTAACGCGTTTAGGACGCGTCCGCAGAACTTTTCGGCGCGCTCTTTTTGACATGCAGCGTCAAACCGTCGGCGGAAATGACCTGCACCGCTTCACCGGGCTGAATCGGCGCATCCTCCGCGATGGCGGTCCATTCCTCGCTTTTCACCATAATCGTGCCATTCGGATTCAATACCGTGCGCGCGACGCCCGTTGCGCCCAACACGGGCTTGATGCCCGTCAGCACAGGTAGATTCCGCGACCGAATCGCCGCGCCGACGACAAAAAGAAAAAAGAGCGTGGTCAACAATACCAACGCGCCAATCACAAACGGCGAAACGTTGATATCCGGCGCAATCGGTTCCGGCGGCGTAAACGGGCGGAACAAAAAGAACGCGCCCAATAAAAACGCAATCGCGCCGCCAACCGTTAACGCAAAACCGGTGACTTTGATGTCCAATGCCATCATGGCGATACCCGCCACAATCAAAATCACCGCCGCCCAATTCGTCGGCAAACCAAACAGCGCGACCGCCGCCAGCGTGAGGCAGATGATGCCGACGACGGCGGGAATGACCGCGCCCGGATTGTACAATTCCACCACCAGCGCGAGCGTGCCGAGATTTAACAAAATCAGCGCGATATTCGGGTCGAGCAAGATATGAAAAAATTGTTCAAAAAAATTCATTTCGACCTGCCGTATCGTCGCGCCGCGCGTGTTCAAGGTGACGACCTGATTTTGCAACTTGACCGTCCGCCCGTGCGCTTGATTGAGCAAATCGTTGACATCGCTAGCCACAATTTCGATGACGCCTTGCTCCAACGCTTCTGACGCGGTGATCGAAACGCTTTTTCGCACCGCCTCTTCCGCCCATTCGGCATTACGCCCGCGCTGCAGCGCGATAGCGCGGATAAACGCGACCGCGTCATTTTCCACCTTGTCGCCCATATTGCCGACAATATCATTGCCGGACGAATCCACCGGATGCGCCGCGCCAATATTGGTGCCGGGCGCCATCGCAGCTAGGTGCGCGCCGAGCGTGATAAAAACGCCCGCGGAACCGGCGCGCGCGCCCGACGGCGCGACGTACACCATAATCGGGAGCGGCACATTTAACAAACGTTCGACAATTTTGCGCGTGGCATCGAGACTGCCGCCGGGCGTATCGAGTTCAAACACCAACGCGTTCGCTTGATCTTGCGCGGCGAGCGCAATAACGCGTTCCACGTATCCTTCCGTAAAAGGATCAATCACGCCTTCGATTTTGGCGACATTCACGCGCGGGACGGACACTTGCGCGCGCGCGCGACTTGGCGCGACAATGCTAAACGCGCTGCTCAACCATAATGCGATGAGCAGCGCGCCGAAAATATTTTTACGCATTTTCATAGTTCGCCCAATCTTTGCGCGAGACCGTCCGGATACAACGGATAAGGGCCGGTTCTCAATTCCGTCAAAGTTTTCCAATACGCGCGAAACGGCACAGTGGTTTCCCGCCCTTGGACTATTTCTTGCCCTTGCAGATATTCGCGCGCGTACAAGCTGTGGTCTTGAAATTCGCCGTCAAACACCAACACAATTTCATGCCCCTGCTCGCCCTTGAACACAAAAAGGTTTTCCAGCGTAAACAAATAACGCACGTTCGCCGCGCGCGCGGACAATTCTTCCCAAGTCTCGCGCGCAACCGCATCCGCCGCATATTCGCCAAATTCAATCCCGCCGCCAATCGGACGATAAAACTTTTCGGCTTTAACTGGATCAAAATATTCAGCGACGAGAATTTTATGCGCGTGCGTATAAAGACAAATCGCGAGAGGTCGAATGTGCGCTGACATATTTTATTTGCGCGTCGAGCATGCGTCACAGCGCGCGTGTTTATTTGGAACGCGTCCAGTCCACCATAATGTGACAGCCCTGCGCATTGCCTCCGGGATAATCTACGTTCAACACCGCGCTCGCGTTGCTGCCAAAATCATCTACCGCGACGAGATGAAACAAACCCTTGTCCGAACCCAAAACGATTTCATATTCGCCCGCTTGGTCGGTGCGCGCATACGGCGGCAGATAACCGTAATCGTTATAAATTTTGATGCCGACATTGACAAGCGGATTGCCTTGCGCGTCCTGAACGGCGCCGCGAATATCGCCCGTGCCGCTGCATTGGGCATTTTGACGCACGCGCATTTGCGCCGTATAGACCAACGCGCCGGGCGCGGCAATCGCGGTTGCGTTCGGGTCCGGCGTGACCGTGACGGGAATGGGCGCAGCGCCTTCGAGCGTCGGCGTCAAAGTCGGCGTCGGATTGAGAATCGCCTGTTTGCAGCTGTCATCCGCCGCGGCGACTTGAGTTTGCAGCGCGGCGTCCGCGCCCAGCGCGAGCGCGGCGTTCAATTCGCGCGCAGCGATGCAAAACGCGCCTTGCGTGAGCGCTACTTGGCTGTAACCAATATGCGCGGCGCGCAATTTTTGTTTCACATCCGCGAAATTCGGATCGCGCGTATGCAATTCTTCAAACGCCGCCACCGCGCCGAGCCAATCCGTTCCCATCGCCTGCACGCCGTGAAAATACAAGAGCGCGCGATCCGCTAGCGTGCGCGCTTCGGGATGCGTCGCGTCCAACGCCAGCGCGGCATCGAAACGTCTTTGGGCTAACGCCACGTCGTCCGCGGCGAGCGCTTGTTTGCCCGCATTGACATACGCGGTAACCAACTGCGCGCTCACCTGCGCCGTTTGATAATCGTTCTTGACGCGACGCAGTTCTTCGAGCAAATCAATCGCGTCATTCCAATCCGCGCGCGCCAGCGCGGCTTGCGCGCTTTCGTACAATTGTTTCGCTATCGCCACATCTTGCGGCTCGGCCTGACTTTGGTTTTGCCCCACTGCTTGGAGCTCTTGCAATTTTTTACGCGCGGCTTGATATTGCGGTTGATATTGCAGCGCGACGTTCAATTCCGCAATCGCCAATTCGTGATACGTTTCCGATTCATACGCCAGCGCGCGTTGATAATGTTCTATCGCTTGCCGTTCAAGAAAACGCTGTCGGTCCTGATTGCCAAAATAGACGCCGAGCGTGAACGGAAGCGTGAATGCCAACGCAAGCCCCGCCACCGTCAACATGAGCAGCCACGCGCGCATGTGATTGCGTTTTTGCGGCGACGCGGCAGACCTATCCAACGCGGCGCTCGATTGCGGCGACACGGCAATCGTTTGAAATTCGTATGCCGCGGCGGACGCTGTGGCAGGCGCAGGTGACGGCGGCGCAGGCGGCAGCGGCGGCGCTTTGCCATTTTCTTTGCCCGACGCGCTCAGCGCGCGGTCACGGCCGCGCGGCGGCGGCGGTTTGCGCGGCTCGATCGGTTCGGGCAAGTCGGGAGGGACAAAAGACATAGGGAATGCGGAATGTGAAAGACAGAACGCAAAATATCAAAAGACTATCGCGCTATTGCGCTAGCTCGCGCTCTAACAAAATATTTCCTTCGCGGTCTTGCAACAATAATGACAACGGACGTTCGGCAGTCTCAAATTGCGCTTGCATGTGTTGGGTGGGATCGAGCGCAAGCTCCCAACGCTGTAATTCGCGGTCGCCGTGTTTCAAAAGCAAAACGCCTTGACGCGGCGCGGCGGCATACGCATTGACCGTGACGCGCGCGCCGTCGCGCGTCAGACTCATCTCAAAATCGGGCAGCGCCGCGCCAATGCCGTACGTGTCGGGCAGCGGCAAGAAATATTCCGTCCACGCGCGCGTTTCATCCGGCGCCAAAATTAAATCATCGTCCGCGAAAAACGAACGCGTCAGTCCGCCCCACAATTCAAAATACTCGCCGCCGCCGTCGGTAAAAATATCGCGACAGCAAAAATTCGGACCGAACGCGAACAATTTTACGCCGGGCGTGAGCTGCGGCGCAAACACACGCGCCATACCCATTTGCGTCGCGTGATTATATGCGCCCACGAAAGCTTGCGCCAAATCGCCCTCTGCGCTGTTCGCGACAAACACCCCCAAATAATTATCCCAATTTTGATACACGCGCAAATCGCGTCCTGCCAGATTGGAAAAGGCGATCGGCGCGGCGGGCGCAACCGCGCTGTCCGACGGAATAAATTCACGCGGAATCCATTCGTTAGCGGTACTGTGAACAAACACGCGGTCATCGGGCAAATAAAAACGCGTTTCAGGCGCCAAAAAATCTGGCGCGCCGAGATTTAGCGCCATATTACTCCAAAATTGGATGCGCTGTGATTGCGCGGTCGGATTCTCGATGCGCGGCGACACCGCAATATACGCGGCGCGCGCGGGCAGCGTCACACGCACCTGCGCGCGCGGACGGTCCGCGGCGCGCGAGTCGGTCAACACGATACTGACGCCTTGCGCGTCGCGTTCCACGCGCGCGTCCCATACCGCGTTCCACTCCAAGCCATGCTCTTGCGTCGGAAACGCCCATTCGATGCCGCCCGCCGCGAGCCAACCACTCTGTTCCGGCATCCCCCATTGCGTCGGCTTTAAAACGCGATTGTTGTACAAAAAATCTTTGCCGCTTTGCTTGTGCGTGATTTGATAAATACGTCCGCCCAATTCCGGCAGCACGACCACTTTGAGATATTCATTTTCCAGAACAAGCGCGCGAAATGTTTTGGGTTCGGGTTTCAAATTTGGCGCGGCGGCTTGATAAGCGGCATGGTCGAACGCGCTAAAGACAATGTTGGACGCAGAGTCGCGTTTTTCAATCCAGAATTTTTCGTACGGATACGCGTCAATGGTGATTGCGGTTTCGTACGAGATAACGCCGGGCGCGAGGTCAACCGCTGTCGGCGCGGGCGGCGCAGACGTTGCGGTTGCGGCTGGAACCGCGTTTGGCGTGACAGTTGCACGCGCGCGCGTTGGCGTAAGCGCTAGCATAAACGTCGGCGCGAACGTGGCGGACGCGGCAGGCGAAACTATCGGCGCGATGGACGCGGTGGCAAGCGGAATGACAGCGGGCGTACGCGTCGCCGGAGCCGCGCACGCGACAAAAACGGCGCACGTCAGCAAAGAAAAAATACAACGGCTCGTTCGAATAACACGCGCGAGCCGTTGCGTCAAATTAGTTCGCATCACAAACACGCATCATGGGGGCGTGCGCACATTATAACGAGATACACGGCGCGCGCCAATTTCGGATGCTTGTGTTATACTCGACGACATAGAATTTGCCCGCCAATTCATTCTCCGCGAGAGGAAAAAACGCATGTCTCGAAAAATAATTTTATTGTGCGCGCTGATATCAAGTCTGTGCCTCATCGGTTGCGCGTCCAACGCGACGCCGCAATCAACCGCAACGCCGAGTTTGCCGATACCGACCGCGACGCCGCCCAATCACGACCCAACATGGGACCGCATTCAATCGTCCAAAATCTGGCGCATCGGCACTTCGGGTAATTACGCGCCGTTCGCGTTCTATAATGAACAGAATGAATTGGACGGCTTTGACGTGCAGTTGGGCAAAGCGCTCGCGGAGCAAATGGGTGTCACAGCAGAATTTACCGATTTCGCGTTCGAGGGTTTGGGTGGCGCGATGCTCAACCATCAAATTGATAGCGCCATCGCGGCGATTTCGGTGACACCCGAACGGCAACAAGAATTCGATTTTAGCAATGTATATTTTTCCAGCGAAGATGGCGTGTTGGGGCGCAAAGATTCGAATATACGCATTAACAGTCTCGACGATTTTGCGCGCTATCGCGTTGGCGTGCAAAGCGGCACGGTCTATGAAACCTATCTCAAACAATCGCTCGTCGCCACGGGACAAATGCTTGAATCGAATGTATTTGTCTATAGCGATCTCAATGCCGCCACCAATGACGTCATTTTGAATCGCATTGATATTGTGTGGATGGACTTGAAACCCGCGCAAGATTTTGCCGCGCAGCGCGATTTGCAAGTGGTGGACAGCGGTCTGTATCCGCAATTTTTCGCGATTGCGATGCCGCGCTACAGTCCGGTGTTGTTGCAAAATATCAATACCGCGTTGAACGCATTGCAAAGCAATGGCACGCTCGCGCGTTTGGCGCGTGAATATTTGCATTCCGAAATTACGCCGCCGGTGCCGCTGCCCACATTGCAACCGACGCCGACCCTTGTGCCGAATGTTCCCACGCCAACACTCGCGCCCAATATTCCAACGCCGCTCCCGCCGCCGCCGTGCGTGGACGGCATGGCATTTGTGCAAGATTTGAGTTTTGACGACAACAATATGAAAAATCCGCCGGCGTTGCAGCCGGGCCAGCCATTCACCAAAAGTTGGCGCGTACGCAACAGCGGCACCTGTCCGTGGACGCCCGGTTATCTCTTGATGTTTGTGCGCGGCAATAATCCGCTCGCGCAAATGGGCGGACAACCGGTCCCAGTGGTTGGCCAAGTGAATCCGGGACAGACGTATGATTTTAGCGTCAATCTCGTCGCGCCGGCGCCGCCGGGCATTTATCAGGGCTTTTGGCAAATGCGCAACGCGAGCGGAATGTTGTTCGGTCAAACGATTTGGGTCGGCATCCAAGTGCCTGCGCCGCCAACGCCGCCGCCGCCGCCCACGCAAACGCCGTCGCCATCTATTCAATTCAACGCGAATCCGACGACGGTGAATCAAGGGGAACCGGTTAACTTTAATTGGAATGTTCAAAACGTGCGCGAAGTGTATTTCTTTCACGACGGCCAAAATTGGCAAAATCACGGTGTGCCTGGCGTCGGTTCGACGGTGGAATTTCCCGCGCAAAGCATGAACTATTATTTGCGCGTGGTGCAAACCAATAACGAGGTGCAGACGCGCCAAATTTTCATCACCGTTATTCCCGCGCCCAACGCGCCCGAAATTCGCGAATTCTATACGCAGCCCGCGCAAATTCTCGAAGGGCAATGCGTGGCGATTTATTGGGACGTGCGCGGCCAAGTTAACAAAATCACTATCAGCAAAAACAATCAAGTTTTGTGGGACGGCGCGCCGCTGAGCGGCAAGCTGGACGATTGTCCGAAACCGGCCGGACAATACAATTACACTATCACCGCAACCGGTCCGGGCGGTTCGAATTCGCGCTCGCAAACCGTGACTGTCATGGCGCCGCCGCCGCAAGAACCAATCATCAAAAATTTCTCGGCGGTCCCTGAATGGATGTACGTGGGCGAATGCACGATGGTGCAGTGGACAACCAATCCGAAAGCGAAAAATATCACGCTCAAGCGGCACGGGCCCGATGGCGAAGTGATTCTCAAACAAGACGCGCTGCCAATGGATGGCAAACAAGACTGCATCGCGCGGTTTGGCGATTATACGTATATTTTGGAAGCGACGCCGCCGAACGGCGGCGCGCCCGAAAGCGCCAAAGCGGTTGTGCATGTCGAACCAATCCAACCCAGCCCCAGATAACGCCAAGTTCGCAAAAGAATAAATCAAAAAAGGCGGGTCCGAAAATTTTCGGACCCGCCCTTTTCTTTTCGCGCGCCAGAAATCGTTTACACGCGCGGTTCTCTATTTTTTTTATCCAATCAACCGCGCGCCCGTTTCTATCCGAATTTTTCGCGCAAAAATTTCAATACCGTTTTGTCAATGAACGGACCTTCTGACAAACGTTCTTCCAAATTTTCGACGCCGCCGAATTCGCGAAAGGCTTTTTGCGAAGTTTTATCCCACACGCCTGACACGCTGACGGAATAGCCGCGCCGCGCCAAGAGCGTTTGCAATTCGCGCGCGATATTTTCGTCCAGCGGCATCAAATCGTCGGGCTGCGATTTTTCCAAATACATGCGGTGCAGCGCGAGCAGTCGCTTTAATTCGTCAATCGGCGTCGGGTGGTCATCCACGCGCAAATCAATATAGCGGTCATTGAAACCGCCGTAACCGCCCTGCGCGCGCACCACCAATAGCGCCGCCGATTCTTGGCCGCGTTTGTCGCCGCCTGCCGCCTGTCCCGCCGCGAGCGCATTCAACAAACGCGCCGCGAGCGCGCCGGTAGAGTGTTCAAACGTTTCCGCGAGCGCGTCCACCACTTGGGCGCCCGCGAGAATATTTCCTTGCGCCGCGTAATTTGCGCCAACGCGTCCGCCCGCCCAATCGAAACATTGCGCGCCAGTAAAGGTAAAGCCGCGCCCTTGGGCGTCCACAATGCCAAATTGGCGTTGCGTGAAATCGGGATCGGCCGTCGTCAACGCCGCGCCAATTTGTTCGACGCTCATTCCCTGTTTCAACATTTCAAAAGCGAGCGGCGCATAACGTGTGTTCGCCCACGCTTGCGTCGCGATAGCGCCGACGCCCGCTTGCGCCCAGGACACAACGGAACCGACCGCGAGAAATTTTGACGCGACCGCAATGCCAAGATCGCCGTTAGCAGAGTCGCACGCGACGAGAGAAAAAGTGGATGGTTTCATAATTCGAAATCAGTCTCCAATCTCCGAGCTCTGCCCCCTCTCCCTATGCCAACTTGTATCCAAATTGGCGCAATAAATTTTTTCGCCATGCAATGCCGTTTTCGTCCTCAATACCCTTTGTCGCAAAACCGTCAATGACGCCGAGAATGCCGCGCCCCTGTTCCGTTTCCGCAATGATTACTTGGGTCGGATTCGCGGTGGCGCAAAAAACGCGCGCGACTTCGGATACATTTTTTATCGCGTTCAAAACATTGATGGGATAAAAACCCGCGCCGAGAAAAATGATAAACGAATGGCCCGCGCGCAGCGCGAGCGCGTTTTGTTTCGCCAATTCGAGCAGCGCGTCGTCGTTGCCGCTCCAACGCACCAGGCACGCGCCCGATGCCTCGCAAAACGCCAAGCCAAATTTGATGCCGGGCGCGGCTTGGACGAGCGTTTCATGCAAATCTTCGACCGTCTTGATAAAGTGCGCTTGCCCGAGAATAAAATTAAGCTCGTCGGGTTTGGCGATTTGAACGTATGAGAGTTCCATGTTAAATAACGCAAGTTAAAAACGCAAGTTAAAAGTAAAAACCAAAGATTTGGTTTTGCGCTTTTCACTTGCGCGTTTAATCTTTTATCTTTTACTTTTGACTTGGGATTTCCTCTTGCATCCATTGCGCGGGATTCACGTACACGCCGTTGACCCACATGCTCCAGTGCAAATGCGCGCCGGTCGAAAAACCGGTCGAGCCGACTTTGCCCACGAGGTCGCCCGGCGCGACGCGCTGGCCCTTTTGCGCGACGATTTCGCTCAGATGATAAAACGCGCTAAAGACGCCGCGCCCGTGATCAATGAACACAACATTGCCGCGCACCTTGAGCGGTTCCGCCAAAACGACAATGCCGCCCGCGGGCGCATAAACCGGCGTTCCGCCCGGCACCGCGTAATCGGTGCCTTCGTGGCCGCACAAGCCGGGCTTGCCGCCGTTATAACTGCGCCGCTCGCCAAAACCGGTGCTGATGCGCGGATTTTTGACATCGAGCGGCAAACGAAATACGCCGTTCCATTTTTGTTCGGACGTAAATGCGCCGATAATTTCGCCGACGCGCGCGTTTTCAGCGTTTATCAGCGCGGGGTCGAGCAGCGCCGCCATTTGCGAGGTGAGCGTCAAATCTTGCAAACCGAACGCGCCCGCGTTCACGCGCACTTCAAACCGTGTCTGGCTGGTGTTCCCTTGCGCGTCGCGCAGCGTCAACGTCACCGGATAAGCGCCAACATAATTCGCGCAGCGCGAAATGCCCGCGAGCGCGTTCCATGTCGCGCCCGCGCGTTGAAAATTCAATTCCTGTTTATCAAAAACCCCTTGCGCCGACGTTATTTCGGGCTGATGCAGCGTGATGATCAGCGTATCGCCTTGCTTGACCGTTTGCGGCGCGAGCGTGATACCATCGGGCGCGGGCGGCGCGGGCGCGGGCTGGGGAATGAGGAGCCGCTGTCCAACCTCGAGCAGATTTGGATTGGTAATTTGGTTGACGCGCATCAACTCTTGAAGCGAAACGCCAAACTGCGCCGCGAGCTGCGCGAGCGTGTCGCCCGCGCGCACAAGATAGATTTCAAAACTTGGCGTCGGCGCGGCGGTGGGCGGAGAACGCGAAGGGTTGGGCGATGGCGCCGTCGCGCTAGACGCGCCGGGCGCGCCGGGAATGATTAAAGTTTGTCCGACCGTCAACGCGTTGGGATTTGTGATTTGATTCGCCTGTTGCAGCGCGGCGACAGTAGTGTTGAATTTCAACGCAATCGCATAGAGCGTGTCGCCGGCTTGCGTCACATAAGTTGTTCGAGTCGTCGCGTCGCTTGTGGGCGTGAGCAAAGGGGGGGGCAGCTTGGTATTCACGCCGGAAATGGCGAGCGTTGCGGCGAGCAGCGCGAGACGCGCCAGAGTCGCTGGATCCATACGCGCATTATAACCCACGTTGCGTCCGTGTGGGACGAATTTCAAATTTGCCGCGCGACGGTGGAAACATCCGCAAAGACGTTTTGCGTTTTCATTGGCGCGAATTGGATTCGTTCGCCAACGCAAAAAAAAGGTTTATCAAGTACGCAGCGACGGCGGCAAAAAATCAAAACGATTTTGATAGACCACTCTGATTTGGTCGCCGACGACATCCACGCGCGAAAGCGCGCAGTTATCGAACGCGAACCAGATATTTTCGCGCGCAGGCATTTTTAAAATATGCGCGAGCAAATAATTGTACAAGCCGCCGTGCGTGACGAGTCCCAAAACATCATCGCGCGCGCCGTGCTGCGCCAATAAAAATTCCCAGACGCGCGCGGCGCGTTCCGAACGCGCGGCTTGCGCTTCATGCGGACGATTCCACCAGCCGCGTTCATCCAATTCCGGCGGCAGCCGCAGCGCGGGATAGCTCGCTTCAAAATGCGCGCGATTCGGTCCGGGGATGCCGATTTTCTCGCCTGTCGTTTCATCGTCCAAATACAAACCGCCCACTTCATGCGCGTCGGGCAGCGCGACGAGCGACGTATCCAACGCGCGCGCAATCACAGCGGCGGTTTCGACGGCGCGTATCATCAAACTGGTGTACAACAGTTTGGGCCGCGTCGCCGCGTCGCGCATTTCAACGCGCAAAAAATTCGCCGCGCATTCGGCTTGCGCGTATCCAATGGCGGTGAGCGCGGGATCGAATGAACGGCCCTTGGCGGATTGTGTTTGATCCCAAAGTTGATTGTTAACCGATTGCCCGTGACGGATGAGATATAAAAGCATGTATTCGAGTAAATGAACGCCGACGCGAATGGTAAAACAAATGGCGGCGCCAAGCGCGCTTGACGCCGCCAAAAATTAACCGCGCGGTAGAGTTAAAGATGATAATCGCCGGACGCTTCGGGCTGATACAAAATTTTCTTGATTTTCAATTTTCTCGTTCCGGCTGGCACGCGCCATTCAAACGTATCACCCACTTCATACCCCAACATGGCGGTCCCAATCGGCGCCAGAATCGAGATTTTGCCCTCACTCAGATTAGAGTTTTCCGGAAAGACGAGCGTATAAATTTCTTCTTCGCGCGTATCAAGGTCTTGGATGCAAACCGTCGAATTCATGGTGACTACATCGCTCGGCACGTCTTTGGGCGCGACGACTTGGGCGCGCTCGATTTCTTTTTGCAAGCGTTCCAGCGACTCGCTTTTGCGTAGATCGGTAAATTGCGCGTCAAAAAGCAGTTTTTTCAAACGCTCAAGATCAAACTCGGTGACTTGGATCGGTTTGCCGCTCATGGTCCTTGTTCTCTCCTTTGTCGAACGGTTCCAAAAACATCAAAATAGCTTGCCATGAAATTATATCCAACCCGAACATAATATCAAATTGAATTTGCCGTAGGGTTGGCACAAAGTCAGGGAGCAGCCATTGTCATTTCGAATGCAATGAGAAATCTCGTTTGACGCGCAAGGTCGAGATTTCTCGCCTCCGCTCGAAATGACA
>JAJTXZ010000101.1 GCA_021463195.1 Anaerolineae bacterium
GTACCAAAAGTAGTGAAGGGGTCGTCTATCTCGCGTCCATTCGCCGTTTGCTCCGTCGTCTTACCACTGCTCACTAATATTCAAATGCGCTCTTAGGGTGCTGTCAAAGTCGCGGAAACTGTCATTTCGAGCCGTCTTTGCGAAAAATCTCCTTTCGCGACAAACGAGATTTCTCACTCCGTTCGAAATGACATTTGCCCGCCAGCCGACTTTGACAGTGCCCTGATGAGGTGGCTCGCGCTATTGACAGTCGAGGAAAAAGCTTCTATACTGTTCTTGCGTTTGCGGTCAATTTGGTTTGACGGCGGACGCTTCCAGAGGTCAGTAACGGCGATGAGCAGTGAACGCTTGCAGGCGACATTTTAAAATCCAGACGCGTACGCGTCTGGATTTTTTGTTTCCTGACTCGTGTCGGGAATAGAACGCAGGCGCGCTGTGTCATGCGCCCGGCTCCGCAGAGCAAATAATAATCCCATCAACTCAAGGAGGATGTCCGATGGATTCGAGTATGATTGGCAAGATTGAAAAGGCGCGCCGCTATGCCGGTGAAAGCCGAGAGCGCATTGCATTTGAAAGTTTCTGCGCCGAAATCAAAGGCGACAATGACGCGCACACGGTCGAATATAATCGCGGCGCATGGAATTGCGGGTGCCACTATTTTAAAAGTCATCACTGGTGCAGCCATACCAAAACAATGGAATATTTGTTGGACGGCATGATTGCCCAAGCTCAAGAAATGCTGCCGAACGCGGCGTAACGCTGACGGCTCGCGAATCTAACGGCGGGGAAAAGAATTTTCTTTTTTCCGCCGTTTTTTTGCGCTCTGCGGGAATAATATGTTACACTCGGCGGCATGTTGAAACAGAAAACGTTGTGGCTTGGCGTCGTTATCAGTTTGGGTTTGTTGGCGTTTGTTTTTTACGGAACCGATTTGAACGCGATTGGCAACGCGTTTCGCACGGCGAATTATATTTATTTGCTGCCGGCGGTGGCGTTATATTTTATCGGCGTCGGGATGCGCGCGGCGCGCTGGCATTTTCTATTGCGTTCGCTCAAAGCGCTGAGCATGTGGCGTTTGTTTCAAGTAACCGTCATTGGCTATATGGTCAATGATTTGCTTCCGCTGCGTCTGGGCGAGCTGGCGCGCGCGTATATTTTGGGTGAAACGGAAGGACTGGGCAAAACGTCCGTGCTGGTGACGATTGTTTTGGAACGCGTGTTTGACGGAGTGACGATGCTGCTTTTTATCGGCGTCGCCGCGTTTTTTTTGCCGTTGAATCAAGCGCTGCAAACGCTGCTGCTGGTCGGAACAATTTTGTTCGCGGCAGTGGCTATCGCGCTGGTGATTGTGGCTGGTTTGCGCGAGCGCATTGATGCGCTGGTTCAGCGCGGGTTGCGGCGATTGCCGGAAAAATGGGGCGCGCGCGGTTTGCATTTGATAGATTCGTTTTTTCATGGCTTGGCGGCGCTGCGTAATCCGACCGACGCGCTCGCGGCGCTCGGATTTTCAATCTTGGCTTGGCTGTCGGAAGCGGGCATGTACGCGATGCTGGCGCTTGGATTTGGCATTGCGCTGCCGTTCCCCGTTTTCGTGCTGGCGACAGCCGTCGCGAATTTGGTGACGATTGTGCCTTCCACACCGGGTTATGTGGGCGTGTTTGACGTGCCGGTGAAAGCGATTCTAGCGTTGTTCAACGTGGATGCAAGCGTCGCCGCGTCGTATACGCTGTTGCTGCACGCGACGTTGATTGTGCCGGTAGTCTTGCTCGGCTTGGCGTTTATGTGGCGGCTCGGCCTTTCTTTGAGCCAACTACGCAAACAAAGCGTCGAAAACGCGGCTTTGGAAAAAGCGTAGAAGCTTTGTCACACGTTTGACATTTCAACATAGTCAATTTGTAATGACTCGCTATTGTCACACGCGCGCGCGTATGATAAAATTTGGGCAAGTTTCAAGCGCCTATGTCTACACCAACCGATCAACAACTAGTTCAATATATCGTGCAAGGACGACGCGACGCGCTCGCGCAATTATTTGAACGGTACAGCGCGGACTTGTACGATTATTTGGCGCGTCTCGTTGGCGACCGCGATCAGGCGGCGCGTTTATTAGAGACCGCGTTTATGCGCATGCCCGGCGCGGCGCCAGGTTTTCAAGCGCGCGATTCAGTGCGCGGCGGTTTGTACAGCATGGCGCGTGAAGCGGGTTTGGATTGGCTGCGCCAGCGCGGTTGGCTGGACGGTTTGCCGCCGAGCGATGAGCCGATTGCGCCCGGTCTGCAAGGCGATGTGTGGAAAGCCGCGCGCGCGATGCCCGCGTTCTTTCGCGCGGTTTTGATTACCGAAGAATTGCAACCCCTTTCGCCGACGGAAAAAGCGCGCGCGTTAGGCGTGAGTCGCACCGACCTCGCGCGTCTGATTGAAGAAGCGCGCCGCTCCTTTCAACGCATCTATGATTCGCAAGCGCGCGCGGAAGGACGCCCCACTTCTGAACAAATTAACCCGAGCACGGTGTGGAATGCGCGACGGCGACTGCCGGTCGAAGACGGTTCCTTGTTTGGTTTTTTGCCGTTGATTGCTTTGCCCGATTCGCTAAAGGACCAAATTCGCCGTCATGTGGTCGAGGCGCTGTCGCCCGCTGCCGCGCGCCCGGCGCAAATTGAGCAGGCTCCAAGCGGCGCCAGCGCGCCGACCGTTGTGCCAAACTATCCATCCGCGCCGTCACAGGCAGCGCCCCAAACCCAAGCGCCCGTCGCGCCGCCACCGCAGCCGCTGCGCGCCGAACCCACGCCGCCGCCCGCGCGCACGTCGCAAGAAACCGCCGCGCGCGGCTTTGCCATTCCGACCACCGCTATCGGCGCGTTAATCGGAGTCGCGTTGGCGTTGTTGATTTGCGCGGGCGTGTTTTGGGCGACGCAAAAACGTGGCAGCGTGAGCATAACGAGCGTGAGTCCGCCGAATGGCGCGACCGTGCAGCAAGCGCCGCAGTTGAACGTGTTTGCGGCATTCAAGTCTGACCGCGCGATTGACCAGAGCAAGAGCTCGATTCAAGTGGACGGTCAAAATCGCGTGTCAGTTTTTTTTGAAAATACTATCGCTTGGACCGGCGCGCTAGAGATAGGTTCACATACCGCCGTCGCGCAGGTGGTGGACGATAACGGCAATCGCGCGGAACAGAATTGGACTTTTTGGGTTGCCGCGGAAGGCGCCACCACGCCAGTGTTTCCGACGATACCAACGGGAATCGCGACGGTCACGCCAATTTTTCCGCTTACCTCCGAGCCGCCCACTGTAACGCCCATCATCATGACGCAGGCGCCGATTCCGACAGCAACATTTATTGTTCCGACGCTGCCGCCCGGCTTTACCGCCACGCCTTGCACCGCCGGCGTAACCGGCGCGGTGTTTAATGACTTGAATGGCAATGGGATTCGCGACCCGAACGAGCCCGGTTTGTCGAATGTAAATTTGACATTATTGACGCAAAGTAATTCGTGGGTTGGAGCTACAACTTCGGACACGTTGGGCAATTATTTGTTTGCGCCGGTGCAGCTTGGATTCTATCGCATTCAAGCGCAGCAACCCGCCGGATGGTTCTCGACGAGCTCTTTGACGCTGGCGGTGAATTTGCTCGGCTGCGGCACGGTCAACAATTTCAATTTTGGTTTCGCGCAGACGCCGCAAAGCACGCCGACTGGGACGCCAACCAATCCGCCGCCGACTACGCCGGCTCCGCTCTTTGCGGTTCTAAATGCGTCCTCTTTTGTGACGCCGCCTTTTAGCGCGACTTGTCCGCAAACGTTCACCTTTAACGGTTCTATTACAACCAATGGACCGGGCAGCGTTTCGTATCAATGGGTGCGTAATGACGGCACACTCAGTCCCGTGCAGACGTTGAATTTTATATTTGCCGGAACGCAAAACGTTTTGCCCGATTCGTTTACATTAGGTTCGCCGGGGCTGAATTATAGCGGCTGGCAGCGCATCCAAGTGCTTGCGCCGAATAATCTCTCGTCGCCCTTGGCAAACTTTTCGCTCAACTGTCCGCCCGCGACAACCGTCGTGCCGACAACCGTTGTGCCGACAACCGTTGTGCCGACGACTGTTGTACCGCCAACGACGGTCGCGCCGCCAACAACCGTTGTGCCGCCGACAACGGTTGTGCCGCCGACAACGGTTATGCCGTTTACGGTGATTGGTGTGAATGCGGCAGTCGCGCCGCCATCAAGCAATACTTGTCCGCAGGCCTTTGCGTTTACGGGTGATATTACGGTGAACGGCAGCGGCGTCGTGAATTATCAATGGGAGCAAAGCGATGGCGTGAAAAGCCCCGTGCAAACATTGACCTTTCTCGTGCCCGGCACACAGAGCGTCCCGCCGTGGAATTGGAATATTACGGGCGCGGCTGCGTTTGTATTTAATGGTTCGGCAAAGCTCAAAACGCTTGCGCCGAATTCGCTCGATTCCACCGACGCGCATTTTACGCTCACCTGTCCGCCGTAAAAAATAAAAATGGGCTGCCGAACGCAGCCCATTTTTATTGTGCGCCTTGTGTCGCGCGAGACATAGAGACGCGCGATTTATTTGCCTTCTTGTTCGCCCACCGGTTCCGGCTGCGCGGTTCCTAAAAAGCCGACGCCTGTGCCGGTATCTAGATAAATATACAGCGGTTTCTCAAAACGCAGCATTCCCATTACCGCTTGAAAGCGGCTGAGCGAATAATTGATGGCAGGTGTTTTGACGCCGAGCGGCTGGATTTCGCCGTTCGGAATGACCGGTCCGCCGTCGGGATAAAAACCGATGCGTCCGTTGAAAACGCCTGACGCGTACACTTGAATTACGGCTTGAAATTGCGCCGCGCCGCTGTAATAAAATACCTGATACGAATCAAAGCCATTGGTATATTGCGCCATGTGAGAACTCCTTACGCAAGCCGAGACTCGCGGAGACGATTACGCTGATGGGTTTATTATAATCGGGTTGTCAATTCTTTCAAGCGGCGGACGCGCGCGCTTTTCGCTTGTCAGATTGACAAACCCACGTTTATCCGTACAAATATTTTGAAGCGTATTTTGCGCGCGCTGTGTCGCGCGGCGCGCGCGCCGACGAATATCTATGTTGACGCATATCGTATTTTTTAAATTGCATGACCGTTCGCGTGAAAACGCGGAAAAATTGCGCGACGCGCTCGAAACGTTGCGAGGACAAATCGCGCAAATTCGCGCAATGGAAATCGGCATCAACGTCGTCGCCTCGGAGCGCGCCTATGATGTCGCGCTGACGCAGCGTTTTGATTCGCTCGCCGCGATGCAAGAATATCAGGCGCATCCCGCGCATCAAGCGGTTTTGCCGTTTCTGCGCGCGGCTTCGGCGAGTATTGTGTCGGTGGATTATACAAACTAGTCGTCAAGAATTTGCGCGCGTCAAAAAAAAAAGAGAGGCGCCATGCCTCTCTTTTTTTTTGTGAGCTTGAATTTATGTTCCCAACAGTCTTGCTTTGGCGGCGGCAAATTCCGCTTCAGTCAAAGCGCCGGCTTGTTGCAGCTGCGTGAGCTGCGCGAGCTGCGCCATGAGATCATTCGCGGGCGCGGCAGGCGCGACAGGCGCGGCGGGCGCAACGGGCGCGGCGGGCGCGGCTTGCTGCGCCGCTAACTGCGCGGCGACTGCCGCGTCAATTTGCGCTTGTTGGGCAGCTTGCGCTTGCATCTCGCGAAAAGCGGCGGCGTCCGCCGCATCTTGAGCGACTTGCGCTTGGACGACGGCCGCTTGCTGCTGCTGCACGGCTTGCGCCTGCGCTTTTTGTTGCGCGCCGCTGTTCATGGCGCCGCTGACGCCTTTTGAAACGGCGGTAGCGGTGCCAGCAATCACTGCGGTTTGCGCCATTGTGCCAACCAAACTAGGGCCGCGACGCGGCGCGACGACAACAGGTCTTCTTCTCATTTCGATTTCCTCCTGAAAATATTATGCGGCGGCGCGCGCCTGCAATACTTGCTCCACTATTTCGCGCGAGACGAATCCTTGCGCCAAAACTAGGCCGTCCGCTTTGGAAATCGCGCTGGCTAATTGCGCTGCCCACGCATGTTCAAATACCAAGAGCGCGGCGGAATTATTGGGCGGCAGCTGCGCGGCAAAGTCGGCAAGATCGCTGTCGGAAAGCAGACCTTCGGTGTGGTCTACTAACTTTTCGTATGCGTTGAATGTTTCGTCGTCTAAATCATTGATTTCGAGCGTGATAATATTGCCCGCCGCGTCTTTGGTGATGAACGCGATGTCCACAATATTAATCAAGCCCTTGGAGACGACATCCGCCAGCGCGGGAACGATTGCGCCGGTAAACTTGTTACCGGGAAAGGCGAATACAAAATACTGCACAGGTCCGTGACTCATGTTGATTGCTCCTTTCGACGTTATTTTTTTGCGGCAACCACTTGCATCGCGCCGTCTGCGTCGCGCAAGGTCAATGTGTTGCCCGAGATTTCAAAGGTCGCTGTGTTTTGCAAGGCGGCGAGATACTGCTGTTCCTGTTCCATCAGGCCTGCGGGCGTTTCGCAAGCCATGAGCGTGCTGATGAGCGGACCAACTTGGAGTTTAGCGCCATCCAATTTGTATCCGCCGGCGTAGGTGTTGCAGCCCGAATTGCCGTTCACGTTGCCCGCCGTATCAAAGTTCAAAGTGATTTTGGTGTCGGCGATGAGTGATACGACGGCCTGTTTGCCGTTATTGACGTTCGTAACCTCCCATGCGCTGCCGGCGAGAGCGGAGGCGGTTTGCGCTGTTGCGGTCACTTGCATTGCGCCGCTTGCATCGCGGATGGTGAGCATGGCGCCGGAAACTTCATAGGTCGCGGCATTTTGCAGCGCGGCGAGAAATTGTTGCTCTTGCGCCATGATGCCTTCGGGCGCCGCGCATGCCATACGAGTTGACGCGAGCGCGCCGACTTGGAGCGCGTCGCCGTTCGATTCAAAACCGCCGTTGTAATTATTGCAACTCGCGTTGCCGCTGACGCGATTGTCCGCGCTAAAATTCATCGAGATGGCCGTGCCGTCGAGAAGCGAGACCACAGCTTGGTTGCCGTTGTTATAACCTGTCACTTGCCATTGGGTGGCAGCGAGACCGGTGGGCAAATTCGCTTTGGCGACGACTTGCATCGCGCCGCTGTTGTCGCGAATCGTGAGCATGTCGCCCGCGATTTCGTACGTCTGCGCGCTTTGCAGCGCGGTGAGGTACTGCATTTCTTGCGCCATGATGCCATCCGGTTTGTGGCACAACATAAAGGTTGTGGCCAAGCCGCCGACATGCAAAATATCGCCGCTGGTGTCAAAGGGGCCGGTGTAATTGTTGCAGCTCGCGTTGCCGCTGGCGCGTCCGTCCGCAAAGTTCAGCGAGATTTCGGTGTCGTCGAGAAGCGATACAACGGCTTGTTTGCCGTTATTGTAGCTGACCACATTCCAACGCGTGTCATTCAAACCCGAGGGCGCGCTCGGCGCAAAGGTCATGCTGCCGCTGTCGAATTTGAATTCGAGAATGAGGTTGCCATCTTTAAAGAAATACGAATTAACGATGCCCAGTTGCCGCGCGAATTCATCGCCTAACGAATCGGGTGGGCAGGCGACGAGCGTGGACGGTCCAAGCGTAATTGTCAGTTGATTCCCGTCAGTCGTGTACGTTCCCAGCACGCGATTGCAGTCCGCCTGAACCGAGATTTTGCCATCCGCAGAAAAGGAAAGCAGGTACTGATTCGGATCGTTAGGTGTCGTGCGCTTTTCATCGCTGAATAACGAACCGGTCCATTTCCAGACGCCGCCTGCCAAAGTTTGCGCGGGCGCGGCGGTCGGTTGTGTCGCGGGTGGCTGCGTGTCGGCGGTTTGTTCCACATTGCCGACAATCTGAGTGGACGCTTGTTCCAGTTTGTCGCCGTTCAACGTGTACGTGTTTACGACGCGTTGGGTGCCGCAACACATCGGTTCGTCGGGACCTTGCGTCGTCATGCCGACAACAATTTTGTTGTCTTGAATAAAGAGCGCGGTGGGGTTGATGCGATCGCCGAGCTGCGTGGATGCAATGTCCGTCGCTTTGCCATCGCGCGTTTGCACGAGATGCAACGCGTAAAAGACGCCGCTGCCGCCGCCCGCCTCGACCAAGATCACAGCGGCTGAGGGTGTGCCATTGATTTCGCCGTACGCGATTTCATTGCCGAGAAAGACCGAATTCATGAGCGGCGTATTCGGCGCGCCGGGCGTAGAAAATTTTCCGTTCACTAATGTCGCGACGCCATCTTTGCCGAATTCGGAATTAAAGGTCGCGTTTTGCAATTCCGCGCGCGCGAGACCGGCGGGCGCGGTTTGCGCTGCCGGAACGCAGATTTTCCAACCGATTTCAATTTGGTCGGGATTGTCAATAAAGTGAAAAGTATTATCGGCGATGGCTTGGGAATTGGTCGCCGAGATAATGGGAAAGTAGGCGTAGGGGTCGCCGTATGCGGCGGCGGCGATTTTTGAAAGCGTAGCTCCCTCTGTGACTGTTTCAACCGAAGCGCAGGCGAGAGCCGTTTGCGCGAATGCCGGGATAGTGTTCAAAAGAGCCAAGAGTATTGCGGTCAGACCCAGCGTGACGCTGGCAATTCTTTTCATGCTATTCTCCTGAAAGGATGCGGCGGAGCGACTGTAGCTTTTCAGAGAATAATTTGGACGAGCAGACCTATTGGGTTTCCGAAAATCCGCAAGGCCTTGGCTAACTGTCCAAAACATTATCTGAATCATTATAGCTAACTTTGGTTGCGCCCAAAGTTACGGACGCTAATATAACACAGGTAAGGGAAAAGATGTAATATTTGCAAGTTTGGCCGCGCGCGCGTTTATCAATCGGCTGCGCGGCGCGCTGTATACAAAACCACTTCTTGGTCCGGCGCAAGCCGTTTTTCTTGACGCGTCATGCGTCCTTTGGCGACAAGATATTCTAGATGCGAAAGCGTTTCGAGGAGCGCCAAGCGCATTTCGTCCACCGACTTGAGACGCGGGAAAACCTCCAAGCAGATTTGATATGCCGTGCAGTTCCGCGCGGCGTTGAAACATTCATTCAAGCGCGCGGCGTGATGCGCGCGCAGTTCCGCGATGCGCGCCGTCCAAGTTTGAATGATGGCGCGATGTCCGGGCAGCGCGCGCGTGATGTGTAGAGATTCCACCTTGTCCAACGACGCGAGATAGTCGCCCAAAGGATTGCGCGCGAGACCGGGCCATCGCGCGATATTTGGCGTAATTTTCATCAACACCAAATCGCCGGTGAATGCCAAGCCGTCCGCGCGCTGCAAAATGATATGGCCGTCCGCGTGTCCGGGCGTCCAGATGATGCGATACGCTTCTTCGCCAATCGCGATCGTCGCGCCTTCATGCAAGGGCGACATGACTGGCTGTGGCTGTACCATTGCTAACACTTGCATTTGCCGTTCGTACACCGACGCCGCGATATTTGACGCGAGTCCGTGTCTTTTGAAATACTGCGCCAACATGTCCATACGCTCGCCGTCGGCTTGCCATTCGAACGTCGCGATTTCAATTTCGTGTTCGAGCAAATAAACGGGCGCGCCCGTCAAGTTTTGAAAATGTCCTGCCAAACCGTAATGGTCGGGGTGCGCGTGCGTGACAATGATTTGGCGCAGCGCGCGCGGTTCGATGTTTAACGTTTGAAACGCGTCCGCCCATGCCTGATGCGCCGGCTCGTATTGCAGCCCCGTATCAATCATCGTCCACCCGTTCTCTTCGCGCACCAGATAACATTGCACCGTCTTGAGCGGAAAGGGCACCGGCACTTGGATTTGGAAAATAGCCGGAGCGACTTGAATAATCGGATTTGTCACGTGTTTTTCCTCATACAAGAATTCAGAATTCGGAATTCGCAAGTATAGCACATTCAATCAGCGCGATTCCTACACTAATGGGTAGTCAAAAACGATAAAAGACTACCCGCCGTTTCTAAATAATTCATCAATTCGCGTCGTGTTTACGCGGTGGATAGTTTCTATAATCGCTATATCGGAATAAAAACGTGATGTCTGAAACTGTAACACTGCGTTCGGTATTGCAAGAAGCGAATGGATTGCGTCCACAATCGCTGCTTTTTACGTTGTTTGGCGATTATATCTATGCGCGCGGTGAACGCGTCACGATTCGCAGTCTCATCAAACTGCTCGCGCTCTTTGGCATTTCAGAGCAAGCCGTCCGCACCACCGTTTCGCGCATGACGCAGCGCGGTTGGCTGACGGCGGAACGCAATGGCAGTGTCTCGCACTATATTTTTACCGCCAAGGCGCGGCAGTTGATTCAAGATGGGCGCGAACGCATTTTTGACGCGCCACACGCGGCAGAGGAATGGAATCGCTGCTGGCATCTCGTCACCTATTTTATTCCCGAAGAGCATCGTCGCGCGCGTGACCAATTTCGCCGCGAGTTGAGTTGGCTCGGTTACGGCATGTTGACCAACACCGTCTGGGTCTCGCCGCGCAATCAACAGCGCGAAATTGAAACCATCGCCGCGCGGCTCGACATTCAAAATTTTGTCCAGACATTCGACGCGCAAGCCGAAGGATTCATGTCGTCAGCGCAACTCGTCGCGCGCTGTTGGGAATTGGGCGTATTGAATCACGATTATTGCGATTTTATCGCGCGGCATGCGCCCGCCGCGAATTTTTATCGCGCGCAATTCGCAAAGAATGAAGCGGTGGACGAAAGCGAATGTTTTGCGCGGCGCGTGCTGCTGATTCACCAGTATCGCAAATTTCCCTACCGCGACCCGTACTTGCCGCTTGAACTTTTGCCGCGCGAATGGCGCGGCTGGGAAGCCGCCGCGTTGTTTCAAGAGTATCACACTTTGCTCGCCGCAAGCGCCAACAATTATTTTCAATCCGTAGTGACGAATTGATTCGTCGCTATAGCGAATGAATTCGTTATGTCGAGAACATTCATGCCAAACAAATTTCCCACTCTGCCCGCCAGCGATTTTTCTTTTCAAGATGTTTTGTACGAAAAGAGCGACTGGATTGCGCGCGTGACCATCAATCGCCCGTACGCCTACAATGCCTACACCACCAACACGGTGCGCGAACTCACCACCGCGTTCAAAGACGCGATGTGGGACGATGCGGTCGCGGTGATTATTTTGACGGGCGCGGGCGATAAAGCGTTTTGCACCGGCGGCGATGTCAAAGAGTACGCCGAAGTGTTTACGCAGCGTCCGCGCGATTATTGGAAATGGATGGGCGAATTTATCGAATGTCACGATTTGCTGCGTAATATCGGCAAGCCCGTGATTGCGCGCATTAATGGCATGGTAGCGGGCGGCGGCAATGAATTTAACATGTCGTGCGACCTCGCGGTGATGGCAGACCACGCGACGATTCGCCAAGTCGGCACGCGCGTCGGTTCCGTCGCGGCGGGCGGCGCGACCCAATGGTTGCCCATCATGGTCGGCGACCGCCGCGCGCGTGAGTTGTTGATGACGTGCGAACCGATTGACGCCAAGACCGCGCTTGATTGGGGTTTGGTGAATCGCGTGGTGCCTGCCGCGCAGTTGGATGACGCGGTGGACGAGCTCGCGCAAAAATTGATTGATAAATTTCCCGAATGTTTGCGATACACCAAAGCGCAAGTGAATTATTGGAAAGAGATGTCATGGGCGCAAACGATTCGGCACGCGCAAGATTGGCTCTCGCTGCATTTTGCGACCACCGAGCCGTACGAAGGCATGACCGCGTTCGTGGAGAAACGCGCGCCGCGTTATCGTGAACTGCGCGCGCAAGCGATTGATGGCGCGCCCGAATTTTTGTTTGGACCGTATTCGCAAACTTGCCCGTCGTGCGGCACCAAAGGATTGCCGGGCGAATTTGAATTTTGCGGCAAGTGCGGGAGTGCGTTAGTGGGATAGTGGGATAGTGCGATAGTGGGATAGTGCGATAGTGCATTTGCCATCTGCTATCAGCCATCAGCCATACGCGAACTAATCATGTCAAACATTCTCGTTGAAAAGAACAATCACATTGCGCGGGTGACGATAAATCGTCCGCCCGTGAATGTGCTAGACATTGCGACGATACGCGAGCTCACCGTCGCGGTGAACGACGCGGGCGCGGACAAAACGAATCGCGTAATCATTATCGCCGCGCAAGGGAAATTCTTTTCGGCGGGCGTGGACGTGGCGGACCACACGGCGGATCGCGTCGGCGAAATGATTTCGGTTTTTCATGGTTTGATTCGCGCGCTGTGGGCATTGGAACAGCCCACCATCGCGGCGGCACAGGGGAGCGCGTTGGGCGGCGGCATGGAGCTCGCGTTCGCGTGCGATTTTATCGTCGCGAGCGAAAAAGCGAAATTCGCGCAACCCGAAATTCAAGTCGGCGTCTTTCCGCCCATCGCCGCGCTGATGCTGCCGCGTTTGCTGCCGCGCAATAAAGCGTTCGAGCTGGTTTTGACGGGCGACGCGATAGACGCGCATATGGCGGAACGACTTGGGTTGGTCAATGTCGTCGCCGCGCCGGATGATTTTGAGAACGCGCTGAATGCGTTCGCCGCGCGCTTGAGCAAATTGAGCGGCGCGATTTTACGAATGACCAAGCGCGCGCTGCAAATTCCACTGCGCGGCGAAAAAGAGAACGCGCTGCGCGAGATTGAAGAATTGTATTTGAACGAGTTGATGCAAATCGCTGACGCGCAAGAAGGCCTCGCGGCATTTATGGAAAAACGCGCGGCGGTGTGGAGCGATAGGTAGGCAGGGAGACAGGGAAACAGGGAGACAGGTTGTCCCGTCATCCGTCACACTGATAAGCGGAGGAAATTATGCAACTTTTAGATTCGTGGCAAGACAAACCGCTTGACGAAATTTTTTATTACGTGCGCGAGCTCGTCCAAGACCCCGAATATCCGACGGTCAAGCGTTGGCGCGCGGCGGGCGGCAAAGTGTTGGGCCATTTTCAGGTGTACTTTCCTGAAGAAATCGCGCACGCGGCGGGCATGCTGCCGGTCAAGGTGCGCGGCGCGCCGGTAGAAGGGCGCCAAGCCGATTCACGTTTTGGCTCGTATCTTTGCTCGATTATCAAGAGTTCGCTCGAGCTCGCGTTGAGCCACCGGCTCGAACTCGACATGTTCGTCTCGCATCCGATTTGCGACGCGGCGCGCAATCTCGCCGCCGTGTGGGGGCGCAATCTGCCGTATCCCGCGCAAATTTTGTATCTGCCGCAAAACGCCAACTCGGCATATTCCGCGCGCTATTTGTGCGGCGAATATTCGCGCGTGATGCAAGATATTCAAGCGATTACGGGCGTAACCGTAACCGATGAGGCGTTGCGTCACTCGATCGAGGTCTTTAATGAGAATCGCCGCCTGTTGCGCGAAATATATGATATTAAACGCACGACGCCGTGGCTCTTGAGCGTGGACGAAGCATACGTGCTGGTCTCGCTTGGCGGCATGATTACGCGCGAAGAACACAACGAATTGCTCAAGGCAGTGATTCCGCAAATCAAAGCGCGCACCGCGAAAAAGCAAGATAAAATTCGCGTCGTCTTTGACGGCGGTTTTTGCGAACAGCCGCCGCTCGATTTATTGCGCGTCATCGCGCAATCGTGTTACGTCGTGGACGATGATTTGCTCATCGGCTTGCGTTGGATTTTGCAAGATGTGGCGACAGAAGGCGACCCGTTATTCAATCTCGCCGACGCGTATCTCAACGCGTCATCGTACAGTCCGGTGCAACACGATCTTCGCAAACCGAAAGAAAAAATGCTCGTGGAACGTTTGCGCGGCGCCAAGGCGGAAGCCGCGATTATCACCGCCGCGAAAATGTGCGAGCCGGGTTTGGACGAACAAGTCGCCTATTCCAAAGAACTCGATGAATTGAACATTCCGTATTTCATCAGCGAGTTTGAAGAAAAAATGACGAGCTTTGACCATATGCAGATGCAGCTCGAGACGTTTGTGGAGAATGTGTTGTTTGAGTAATAACGATAGACCGCAGACGACAGACAACAGACGACCGAGTGTCGTCCGCCGTCCGTCGTCCGCAGTCAAGATAAGGATAACGAGACATGAGTGATTCATCTAACGGTCACGAAATTGTCGGGCGCGGCGCCAAAGACGGCGGACGTTTGTTCCGCGAATGGTTCGAGTCATTGAGTCTGGCGACCGAGCGCGGCGATAAAACGGCGTATGTATTTGTCATGGGCAGTATTTCGGAAATTCTGCGCGCGTTCGATTTTCAAATTTCGTTCCCCGAAATCAATTCGCTGCAAACGGCGGTGCGCCGCGTCGCG
>JAJTXZ010000102.1 GCA_021463195.1 Anaerolineae bacterium
CGCGCCATCATGCGCAATGTGTTGGCGCAGCCCAATCTCGGTTATCGCATCGAAGGCTTTGTGGACGATGACCCGAGCAAAGGCGCCATCGGCAATTTTCCGCTGCTCGGCGGCACTGACCATCTGCCGCGTTTGCTGCGCGAGCGCGCGGTGGACGAAGTGATTATCACGCTCCCGTGGCACGCGCGCGATAAAATCGTCCGCATTATTGAAATCGCCGACGCGGCGGGCGCGCGCGTAAAAATCGTCCCCGATTTATTTCAGCTCTCTCTTTCGCAAATCGCGGTAGACGCCGTCGGCGGCATCCCGTTGATTGGCGTCAAAGAAGCGAGTTTTAGTTACGGCGCGTTCGCCATCAAACGCGCAATGGATGTATTATTTGCCGGCGCGCTGTTTGTCCTCCTGCTGCTGCCCATGCTATTCATCGCGCTCGCGATTAAATTGACTTCGCCGGGGCCCATCATCTTTGCGCAATATCGCGTCGGGCGCGGCGGCAAAATTTTTACGGCGTATAAATTTCGCACCATGCGCGTAGGCGCGGACGATGAGAAACAAGACTTGGCGCATCTGAACGAGGCGTCCGGACCATTATTCAAAATTCGCAATGACCCGCGCATCACCATCATTGGCAAAATTTTGCGGCGCACGAGTTTGGACGAATTGCCGCAGCTGCTAAATGTGTTAAAGGGCGACATGTCGCTCGTTGGGCCCCGCCCCCCTCTGCCGAATGAAGTCGCGCAGTACGAAGAATGGCACAAGCGGCGGCTCGATGTTTCGCCCGGCGTCACCGGCTTGTGGCAAGTGAGCGGACGCAGTGAATTATCCTTTGACGAAATGGTGATGCTCGATTTGTACTATATCGAAAATTGGTCGCCCTGGCTTGACATTCGGATTTTGCTCAAAACGATTCCCGCGCTGCTTACGGCGCGCGGCGCGTACTGATTTTGACTGTTACCTTTTTTCTGCGACTGCGTAAATCTGCAAATATCAATCCGCGCAATATTTTTGGCGGCACGGACTATAATCTATTCTAGATCGAGCAAACGGGGGTCAAACTGTGTTCAAGCTTTTTCCGCGCATTCTAATCTTTGGCGCGCTCATGCTGCTCGCGCTGGTGTCCGGCTATCAGCCCGCGCGCGCGCAGAGCAAATCCGTCAGCGTTGAACGCCGCGATGGCGACGTGACCATTCGTCAGTCCGATGGCGCGCTTGAATTTGACGAAACGTGGGTCGTGAATTTCAACGGCGGACCTTTTCGATTTGCGTTTCGCTGCATTCCGCTCGATCGCGTTGACCGCATCGGCGGCGATTGGACGATTAGCGAAAATAATAAAATCTATAGCGGCGATTCGAGCGAACAGCCCAATACGTTTACGACCTATGACGGCGATAATAATGACCGCTGCGTCAAATGGTTTTTTCCTGCCACCACCAATGCGTCGCGCACGTTCAATGTAAAATATGTTGTGTATGGCGGTTTGCGAATTTACAAAGGCGGCGACCAATTCTTTTGGAACTTTATCGAAAGCGACCGTCAATATCCGATTGAAGCTTCGACCGTCACGCTTCACATTCCGGGCAGCGCAACGCCCGACCAAATCCAAGCCACAACCTACGAGAACAACGCCGAACATCCCCAGAACGCGCGCGTCGTGGATGGCAACACCGTTGTTTTCACGGGCAGCGATTTCACCGAAGGCGACCAATGGACGCTGCGCGCGCAATTTCCGCACGGCATCGTAAACGCCAAACCCGCGACCTGGCAGACCGCCTCCGACCAACGCGACGCGCTCGCGCCGTGGATTAATCTCGGCGCGGGTTTGCTCTCGGTCATCGGACTCATCGGCGGCAGTTTAGGTCTATATCTGTTGTGGTATACGCGCGGACGCGACAAACCGACGGGCGTTATCGCGGAATATTATCCAACACCGCCAACAAATGACCCGCCGGGCGTCGCGGGCGTCTTGTTGGACGAACGCGCGGACATGCAAGACATTATCGCGACCATCATTGATTTGGCGCGGCGCGGCATCCTTCGCATGACCGAAACGTCTGAACCCGGTTTTATGGGCATTGGCACAAAACGCGATTTCACATTCGAACTGGTGAGCCGTCAAAACAATTTGCGCGATTACGAAGACACGCTCATCAAAAAAATGTTTCGCGGGCAAACCAAGATTGACCTCGAAGATCTCAAACTCAAATTTTACAAATATTTGCCCGAAATCAAAAAGGAATTGTATCAAGAGGTCGTCAAGACGGGTTATTACAAATCAAGTCCGCAAGACGCGCGCACGCGTTACACTGTGCTAGGTGTTGCCGCGCTCGTCCTCTTTGGCTGCATCGCGTTCATCATCATGGGCGCGCTCGCCGACATTACGCCGCTCGCGTTTTGTCCGCTCATCGTCATCGGTCTGCTCGGCGCGGCGCTGCTCATCATGGCGCAATTCATGCCGCGCCGCACTGACAATGGCGCGACCGCCAAAGCCAAATGGGATGCGTTCAAACGTTATCTTGCCAATATTGAAAAATACACCAACGTCGCCGACGCGCAAGATTTGTTTGACAAATATTTGCCCTATGCGATTGCGTTCGGCTTGGAACACAGCTGGGTCAACAAATTCGCGGCGGTGGATACGCCCGCGCCGGACTGGTATTATCCGTATGGCAGATATTACGGACCACGCGGCCATGCCGGCGGCACGCTCAGCCGCGAATCAGCTGGTGGCAGCGGCAGCGGACATATGCCCTCGTTGAATGAAGCATCCGCCGCAAGTTTTCGCGGCTTGAATTCCATGAGCGACGGCTTGTTCTCAATGTTGACCACCACTTCGTCAGCCATGACCAGCGCGCCTTCGAGTTCCGGCAGTGGCGGCGGCGGATGGTCCGGCGGCGGCGGTGGCGGCGGCGGTGGCGGCGGCGGCGGTTCATCGGGTTTTGGATAAAATCAACACGATTGGAGAGTAGAGATTGGAGACTAGCGCATTTTCATTCTGAACCGCAACTGCAAGCGTAGCGTAACAGACTTGTAAAAAATCCTAGTCTCAAGTCTCCAATTATCAACATGATTGGCAGCGGAAAAACTATCGGCATCATATTGGTCATCGTCGGATTGATATTGTGCGCCATCGTGACGCTCTTTGTCGGGTCGGGCGCGGCAACGGGACAGACAACCGTAGCGGGCGCGCTGTTGGGCATCGGCGCGTTCGGCGTCATTCCTTTGCTGTTGTTTGGCGGCGTCGGAATCTTTATGTTTATACGCGGCGGCGCGGAAGAAAAAGAGTTGAGCGTCGTGCGCCAAAAAGAACGCCTGCTCGGTCTAATTCAGGCGCAAGGCAAAGTCACGCTCAACAGTATTATGGTCGAGCAGCGCCTCTCGCGCGATCAGGTGCAAAATTACATCTATGAGCTTACGCAGCAAGGATTGTTCAGCGGTTACATTGATTGGAAGAATGCGACCTTTTATTCGCAAGACGCGTCACGCGTCGGCAGCAATAAATGCCCCAACTGCGGCGGCGTGCGCGAACTCGTCGGCAAAGGCGTGGTGAAATGTCCATACTGCGGCGTCGAACTATTTATCCCGCCCGATGCGCCGCAAACCACCGCGACGCCCGTGCCGCCGCAAGGCATTCCCAATACGTAACACATTCTCGACGCCAATTCTTTGACGGCTCAAGGCGTAACATTCAAGTAAACCTTACGTATGAATTAAAGAATCCTGAATGGGAGATGGGTAAAGAGAGGGCAGATAGCTTATGGGCGATATTAAACAAACTGTAACCGGCCTCGCCAATGCCATCCCTGGCTATGCCGGCTACAAAAGCAAAGAGCAGCGCCGCGACGCGGACCGCATCTTGCGCGAACGCTTGACGAATCAATACAATGCGCAGCGCGACCATTTAACGCGCATTCAACAGGACGCGGCGCGCGGCGGACAACTCGCGGTCGTCTCTGACTTGGAAGGCGCGAATCAACAACTGTCGCGTTTTATTTCGCGCTTGCGCGTCGCGCCGACTGGTTACGCCGGCTGGTTCGACGCGGCGACGATTGAAGAAGCGGACTTGGATTTGATTTATCAATTCGACGCGTCGCTCGCGGGCGGCGTGGATGAATTGAGCGGCGCGTTGGACAAAATGCAAAGCGCGGTGCGCGCCAAAGAAAATACGAACGACGCGTATTATGCGCTGCGCGATCAGGTGGATAGCTTGAATCAGCGGCTCGACGCGCGCCAAGAATTTCTAGCGCGCGGCAAACGTCCCGCGCCATCCGCCTCGCCGCTCGGCGCGCTCAAAGATAAACCGACTCCGCAACCCGTCGGCGCGAATCCGTACGAACAGTTGAAACTCAATGACGCGATTTCGTACGACAAGACCGATTTCCTCGTCGCCGGTCGCGTCACGTATGCGGTTGCCGCCGGAAAATTTTACGCGTATCTGTTACGCGACCGCGACAATCAAAAATGGCTGCGCGTAGGACCAAACAATGAACTCGCCGTCGCCGCCGAAGCGAAATTCAGCGTGCCAGATCCGCTGCCCGATACGCTTGCGTATGACGGCAAAAATTTCACCATCGCGGAACAAGGCGCGGCGAATGTTCAGGTCGAAGGCGCCAGCGGCACGCAAAATGGCGCGGTGAATTATTATCGTTACCAAGCCGACGGCGGCGCGCGTCTGTATGTCGAGAATTGGGGCGCGGAAGTGCGCGTCTCTGCCGGCGCCGTCGTTGACCCGTTTGAAGTAAAACTGTATCGCAAACTCTAAAATGCGACCCGCGACAAACCAAAGAAAAAAAGTTTGTCGTTTATTTATCCATTGGAGGAAACCATGCCTAGTGTATTCGACCGTATCAGCAACATTATTCGCGCCAACCTCAACGATTTGCTTGACGGCGCCGAAGATCCGGAAAAAATGTTGAATCAAATTTTGCGCGACATGAACGACGCGCTGCGGCAAGCCGATTCTGACATCGCCGACCAAATCGCGCAGCAAAAAATGTTAGAGGGAGATTTGGACGACGCGCAGAAAAGCGCGGGCGCGTGGC
The DNA here is from genome assembly GCA_021463195.1 of Anaerolineae bacterium. Taxonomy (GTDB): domain Bacteria; phylum Chloroflexota; class Anaerolineae; order UBA4142; family SHND01; genus SHND01. Next base: position 5,040 of record JAJTXZ010000102.1, read on the forward strand.
AATCCAAAGCCGAACTCGCCGTAACCAAAGAGCGCGACGATTTGGCGCGCGAAGCATTGGTGCGCGTCAATGATTACAATGAGCAGGCGGGCATTTACGCCAAGCAACTCGAAGCGCAAAAAGCCGCCGTCACGGAGCTCAAAAGCAAACGCGATTTGCTCAAAAGCAAATTCGATTCCGCGCAGCGCAACAAAGAGATGCTCGTCGCGCGCGCGCGCGCGGCGCAAGCCAAGTCCGACCTCACCAAAGCGACCGCGCAAGCCGGCAATGTGGATTATGCGTCCGAATTGGACCGCATGGAGCGCAAAATTCGCGCCCAAGAAGCGCGCGCCGACGCCAACGCCGAAATGGCAAACAACAAAACGAGCGTCGAAGATGAATTCGCCAAGTTGAGCGGCGACCATAAAATCGAAGAACAACTCGCGGCGTTAAAAGCGAAACAAGCCAAATAAATTCAGCGTGACAGAGGACAGAGCTATGATACAATTCAAACGCTCTGTCCTCATTCTGTCAGGCGCATTTTAACAAACCGGAGGTATCCATGCCAAAGATTATTGACGTTGTACAATTCCTCGATGAAACCGGACGCACGATTGTTCATCGCGAACCGCCGGATGGTCCGGGAAATTTTTATCTCGGCTCGCAAGTCATTGTGCGCGAAAGCCAGACCGCCGTTTTTTTCCGCGACGGAAAATCGCTCGATGTGTTGGGCCCGGGACGCCACACGATCACCACCGCTAACTTGCCGATTATTTCGGGAATGGTTGGCTGGTTCACCGGCGGCACCAGCCCCTTCCCCGCCGAAGTGGTCTTTGTGAACATGAAACAGTTCCTCGACCAAAAATGGGGCACGCCCGAACCGATCGCGTTTCGCGACCCAGAATTTGGCATGGCGCGTTTGCGCGCATTTGGGTCGTATGCGTATCAAATCAAAGAACCTTCGCTCTTTGTGAATGTCATCGTCGGACAGCAAGGCATTTACACCACCGACCAACTCGCCGATTATTTGCGCAGCATGATTGTGTCCAAATTCGCCGATTTGATGGGCGAACAAAAGAAATCGCTGCTCGACCTCGCCGGCGTTTATAACGAAGTAGGCGCGGGCGCCAAAGCGAATCTAGCGGATGATTTCGCCGCGCTCGGTCTCGCGCTGTTGCAATTCTATGTCACCGCGATTACGCCGACCGACGAAACCGCCAAAGCGATTGATGAACGCGCGGCGATGGGCGCGATTGGCAACATGGACGCCTATTTGAAATTCAAAGCGGCGCGCGCGTTGGGCGACGCGGCGAACAATCCAAGCGGCGGCGCGGCCGGCACCGGCGTCGGCGTCGGCGCGGGTTTGGGCATGGGCGCAATGATGGCAGGCGCGCTGGGCGACGCGCTGCGTAGTCCCTCCAGCGGCAATGTCAATCAGGGCGGCGGCGGTGGTGGCGGCGCAGCCGCAGCTCCACAAACGCCGCAGCAAGTGCAAGCGATGCTCGACAGTCTCGACATGCGTTTTGCCAATGGCGAAATTTCCGAAGACACTTATAAAAATCTCGCCGCCAAATGGCAACAGCGCCTAAAAGACATGGGCGGTTAATAAAAAAAACCTTCGAGCGTTTGAGACTCGAAGGTTTTTTTGTTCGTGTTATAATCTCGACACAGAGGAATCTATGAACGTATCCGATTGGCTCGAACTGGGCGCGGGGTTCGGAATGGGCATAACGATGAGCCGCGCGTTGAGCGATTCTTTTCTCAACGCGATGGACGCGCGCGCAAGTCTCGGCGCCATCGCCGTGCCGCAGACGCGCCAAGAGATTCAAACACTGCTCGACAAATTTGATGCGCGCTTGGCGAACGGCGAAATTTCAGAAACGCTATTTCTCGAACTAATTGCCAAGTGGCAAGCGCGCTTGCAAAATTCGTTATAGCGCATCTTTCGACAAAAATTTCGAGTCAATAGATTTGCGATACCTCGCGCAATCTATTATTATCCAAACCGTTTTACCGCAGGCACATCTATTCCAACTTTATAGGGTAGGTTCACCATCATGGGCTGTTTCTCAGGCAAGGTGACACTCGTCGCCAATACGCGTATTTTCGCGCGTGTCACCGCTCAAGCTTCGCAGTTTCTAGTTTATCAAATGGATTACAAGGCGGACAATGATTTAGCCATGATTTTGCCGCTGCCCACACCGCCCAACGCGGGGCCGGACGCGGCGCGTTTCATTGACCTAACGTATCCGCGATTTTTTTCCGACCTCGAAAAAGGAATGCCCAAACCGCCGGGCATGGTCCAACCGGGCGATGTGCCGCCGGAAAAAATTCCCGCGGCGCGCGTCGGCTCTTTCGAGGCATCGTTCATCCCCTCGCGCGCGGCGTTGGCGCAATTGGACGCGCCGTACCGCATTGACGATGCCGTGTGGGATGAATTGCCCGAATACCACGATTTTGGTTTTGCGGTAGTCAAATTACCTGCCGACGCCCGCGCAATTCGTCCGCTCGCATTGGAATTTAAAACGCGCAATCCCAAAATGCTCTATTTCCCGACCGTTCACATTCGCGAAGGACGCGTCCAAGCAAACACATATTTTGACCACGATTTGTATTCGCAGCATCATGCGGACTGGATGCGCTCGTATGACAACGCGCCGGCGTTTATGAACATGGCTTTGACGCAAGGCATCATCGCGCCAGACAAACGCGTCGAATGGCTTTCGGTGCGCGGGATGCACCCCAATAGCGATATTGTGCTGGAAGTAAAATGAACGCGGCGCTTGAAGCATTTATCCGCGCCATGCCCAAGGTGGAGCTGCATGTCCATCTTGAGGGTTCGATTCGTCCCGAGACGCTGTTGCTGCTGGCGCAGCGCAATCATATCGCGCTGCCGTACGATACCGTCGCGGGACTGCGCGCATGGTACGCCTTTCGCGATTTTCCCCATTTTATCGAAATCTATATTGCGCTTTCCAAATGCCTTAAAACCGCCGCGGATATCGAACTCGTCGCGCGCGAATTTCTGAGTGGACAGGCGGAACAAAATATTCAATATTCGGAACCCACTTATACCGCCTACACGATTTTTCAACATTCCAACATTTCATTTGACGACCAATTCGCGGCGCTGCGACGCGCGCGCGTCTGGGCGGAACGCGAGCTTGGCGTGACGATGAACGTGATTGTGGATATTGCGCGCGAGGTAACGCCCGAAATTGGCATTCTCACAGCCGAACAAGTAATCAAACATTTCGGCGACGGCGTGTGCGCGCTCGGGCTGGGCGGTTACGAAGTGGGCAATCCGCCCGAAAAATTTCGCGGCGCGTTCGAGCGCGCGAACCGCGCGCGAGTCCCTTGCATTTTGCACGCGGGCGAGACCGGCAGCGCCGAAAGCATTTGGAGCGCGCTGCGCGTCGCCAACACGCGGCGGATTGGACACGGCGTGCGCGCGCTCGAAGACCCGATCTTGCTCGCCTATTTGCGCGCGCGGCAAATTCCGCTCGAAGTATGTCCGACGAGCAACATCTGTTTGAACGTTGCGCCAAACCTCGCGCGGCATCCGATTCAAAAATTGATTGACGCGGGTTTATATGTCACGCTCAATTCGGATGACCCGCCCATGTTCAACACGACGCTCACAGACGAGTTTTTGAAATGCGCGGACGCTTTTGGCTGGGACCAAACGATGTGCGAAAAACTCACCTTGAACGCGCTGCGCGCGTCGCTGCTGCCCGCAAAAGATAAATCGGGTTTGGAACAAAAATTTCGCGCGGAATTCGCGCGCCTGCGTCTAAACGAAAATCGTCAAACCAACGCTTGACGCGCGCGCTTGAATTCCTGTTCGCTTGCAACATTCTTTGGCGCATGAAATGCTTTTATGGCGAGTCGGAATAAATGGCACGTCCTCTAATTCTCGCGCATCGCGGCGCCAGCGCGTACGCGCCCGAAAACACAATGGCGGCGTTTCGCCTCGCTCACGAACTCGGCGCGGACGGTATCGAATTTGACGTGCAGTTGACGCGCGACAAAATTCCCGTCGTCATTCACGACGATACAGTGGAGCGCACGACCAACGGCGCAGGGCGCGTCGCCGCGTTGACGATTGCGGAAATCGCGCGGCTCGACGCGGGCGCGTGGAAAAGCGCTAATTATGTCGGGGAACCGATTCCAACTTTGGCGCAACTGTTTGACGGCTTGGCGGATTGGCTGCGCCCAACTGGGCGCGTCTCTCCCTGTTTGCTCAATCTGGAATTAAAAACCGAACGCTTTTTTAGCGATGGTTTGGAGCGACAGGTGATGAACGTAATTGCGCGTTACGGTTTGCAAGAGCGCATTCTATTATCATCGTTCAGTCCGTTCGCGCTGCGACGCGCGCGCGCGCTGCGGCGCGATATTCCGCGCGGCTTGCTGTACGATTCCACAATGGCGCTGCCCTTGCGACGCGCGTGGCTGCGTTTCTGGGCGAACCCGCAGGCGCTGCATCCCGAAGCGTCGTTGATTGACGCGCGCTATATGGAATGGGCGCGGCGGAAAAAATTACAGGTCAACACCTGGACGGTGGACGACCCATCCGAAGCGCGGCGTCTCGCGGACTTGGGCGTGCATGCGCTCATCACCAACAAGCCCGATGTGATACGCGACGCGTTGAAATAAAAAAATCGCGGCGTATGCCGCGATTTTTTATTTGGCTAGAGATTTGTCTTGGGTTTGGAACAAATGGAAATTAAAGCCCATCCACGCCAAGCCCTTAAAGAGCGTCATTAACATCGTCACCGCTAACCACAACAAAATAAAGGTCAGAAATAGCGCGATGCCCCACATAATCGTCACGATATTGGCGCGCAGATTTTGTATCGTCCCTTGAAATGCCGCAACTTGAGTTTGATATTGCGCGATGACATCCACCAATTTTTGCAATTCATCCTGAACCTGTCCCAGACTTGAGGAAAGCGCACGCGCGTCGCCCCCCACCTTATCCAAACTATTTCCCGATTCGCCCAAATTTGTTTCGAGACTTGAAAGCGAGGTCGGCACTTGGGCTAATTTTTCGGTTACGGCGCTCACGCTCGCGCTGAGCGATTGTTCGGGATTGTAATTGATATTCACAAACGGTAGTTTGGAAACGCCGGCGAGAAAATCGTCCACCGTGCGCGCGGTATTTTCCACCGCGTCCAGCGCGCCTAACGCCGAGTCAATCGTCCCCGACAAATTTTTGCCCACGATAGAGCTAAGCGAGCCGACGGTGGTACTCGCCTGATCAATCGTCGCCGCGGCGGAAGCGACTGTGCTCTCTAACGCGCCGAGCGAATCGGTCACCGATTTCAAACTCGTCTTGACGATGGACAAACCTTGCGCGGTCGTATCGAGCGCGCTGTTCAGCAAATCCAAGGTATTAATCGCGTCTTGGGTTACCGGCTCGCGCAGCATCCAAATTTGGATTATACCCGCGGCGTCAAGCGCCAAACTTGCCGCCGCCACCACGACGAGCGTCAGCCCCAAAATGCTTTGTAAATTCCATCTAAACTTCATAGCTCATCCGATAATGTCACGCGCGATTATTCCGGCGCGCCGCCGATGCGGCGCAAGAGCCAGAAAATAATGAACGCTGAAACAAACGCGAGCAAGCCAATCGCGATGACACCAAAAAATTGCGCTTCCATTTGGCCCGGTGAATCGGGCACAAATCCAGTTTGCGTAAAAATACCGCTGACGCCCTGCCCCGTCACGCCGAGATGTCTGCCAATGCTCGTCTTGTTCCAGCCAACGCCAAACGCTCCATCCGCGAAAATCGCGAGCGCCATCAAACCCCACATACCTGCGACACCAAAGGTCGGCACAAGCAACGCGCGGTCATCCGCGCGAATCCAGCGTTCCACCGCATACGTCGTCAACGGCAGCAACAATCCCGCGACGCCGCCAATCACCAACGCCGCCCATGCGGGAATGAACGGCAGCGAGGCAGAGACCGCGACCACGCCCGCGACCGCGCCGCGCGCCGCCAACATCGCCAACGGTTCGCCCGAAACAAACCAACCATACAAAGTCGCGACGACCAATCCTGCCATTGCCGCATTCATCAAGTTCAACTGAATTTGCGGAATAGGCAAAGCGGCGACCGGAAATGGGTCGCCCAATATCATCACGCCCGAGCCAATGAGAAAAAGAAACGCGCCAAGGATCATCAACAGCGGCAAATGCGCGGATGGAAATTCGGGAATATTCGCCGCGGTCGTCACGCGCGTATGACTTCGCACGCCATAGCCCAGCAGCGCGCCGAGCGTCGCCATGCCGCCAAAAAGATATACGACGCCGCTGCCCGCAAAATCCACCATGCCATGCCCGAGCGCCGAAGTTAAACCAAATTGTTGCAGCCAACCGCCGCCCCACACCCAATTTGCCGCGAGCGGATATACCGCGAGACCGAGCGCCGCCGCGCCGATAACAAGCACGCGCGAACGCACGCGCGCCGCCAATGCCAACACCGGCATCAACACCGCCGTCGCCGCCAACGCGGCATGATACAAATACAAATTGGTAATGTCGGCGTTGATAAACAACAGATTGATGCCGAACGCGTCCAGTCCGACAATGCCCCATCCTAAACCCAACACCGGGTCGAGCGGCGACCATTCGCGCACCAGAGCTTTGAGCCCCGGCGCGTCATTCACCAAGCCGATACCGCCAAATTGCAGACCGAACCCGACCGCGCCGTACGCCAACATCACTAACGCAAACGCGACGAGCGCGACAGTCGCCGCGCGCGCGGCGCGCCGCTCTTCAACGGCGCCAGCCGCGACCAATAACACGGCGAGCGGAATCAGATACATCAAAAGAACATTCAATTGCGTTTTTCCTGTGGAATAAAGATGCGTGTCATTGCTTTAACGCAGGTTACACGCGAAATAGATGGCAATATCTCGATTATGATAATAGCGGTCATTGAATCCGCAAAACGTGAAACCGCGCTTTTGCAAAAAATTCGAGGCGGGATAATTCTTGGTCGAGAGCGCTGTAACCACTGCGCGCAATTTTTTTTCGCGCGCCCATGCGAGCGTTTCACGCAGCAGTTGCGCCCCCGCCCCGCGCCGCCGCGCGTCATTCGACACAATCAAATAATGCAACCAACCGAGCCGTTGGTCCAAATCCGCGGTCGCGTCCGCGAACCCGACAAGACGCGACCCTTCTTCTGCCACCACAAAACATTCACCCGCTTCGAAATGATCGAGGATCGTATCGCGCGCGCCCAAACCTGCCACGCGCATCGCGCGCGGCAGGCGCGTCGTGCGAAACGCCAACTGGACGCCGCCGTCCACGCGCGCCGTTTCCATCTGCCAGACGTATTCGGTTTCAAACGATTCATCGAGGGCGAGACAAAATTCAAGGTCACGCGCGTGCGCGGGGCGGATGTTCATGCCGTACAACAAGAACCTTCGAGCGCGCGCCGCGCGCGACACTCGAAGGTTCCGTCAATAACGCGATCAGCGAAGGGTGATTTCGCTCTTTTTATCAAAGACGTGGACTTTATTGACATTGAATGCCAAACCAACTTGGTTGCCGGCGCGCGCGCCGCTGCGCGGATCCACTCGCGCCACAAACGTATTTTCGCCCGACAATAGATTCAAGAAAATTTCCGAACCCATTGGCTCGACGACATCCACTTGCGCTTCGACAGCCGAGCTTTCAATATCAGGCGCTTGGTACGCCGCGTCATAAATATCTTCGGGTCGAATGCCGACGACATATTGGTCATCATTGCGCGCGCGCAGCGTCTCGCGAATATCCGCCGGCACAGGCAATTTGAACGCGCCCATATCAAATACCATATTGCCGTTCGAACCCGCCAGTTTGCCATTGAAAAAATTCATGGACGGGCTGCCGATGAAACCGGCGACAAACACATTCGACGGATGGTCGTACAATTCGCTGGGCGTGCCGATTTGCTGCAAGATACCGTCCTTCATTACGGCGATGCGCGTCGCCATCGTCATCGCTTCCGTCTGGTCGTGCGTGACGTATATAAAGGTCGTGCCGAGACGTTGATGTAACTTGGAAATGCCAGCGCGCGTTTCCACGCGCAATTTGGCGTCAAGATTCGACAATGGTTCGTCAAACAAAAAGACTTTGGGTTCGCGCACAATCGCGCGACCGACCGCGACACGTTGGCGTTGACCGCCGGACAACTGCTTGGGTTTGCGGTCCAGCAAATGGTCAATGCCGAGAATGCCCGCCGCCTCTTTGACACGTTTTTCAATATCGCTTTTGGGCATTTTGCGGAGTTTCAACCCGAACGCCATATTGTCAAAGACCGACATGTGCGGATACAACGCATAAGATTGAAACACCATCGCAATATCGCGGTCTTTGGGCGCAACGTCATTCACGACACGGTCGCCGATGCTGATGGTGCCTGAAGTGATTTCTTCCAAACCCGCCAAAAGGCGCAGCGCAGTGGTTTTGCCGCAGCCCGACGGACCGACCAGGACGAGGAATTCTTTGTCCTTGATGTCAAGCGAAAGGTCATTGACCGCTTTAACGGTCTCGCTAAACTGTTTAGTAACGTGGTCGTACCGGACACTTGCCATAACAAAATCCTCCATCGAAAGAAAAATGGCTTTCGACCCTGTGGATGGTCGGATTCTATAATGGCGCGCTACCTTTGTCAAGACACCCCGCGCGGACGAATAGGGCTGGCACAAAGTCAGGGAGCAGCCATTGTCATTTCGAATGCAATGAGAAATCTCGTTTGACGCGCAAGGTCGAGATTTCTCGCCTCCGCTCG
>JAJTXZ010000103.1 GCA_021463195.1 Anaerolineae bacterium
CAGAGCGCATGCTTCCCGTCCGCGCGGCAATTATGACTGGTCGTTTTGATGAAGTGTGGCACGAGGCGTACAAGTCACCCCCAATGTGAACTACACCCCGCGCGCGCGAGTGGCGCTATAATTTTCGTGACAATGGATATTTATTATGATGTGGAAACCAAAGAATTACTCGACTTGACGCGCCAAGACCAGCAGGCGGCGCTGCGCGCGCTGCATTTGGCGGTGGGCGTGACGTGGTGCGAATGTCACAAGGAACAAATTTTTTATCGCGCGGATTCGCTCGGCGACGCGCTGCTGGCGCATGAACGGCTCATCGGTTTTAGTATCAAGCCCTTTGACAACGCGGTGGTGGCGCACAACTATTTCGCCGCGCGCGCGGCAATGCCAATCCCGGAAAATGAAACGCGTCGCGCGCCGCCCTTTGTCAAACGCGAAATGACGCCCGCGCCAGAGACGCCAGAAGATTTCAAACGACTGCTTGACGGACGCAGTTTGGATTTGCAACTGGATTTGGAGACGCGTCTCGGCTATCGGCTCGCGCTGAACGCGTTGGCGCAAGGCACGCTGCGGCGCGGCAAACAAGGCACGCCCGCGCTGGCGGTGATTTGGTATCGGCTCGCGGCGCAGCTAAAGCAGCGTTATGTGTACGCGCTGCGCGAGGCAAACGACCACGAAGGCGCGGACCGCGCGCAAGAATTGGGCGCGTATTATCAAAAACGGCTCGAACAATATTGCGGCACGGACACGCAGCTGACGCGCCAAATTTTTGAATATGGCGTCAAGCATCGTCGCGTCTTTTTTTGGGATGTCGAAGGCGAACGCCGCAGTGTCAAAGTGGATTGGCGTTAGCGGCGCTGTTTTCGCGCGCGTTTCGGAAAATCGGCGGGGCTGAGTATAATCCCGTTTCGTATGTTTGACGCTTTCCGCGCGGAATTCATTTTGGCTTAATCTCGCGCCGTTAAGATTCAAAAGCAATCCATTTTAGAGACTGTCTTGAAACGGTCATTGCGAGCCGTTATTGCAAAGTACTCTCCGCCTTTTGAGACTGCTTTGTCGCGCAGAACGTTCCGCGCAGTGATTTTCAAGCCGCTCATTTAGGGAGGATGGTTCGTGAAAAAAATTATCGCGCTATGCGGCGCGTTGTGCGCGCTGCTCGCGCTTTCGGCTGCGGCGCTGGCTCATGCTGAAATGAAAAGTTGTACCCCCGCAATGAATGGCGCGGTGGAAACCGCGCCGACGCAAGTGGTTTGTATCGCAACCGAATCAATGGACGCCAAAGGTTCCACGCTCGCGGTCTTTGACGCGCACGGGATGCAGGTGGATAAAAAAGATTCGGCGGTGGACTTGGACGACCCGGACCGCGTACGCATTTCCGTTTCGCTCGATACCGCAATGATGCAAGACGGCGAATACACCGTCAAATGGACGACGGTCTCTGCCGCCGACAGCGACGAGGCGAAAGGCGAATTCACGTTTACGGTCGGACACGCGATGGATATGCACGCGACGCCCGCCGCGACTGAAACGGATACGACGGAACATCCGGGCGGCGACCACAGCATCGGCATCGCCCAAGTGGACGGCAAAGAAATCACGTTGAAAATTATGTCGCCCTTGGCGGATGCGGAATTGCCAGCGGGAATGGTCCAAGTCAGAACTATGCTGGACGGCGCGACGTTGGGCGAAAATGATTCGCACCTGCATTTTTATGTGGATGGCAATCTCGCGCTCATGAGTCAAGGCGCGCAAACGGACGCCGCGATTGAAATCAAAGAGCCGGGCGAACACGAAATCGCGGTTACGTATTCGGATCATGACCACATGGATTTGATGCAAGTGCATGTGCGCGTGATGGTCGTGACCGCGGCGCAAGCAACCGCGACGAGCGCGCCGACGAGCGCGCCTGAGCCGACCAAGCCGCCTGAACCGACTGCCGCGCCGACGAGCGCGCCAACGCCGACGATCGCGCCAACACCGGAAGCTAGCACGCTGCCGACGACCGGGAGCGGCGGCAATCTGTGGGTGTATACGTTCTTGGCGGGACTGGGCGTAGGGATTGTGGGCGCGGGCGTGTACGCCGCCGTGCGCGCGCGTCGTTAGTTTGGAGAGAGCTGCGCGGGAGGTTATTGAACCTCCCGCGTTCTCGCGTTATGGTGACCCTTGAAAATTTTTCGCCATCGAAATTCTTGAACGCGCGCGCGGAACATGGCGGCGTGTTGACGGGGCATTGGGAATTTGATTTAGCGTTATTTATGACGCTGTTGGCGGTGGTGGCGTATTCGTTTTTGCTGCCAGTGGACGCGCCGCGCGGCATCGGGCGCGCGGTGATTTGGACGATGGCGGCGCTTTTTTTTGCCGGCGCGCTGGCGCTGGCAGTGTTTGGTTTTCGGAATTTATGAGCGCGTAACGCAAAGGACAAGTTATGTGGAAATGGAGTCTCGTTTTTTTGCTCGGACTGACGGGCATGACGCTTTTTGTCGCGCGTCTTGACGCGCAGACGGATGTCGCGATTCGTATTCTCGAACCGGGCGACCGCCGCAATGTTCCGCTCGGTCAGGCGCAAGTGACGGTCAAAATCACCGGCGCGAATTTGCAAGACGGTTACACGTGGCAGTTGTATTTTGACGGCGTGCCGCAAGGCATGCTCCACAACACGACGACGACGGAATTGACGATTGATCGTCCGAGCGTGTTGCGACGACTCAAAGCGGTTTTATACGATCCGCAAGGCAAAGAGATTGCGTCGCACGAGATTTTGATTGTGGGCATCAAAATGGAATCGCGCGCCGATATATTTAACCGCAGTTGGTTTGTGCCATTTATGGCGGTCTTTTTCACCGGCCTGATTATTATCCTTTTGTTGAGTCTGCGAATTCGTCTTCGCCACGCCGCATGAAAAAAATAATCTTGTTGTGCCTGACGCTTGTCATATTTTCAAGCGCGCCGCGCGTCGCGTCGGCGCACGCTGTCGTATATATGTGCGCGCCGCGTATCGGCGCGAATCTCGCAAAACCGCCGTCGGAAATTGTTTGTATCTTTGATGGCGCGTTGACGGCAAGTCAAGTGACTCTGACTGTTGTCGGACCCAATGGCGAACGCGTGGACCAAAATGACGCGCAGCCCTTTCAAGGCGACGCGTATAGCTATGTCGTTTCATTGGACACGCGCAAGATGGGCGATGGGCTTTATCAAGTGAATTGGCTGGTGCAAGATAAATCGGATAATACGACGACCAGCGGCTCGTTCCCGTTTGGCGTAAATACGATAGTGCCGCCGACGCCGACCGTGTTTTTGCCGGGACAGGTGATGATTACGCCCAGCGCTGTGTCGCCCGTGAATCCGGGGAATGGCGCGTCCGAATTGGTCTCGCGCTTTTTCATTGGAGCGGGTGTGGTGATATTGGCGGCGATGGGTTTTTTATATTGGCGCATGCGTCAGTCAAATGAGGACGCGGCGCGGGATTGAATATGCGAGTTGGGATATTGAAATGGGGTTCGGGAATCGCGGCGGCGTTCGTATTGACGCTGCTGACGTTGGGCGTGGTTTTCGCGCACGCGAAACTAATCAACGCGACGCCCGCGCCCAATTCCGTCGCCGGTTCCGCGCCGACCCAAGTGCAACTCTGGTTTGACGAGCCATTGGATTTGGCGTTCAGCAGCGTGCAAGTGTTTGACGCCAAGCAAACGCGCGTGGACCAGGGAACGCTGCAGCCGGTTTCCGGCGATGCCATGTCGGTGATTGCGCCGCTCAAAACGCTTGACGATGGCGCGTATACGGTGATGTGGAAGGTGTTGTCGGCGGCGGACGGACATATTTCGCGCGGTGTGTTTGCGTTCGGCGTTGGCGATGTGGCGGGCGCGCTCGCCGCGCCGCTTGATGCGAACGCGGCGAGCGCGACGAATGAATTGACGCCCGTAAGCGGCGCGCTGCGATGGCTTGCGCTGATATCCATGCTTACGTTAGTGGGCGCGTTTATTTTTCGCGTTTTACTGTTGGAGCGTTCGCTGACCGCCATTCAAGCCGATGAAAAAATTCGCGTGTTGGCGCGGCGCCACTGGCGCCAATTTGTATTTATCGCTTTTGCGTTGTGTTTGCTCGGCAATTTCGGCGATTTGCTCGTGCAAGTAAAGTTGGTCGCGGAACAGCTGGAGCTCAATACTATCGGCGATGTATTATTGAATTCGCGCTATGGCACGCTGTGGCTCTGGCGTGTCGGTTTGCTTGTCGTGTGCGCGGCTCTGGTTGGTGTGGAGGCGCGCGGCAAGACAATTCCGTACGCGGATGCGGCGCTGATTGTCTTGGGGAATGCGGCGCTGTTCACCCGCTCGCTCAACAGCCATGCCGCGTCGTCGGGCAATCTTTCGCTGTCGGTGTTTGCGGATTGGCTGCACCTGTTCGGCGCGGCGGTGTGGATCGGCGGCTTGTTTTGTCTGGCGTGGCTTTTGGCGCGGCTCTGGCGCCCGCTCGAATCGAAAACGCGCAGCGCGTGGTTGGCGTGGTCCGTGCCGCAATTTTCGCGCATCGCCATTCCGATGACAGCGCTCATTTTTGTCACGGGCGCGTATGGCTCGGCGCTGCAAATCCCCGCGTTAGATTTTTGGAATACGCGCGCGCTCCCAACTTGGGAGCAGTTATCGGGCGACGCGTATATCACTATGTTGGCGCGCAAAATCGTATTGTTCGCGGCGCTGTTGGCGTTTGGCGCGTTGAATCTGTTCTGGCTCAGTCCGCGTTTTCGCAAATATGTGAATGAGCCGGAAAAAAGCGGACGCTTGTTTTCGCGTTTTCAAATGACGATGGCGGCGGAAGTTTTGTTGGGCACCGGCGTGATTTTTTTGGCGGGGATGTTGACGCTGACGGTGCCGCCGCGTTCCGCGCCCGCGCAAACGACGCCCGCGCTCGCGCAAACGACAGCGCCCGAACGTCCCGTTGCATTGGTCGGCTATCCCACCGCGCAGGCGCGCGTGGTTTTGGAAATCGGCCCTGAGCCGAATGCGCCGACGGTATTTGACGCGTTGGTGACTGATGCGGCGGGAAACGCGCTGCCAGACGTGCAGCGCGTGATTTTCAATTTCATGTATCTGAATCAAGATACGGGCGCGCAAAATGTGAATGCCGAGCCGCGCGCTGAAAATCATTTTGTGGCGGAAGGACAACTGCTGCCGCTCGAAGGGATGTGGAAAATCAAAGTGACGGTGCGGCAAAAAGGCGCGGACGACGCCAGCGTGGAATTTCCGTATTACATCGCGCCGCGTTTTCCGGAAACAGCGGACGCGCCCGTGATGACCGCGCAGCTGCAACTTGTCAAGGCGCAAGAAACGATGAACGCGCTGACGAGCGCGCGCATGAAACAGCAGTTGAATGATGGCGGAGGCAACGTCGCGCTCTCGAGCTATCAGTATCAAGCGCCTGACCGCACGCGCTTTGAAATTCAAGGGCAGGGCGAATCCATCGCGGTGGGCGGACAGCAATTTTATCAGGACAAGGACGGCAACTGGTTCGCGCGCGCGCGGATCGAACCGTTCGTGTTTCCCAATTATAAATTCGCCGACACGGCGTTACGCACGCGTCAAGGGCGCGCCGATAAAATCGGCGCCGAGCCCATGCAAATTATTTTGTTTGATACGTCCACCACCAGCGGCGACGCAAGAATTCAGTACGCGTATTGGCTCGACAGCAATGCGCGCGTGGCGCAAGTGGGAATGGTGGCGTCGAATCACTATATGCTGGAGCAGTACAGCGATTTCGACAATCCCGCCATCAAAATCGAGGCGCCCGCCAACGTTCAGGTTATGCCCACTGCCGCGCCCGTCGCGCCGACTGGCAATAGCCCGCTCACGGCGGCGGTGCAAGGCAGCGGACGACCGCGCGGCTTTATCACCGGCGATTTGGAAGGTGACGGCGCGTTGGTGATGGTCGTTGTCGGCGTGGTGATTTTGCTCGTCGGCACGGGCGGTAAACGTCCGGCGCGCGCGCGCTGGGTGATTCTCGGCACGGGCGCGGCGGCGATTTTGCTGGGCGTTGGTTTGTTTATTGACGCGGTAAACGGAATGAACGCGGCGGCGCAAAATGTGCCAGTGAATGTCGCGCGCGCGTCGTCCGGTCAACAAATCTATGCTGAATATTGCCAGACGTGTCACGGCGAAAAAGGATATGGCGACGGGCCCGGCGCGGCGGCGCTGCCGACGCAGCCGTTTGATTTAACCACGCACGTTTTGCTGCATGATGAACAATATCTGCACGCGCTCATCTTGAACGGACGCGGTTACATGCCCGCGTTCGGCGACCGTCTTTCGCAAGACCAAATTTTGGATGTCATCGCGTACTCGCGTTTGCTCGCGCGCAACGCGCAACAAGCGGGCGCGAACGCGACGCCTGCGCGTCCTGGTTTTACGCCGCAGCCGTGAGCGCGAATTTTTGATTTTCGATTTTTCAATTTCCCCGTCTCTCCGCTTGCTCGAAATTTCGCCTCGCTTGTTATTCCATGTTTCTAGCGCTTTTTCGCAAAGCATATCGTGATGTCACCAAACGCCGCGTGCGTTCGCTGCTGACGCTGTTGGGCATTCTCATCGGCGTCGGCGGCGTTGTCGCGATTGTTTCGACGGGCGAAAATTTGGCGCGTGCGCAGCAAGCGGTGTACGCCAATGCGTCGCAAAACGATATCGCGTATTGGGTATGGAACGCGCCCGCGTCGCTGCCGCGCGCGGTCCAAGAAATAGACAATGTGCGCGCGGCGGAAACGCGCGTCGATTTTTTTACGCGCTGCCAATGGAAGCAAGACGGCGCGCCTATCGCGCGCGATATGTATTTGCATGGCATCGCCGATTTTGAAACTCAACGCGTTGACGAAATCTATTTGCGCGCAGGGCGTTTTCCGCAAGCGGGCGAGGCGCTGATTGAGCAATCCGCGCTGGCGGCGCTCGGTTTGAAATTGGGGGACACGCTTACTTGTCGCGGCAATGGCGGCGAACCGGACCGCGCGTTTACGCTCGTTGGCGCGGCGCAAACGCCAAATTATCCGAACGCGGCGCTCCTCGATTACGCGATGTTGTATGCGCCATCGTCCGATGTGATTCGATTGCTCGGCGCGTCCGGCGCGAACAGTTTGCTGATCAAGGTGGCTGATTTGACGCGCGCGCGCGATACGGCGCGCGCGATCACACAGCTGCTCGACCGCCGCGGTCTGCAACACAATGCGCCGACGCTGCGCGATCCGCAAAATTATCTCGGTAAACGCGAACTCGACGCGCTGCTCGCGGTGTTGACAATTTTTTCTGTCGTCGGTCTGGTCACAAGCGGCTTTCTCGTCGCGAATACGCTCGCCGCGATTGTGACCGAGCAGGTCGGCGAGATTGGCGTTTTAAAGGCATTGGGCGGCACGCGCGCGCAAGTGCTGCTTGTATTTTTATTAGCCGCGTTGGTGTACGGCGTCGTTGGCGCGGCATTGGGTTTGGTCGTTGGCGCGTTGGCGAGCTGGCAGTTGATGTTATATCTTGGCTCGCTTTTGAATCTGCCCGTTGATTTTCAAATCGCGCCGTTAGGCGTGGCGCTTGGCATTGTGGTTGGCGTCGGCGTCACGTTGGGCGCGGGCGCGCTTCCGGCGTTCGGCGCGACGCGCATTCCCGTGAAACGCGCGTTGGAAGCGTACGGCATTACGCCAACGTATGGCGCGGGGCGTTTGGACCGGCTCGTACAAAAAATCGTCGCGCTGCCGCCGCTCGCCGCCATGTCGGCGCGGAATCTCGCGCGACGCCAAGGGCGCGCGCTGGTGACAATGTTGGTCATTGGCGTCGCTGTCGCAACCTCGCTCGCGGCGCAGGCGGTGAGCGCGACGGTGGACATGGCGATTGATGATTTGTTTCGCACCTATCGCGCGGACGCGTGGCTCTGGTTCGGCGAATATGTGGGCGACAATATGCGCGCGGCGTTATTGACTGTGCCAGAGGTAAAGCAAGTCGAAGTGTGGTCGCTGCAAAATGTGTGGGTGACAAAAGAGTCGGGAGGCGAGACAGCGGCGGCGCGCGCGCGTTTGTGGGGCATTCCACCGGACACGGCATTGTATGCGCCGCAGGTGGTCGCGGGACGTTGGCTGCAAACGGGGGAAATGGATAGCGCGGTGATTTCGACCGATTTGGCGGAGGCGCTCGGCGCGCGCGTTGGCGCCGCAATCACGTTGGATGTCGGCGCCGCGCCGCGCGATTTTCGCGTCGTCGGCATTGCGATTGATAATTCGGTATTTCTCGGCGCGCAGGTCGCGGGCAAAGTCTTTGTGCCGGAAACGATCGTCGCGAAAATGCAAGGGCGCGAAGGGTGGGCGACTTTTTTCGCGGTGGGTTTGGCGCGACATTCCGCCGCCGAGGTGGATGCGCAGCTTGATGCGATCGCTCAAAAATTCAAACGTTATCAGATTGGCAGCGACAGCGCGGCGCGTGAAGTCAAAGGCGCCAAAGAACAGACGCGCATTCTCACGCTCGCGCTCGCGGCGATGAGTTTGCTCATCGGTTTCATCGGCGCGCTCGGCGTGGTGAATACGATTATGTTGAATGTGTTGGAACGACGCCGCGAAATTGGCGTGCTGCGCGCGATTGGCGCGAGCGACGCGAATGTGCTCCAAACCTTTTTGACCGAGGGTCTCGCGTTCGGTCTCGGCGGTTGGCTGATTGGTTTGGCGTTGGGCTATCCGCTCGGTTGGCTCATCGCGCGCGTGATGGAATCCGTGTTATTTCATCTCAATTATATTTTCACGGCGCAGATGGCGCTGACGAGTTTGCTCTTTGCGCTCGCGTTGACGACGCTGGCGAGTTTGATTCCCGCGCTCGCGGCGGCGCGCATGCGAGTAAAGGATGCGCTGCGCTATGAATGAACGCGCGGAATCGTCTAGCGCGCGCCGCGGCGATTTGAATTTTTATTTTTTGCCCGTGTAATATTCTCCGTAATCGCCCACCAAAAGATATAGCGGCGCTTCATCTTCCTCAATCGTTGGAAATCTGCCCACGGGTTCATAAAAATAATTATCGGCGCGGTCGTCGTTGACGAGCGATACTTCGCCGACAAGGACGGTTTCGCGCGCGCCCCAAAAGGCATGATACAAACCTGTCGGCAAGGTGATGCTTTCTCCGGGCGTAAGCGTGACCTGCGCGCCCGCGTCAAATACGCGCGCGACGCCGTCTATGCTGACCGCGATGGGTGTATCCGCGAGTTTGCCGTCGGGCGTCGAATTATAAAGTTGAATGACTAGATCGCCGCCGCCGCGATTGATAATGTCTTCGACTTTGACGCGGTGCAAGTGCAGCGGCGTCATTTGCTTGGCGCGCACAATCATTATTTTTTCGGCGTACAATTTTCCCGCGCCGCGTTTCAGATTCGCCGCGTCGCCGTTGCGGACGGTGAATAAAAATAATCCTTGGCGCTCAAAAGCGCCGCTGCCAAAATCGGTAATATCCCAACCGAGCATTCGCGCGGCGATTTCATTCGCTTCGCCGCCGCGCTGCCGCCATTCGTTCGGCGTCCAATACGCGAACGGCGGCAAATGAAATTGATGTTGTTTGAAAAAAGCGTCGCCTTGGCGCAGAATGGCGTTGATTTCAGAACGTTTCATTTATGTTTATCCTCTCGCGAATAAACCGCGCGTCGCGGTTTCTGGCACAAACACGCGCGCCGCGCGCGGTTGAACATTAATTTTCAAGGGCGTTGCGCCGAACGGTTCCGCGTCCACATGCGCGGCTAATTTATCGCCGCGAATCTCGATCGCGCGTCCGCGCAAATGTTCAATGTCGGGTTGTTGATTGTACAAACCCGCGCCGAGCCGTATAAAATGCCAAATGGTGTGCAGCGCGTTGTCGCCGTGCAAAAGCGTCACATCGAGCAAGCCGTCGTCCACCCGCGCGTCGGGCGGGATTCGCGTCAGCGCGCCGTATAATTGCGCGTTGCTGACGAGCGTCTGAATTACGCGCCGTTTATACGTTTGTCCATCCACCGTCACCGTCACGCGCCGCCCGCGATAGCGGAGCGCTTGGCGGAAACCGACAAAGAGAAAAAATAATTTGCCCCAGCGCCGTTTCGCCGCGCGCTGCGTTTCGACCTCGCGCACGATGGACGCGTCAAAACCCGCGCCGCTGCACAATAAAAACGCGCGCGGCGCAAGCGCCTCGGCGCCTTCGCCGCTCTGCGCGATGCCCACATCCACCCAACGCGGCGGCGCGTGCGCTTGCAGCGCCGCCGCGCGCGGCATGTCGTGGAGCGGCAAACCCATTTCGAGCGCCCATACATTCGCCGTGCCGAAAGGGAGTACGCCGAGCGCGGTTTCCGAGCCGAGCAAACCGTTAAGGACTTCGTTCACGGTGCCGTCGCCGCCGACCGCGAACGCGGCGTCAAAATTTTCGTTCGCCGCCGCGCGCGCCAAACGCGTCGCGTCGCCTGCGCGCTGCGTCTCGCGCATGACAATATCCCACTCTGCTGCGCGCAATTCATTCAGCGCAGCATGAAGCGGCGACGCGTGCGCGTTTACGCCCGCAGAAGGATTGTGAATAATTACTGCGCGCATTGTGGAAGGCAAGCTATAGACCTTCAGGTTTGATTTTGGAAAGCTATGCCAAGACCCTTCGGGTTTCCGGAAACCCGAAGGGTCTGACAGACTAAAACCTTTTCTGAACCTCTATAGCGTATTGGGCGATTTGCGTTAGGGCGTCGCGAGTTTTCGCAGCGCGGCGAGATTGCGCTTTTCATCTTTGCCGGTGCCATCCGTTGGCGTTTCGAGCAGCCCCGGAATTTTGGCGAGGCGCGCGTCGGTGAGAAAGGAACGAAAGCCGCTTTTGCCAACGCTGCCTTTGCCAATATGTTCGTGGCGATCCACGCGCGAACCGAGCGGCGTTTTGCTGTCGTTGAAATGCACCACCTTGAGCGTTTTGAATCCGACAAGCTTGTCGAACGCTTTCATCATCGCCGCGTATTTCTCAGGCGTCGAATAATCGTATCCCGCCGCGACGAGATGGCAGGTGTCAAAACACACCGCAAACTTTCGCGGGTTTCGCATTTTTTCGCGGATTTCTGCCAGATGCTCGAATTTGTAGCCGATGTGATTGCCCTGTCCGGCGGTGTGTTCAATCGTCGTCACGCATTTGATTTTCTGGCGCGCGTAGATTTCGTTCAATGCTTGCGCGACGCGCGCGCAGCCGTACGCTTCGCCCGCGCCCATGTGCGAACCGGGATGCACGACAAGGTACGGAATCGCCAAACGGTCGCAACGTTCCAATTCTTCGGCAAACGAATCGCGCGATTTTTCCCACAGCGCTTGATCGCTCGTCGCGAGATTGATGAGATACGACGCGTGCGAAACGATGGGATGGAGATTGGAAGATTTGAGATTAGCGAAATAACGCGCCACAACGTCGTCTTTTAATTCAAATGCCTTCCACTGATTATTGTTTTTGTTGAAAATTTGAATCGCATCGCATTTGAGCGCGACGCCGCGTTCGATGGCTAAATCTACGCCGCCCGCGACGGATACGTGCATGCCGAGTCTCATTTATTTGCTCCTGTGTCGGGATACCATCGAATAGAATTCGACGGCAGAATAAAGCATTTGGAAAAATAAGGCAATGCAAGATGCGGATACCATCGAATGGAATTCGACGGCAGAATAAAGCATTTGGAAAAATAAGGCAATGCAAGATGCAAAATGCAAAATGCAATTGCTTGCGTTCAAGCAGTGTCGTCGAAATACTCCCATTCTGGAGTTAGTGTGTTGTTGGCGTGATGCTGCTTTTGATTTTTGATGTATTGGATAACGCGCGGCACCTCTTGTTCGCACACAGAAAAGACGGCATAGTCGTCTTGCCAGTCAAAGCCGCGCTCCAATTGGTGCGTCACAAAATGAGAACTGCTGCCTTTGAGTTGTTGCGCAAATTGCGCCGGTGAAATTGCAGGGCGGATGCTCGCCAGCACATGAATGTGGTCCGACATTCCGTTGATATAGAACAATGGCGAGTAGAATTTCTCCGCTTCATGTCGAAGCATTCCATGCAAACGCATTTCGATATCGGGCGTGATCAGCGGTTCGCGTTTTTTTGTTGTCCAGACAAAATGGTAAAACAATCGCCATTTGGGCATGGTTGATTCCTTATCTGCGTTGTTTCAGCAACGCCTTGTTTTTATTAACGTCTTGTTTGACTTGTTTGTGTTGTTTCTGCTTTGTTTCTCCTCACGCCTGGTTGTGCCGTCGAATTAAATTCGATGGTCTCGCCTTGTTTCTCCCCATGCCCTGTTGTGCCGTCGAATTCCATTCGATGGTCTGTCACAATTCCAACCAAGTTCCTATCCCGCGCTCGCGCGCGCCCCGATACACCAACGGCGCGGTCGCCATGTCGTCGAGCGCGAGTCCCAGATTGCACGTCATTGTGATTTCGTCCGCGCGTGCGCGCCCGCGTTTTTGCCCCGTCACCAATTCGCCGACCGTCGCGTAAATCGGCGGCATGTTTTGAAAATAGCCGATGCTGCGATAATGCTCGTATTGCGGCACATCGTCGGCGCAGAATTTATCCGCCTGTTTCAACGCGTCGGGCTGCCAATACGAATCAAAATCCACCAGCGACGCGAACGCGCCTCGATTCAACCAACCCGCTTGAATCGTCGCGTGCGGCGTATGCGTAATTGGTCCAGCGGTGACGACAATGTCCAGCCCATCCACCGCGTCGCGCGCGTTCTTTGCAATCGTCGCGGCGAGTCCAAAATTTTCGCGCGCGAATTGGGCGAGCCGTTCCGCTTGCGCCGCCAGCTGGTCAAAGAGGACGACGCGCTGGAGCGGGAACAACGCGGCGAGCGCGCTCAAATTGCTGTGTCCCTGCACGCCGCAGCCGAGAATGCCGACGGAGGACGATTCGGGGCGCGCGAGATATTTTGCCGCCACCGCCGTCGCCGCGCCCGTCCGCATCGCCGTAATCCACGTACAGTCCATCACCGCGAGCGGAATGCCCGTTTCGACGTCGTTGAGAATCAACAAGCCGCTGATATAGGGCAAGCCGCGTTTTTGATTTTCGGGATAACCGCTCACCCATTTGACGCCCGCCGCTTGGAGCGCGGGGATGTACGCGGGCATCGCGTGAATGAACGCCTCGGGCATCGTGTGCACGCCGGGCTTGGGCGGCATCTCGACGCGTCCCGCGCCGTGTTCGCGGAATCCATTTTCCACCGCCTCGATAATTTCGCGCATCGTCACGCCGACGCGTTCGACGTCCGCGCGCGCGAGGTAAAGGAGTTTTTGCATTTATATATCCTGTGGCGGCATCGAAAATCCCTTGATGTTATCTGCATTGTTTCTGCCACCGCCTTGTTCTGCCGTCGCAGGCGATGCACTACATCGCACCATTCGATGAACGGGCGAACGCGCATTTCGATTCGACATCCGCGTGCGAGCGTGGCATCCATTGAATTGAATTCAATGTCTGAACAAA
>JAJTXZ010000104.1 GCA_021463195.1 Anaerolineae bacterium
TCCCGGCAACCGTTCGATCCAAATTATGCAAAAATTCATCCCGTGACCCCTTGACATTCAAGACGGTATCTTTCGGGTTTCCGAAAACCCGAAAGGTCTACCCACAAATCAAAGTGGAATTCGCTCTAAAACAAAAAACGGGCGGATGATTTTTGTCATCCGCCCGTGTCATTTCAAAACGGCACAGCGCTTGCGTCGGCGTTTTCTTCCTCTGGCATTTCAACCTTCGCCGCGACCGCCCCAATCTTTCCCGCAGTCACTTCCAAAACCTTTGCCCGCGCCAAAAACTCGTCCGTAAAATCGTCCAAATCGGTCGCGCTCACAATCGCTTGACGTGCGTTGAGCAGCGCGTGCGAAAGCGCGGCGCGGCGCGGCTTGTCCAATTCCGACATCACATCGTCCAACAACAACACCGGCTCTTCGCTCGTCTCGGCGCGCATCAATTCGATTTCCGCGAGTTTCAACGCGACCGCAATCGTGCGCCCCTGTCCGCGCGACGCATAGGTCGTCATATCCACGCCGTCAATCGTGAAACGCAAATCGTCGCGGTGCGGACCTACGAGCGTGAGCGCGGCGCCGACTTCTTTGGTCTGCAATTCGGCGAGTTGTTGTTTGAACGCGGCAGAGATTTGTTCAAGCGACGCCATCGGCGCTGAAATGCCAAGCCCCAGTTGTCGCGCTGCCGCTGGCGCAAACGTGTCCAGCGGAATCGTCGGTTGATAATGCAGCGTCAGCGTTTTGTGATCGGCGGTGAGGCGCGGATGAATTTCCGCGAGCAGCTGATTATACGTGGCTACCGCTTGCGCGCGGCGCGCCATAATATACGCGCCATTTTCCACCAACTTGTTGTTCCACGGCTCTAATTCCGCCGCGTTAAATGAACGTTCGCGAAATTCTTTGAGCAGCGCGTTGCGCTGTTCGATCACTTGATTAAATTGCAGCAGCGCGCGCGAATATTTCGGGTCAATTTGCGCGAGCGTGGTGTCCAGATAACGACGGCGGTCGCCGGGCGCGCCAAACACAATTTCCAAATCTTCGGGCAAAAATAAAACGACATTCAGATTGCCCAAAAGTTCGAGCGCGCGTTTATTTACGCCATTGACTTTGATGCGTTTGCTGACGCGCGCGAACGCGTTGCCGCGCGCGGTCGCGCCTTCGCGCTCTGCGCCGGTCACCAACACAATTTCCAATTCCACCGTTTGCGCGTTCGCGCGCGCTAGTTTTGCTTGAACGCGCGCGAACGGGATGGGTTCATCCGCCGCGCCAAAGTGAATCAATTCGCGTTCCGCGCCCGCGTGCGGCGAGCGCGCGGTGGCGAGAAAAAAAATGGCTTCGAGCAGATTCGTTTTGCCTTGCGCGTTATTGCCGTGCAGCAGCGTAATGCCCGGCGCAAAATCAATTTCAAGGCGCGGATAGTTACGAAAATTAGAGAGCGCGAGATGAGTGAGCAACATAAGACGAAAACGCGAGACGCTAGACGCGCGCGGTCTAGCGTCTCGCGTCAATCAAGCTTCGAATGCCTGGCGCACCTTTGGCATGAGCAAATACGCCAAAATCACAATCGGCAGCAAGGCGTTCGTGACAACCGCCCAAATTAAAGCGCCGCCGGTGCCGACGAGGCCGATGACAACGCCGAGAATAGAAAGCGTCGTCGCCGCAATGCCGAGCCACCACGCCCATTTACGCAAGTTCCACGCGCCATACGCGAAAATCAAATGCAACAGGGGCCCCGTTATAATCAGCAATCCGCCAAAACACGCGAGCAACGCCAACACTTGGGTAAAGCCGCTCGGAATCACCACCAAAATTCCGCTCAAGAACAAAAGAGAAATTCCCGCGCAGAATCCGCCGAATCCTTGAATGATCGCGAGCAGCGCGATGATGGTGATACCCAACGGGCGCGTGCGCGGCAAAGTTGGCGCGGTGGCGGACGGCGGTGCGATGGGCGCGACGGGCGTCAGCGGCGCGGGAACGGGCAGCTGGGGTTCGGCGCTAACGGGCGCGTTATTTTCGAGTTCGGGTTGATTTGGAACGATAGGTTGATTTTCCGACATATATGACCTCGCTATCTTGAAATGTATTATACATGCGAATCTACGCAAGCTTTTAGCTTTACGTTACGCTGGCGCAAAATTCAATTATGCTATAATCACGTTGCTATGCCTTTGGATATCGCGTTAAATGATGTGGTGCGTTTGCGAAAACCGCATCCGTGCGGCGGCTACGAATGGACGGTGGTGCGCTTGGGCGCGGATATTGGCATGGTTTGCGCCACCTGTAAACGGCGCGTATTATTGCCGCGCCGCGAATTTGAAAAGCGCGTCAAAAAATTCGTGACGCGACAACCGCGCGCTGACGCGCAAACTCGTTCCGCTGACGAATCTCGCATTGGACCAATGGCATGAATCAAGCACAGGGCTATCGTCCCGTACTGCGCAATCTCAATTTTTTGAAACTTTGGATTGCTCAAATTCTTTCGCTCATGGCGCTTCAGAGTCTGCTCTTGCTCGCGCTGATTCTGATTGAAGATGTCAACAAATCCTCTCTCCAGACCGCCGGCGTCATTGTCGCCTTTAGTCTGCCCGCAGTCATATTCGGGCCCATCGCTGGCATCGTTCTCGACCGCGCTTCGAAAAAGAGCATTCTCGTCGTATCCAATTTGGCGCGTGTGCTGAGTCAAGCGCTTTTGGCGCTGCTCGCCTATCTCGGCATCAATCGCGGCATTGATCCGCTTGCGTTTGTCAGTTTAGTTTATATCACGATTTTTATCACCTCTGCCATCGGACAATTTTTTTCGCCGGCGGAAGGTTCCATGATTCCGCTGATCGTCAAACGCGAAAATCTGCTCGCCGCCAATTCATTATTCACGCTCACGATTGTGGCGATCCAAGTCGTCGCGTTAGTCGCGTATGTGCCGCTGGCGGTCAAAGCGTTCGGCATTTTTGGCGCGTTTGTTTCGCTGGCGGTTTTTTACGCGCTCGCGACGGCGCTCTTGGCGCTGCTACCCGATGATCCGGTGATGCGGCGGACGGAGGCGGATACTTCGGCAGGCGATGTCGCGCAATCGGCAATCCGCAAAGGTTGGCGCGAAATTGGCGAGGGCTGGCAATATGTGATTGACCACAAGCCGCTGCTGGTCGCCGTGTTGCAATTCGCGCTCGTGTTTACGATTGTAGCGGTTTTGGGCGAACAAGCCCCGGGCTATGCTTCGCGCGTGTTGGGAATGCAGACCGAAGATGCGGTCTATGTCTTTTCGCCGGCGGGCATCGGAATGGTGATTGCCAGTTTATTTGTCGTGCGCTTGGGCCCGCGCGTGCCGCGTTTTCTTTTGCCGCTTATCGGCATGTTTTTGATGGCTCTCGGTTTGATGGGGTTAGGCGTGTTGGGTTTGAGCGGCAGAGCGGCGACGACGACCACGTTTGATGTGCTGGGCATTCAGTTGACTGCCATTTGGCTCATTGGCATCATGTCGCCGCTTGCGGGCGTCGGACTGGCGTTCGTGTTAATTCCCGCGCAAACGGCGATTCAAGAACAATCCACCGACGTGATTCGCGGACGCGTTTTGACGGTACAGCTTACCCTCGCTAACGCGTTGAGCATTCCGCTGCTGCTCGCGGCAGGCGGTCTGGCGGAAGTGTTTGGCATTGCCCAAATCGTCATCGGTCTCGGCGCGATTTTGATTCCGACCGCGCTTTTGAATTTATGGTACGTGCGTCATTTTCCGCAAACGCCACCCGCGAATTTTCATTCGCAGCCCATTCCGCTGCCCGGCGAAACGATTGCGATGGTGGAAGGGACGAATGAATTGCCAACGCAGTTATCGCAAGCGACGGACGAAGCTATTGCGCGCCTCCAAGAATCAAACGAACTGCCGGCGCGACCGTCGCAATCCGCGTAAAACGGAATCGCACGCGCAAGCGGTTTAATCGTTCATCATGTCTTTGCGACGCGTTTTAATTTTCTTTTCCGATACCGGCGGCGGACACCGCGCGGCAGCTAACGCGCTCACGGAAGCGTTTCAGTTTCAATTCCCCGGACGGTACAAAGTCACGCTGGTGGACGGCTTTAAAGATTGCGCGCCGTTTCCACTCAACCAAATCTCCGAAACTTATTTTCCGCTTACGACCTACACGCCAAAATTGTGGGGCGGTTTGTTTCATTCAAGCAATAGGCAGCTCACCCTCCCGTCTTCGGCGGCGATGGACGACGCGCTGCTGCGTCGCGGTTGCGCGCGCGCCATTCGCCGCCACAATCCGACTTTGGTCGTTAGCGTGCATCCGCTCATCAATCGCGCGCCATGCAATGCGCTGAAACAGATCAATCCATATATTCCCTTTGTCACGGTGGTCACCGATTTATTTGACGTGCATGGCATGTGGTTTTCTGCCGCCGCCGATTTGGTTATTGTGCCGACGCAAGGGGCGTTTGATTGCGGCGTGAGTTGGGGGTTTCCGCCGGAGCGGATGCGCGTCGTCGGACAGCCGATTGCGCTCAAATTTGCCGCGCCCGCGTCGAGTGAAACCCAAGCCGAGTTACGCGCGCGTTTGGGTTTGCAGCCCGATCGGTTTACGCTTTTGTTAGTAGGGGGGGGGGAAGGCATGGGCCCCTTGCGCGCGATTGCGCGCGCATTAAACACAGCCGCGCTGCCCATTCAGTTGGCGATTATCGCGGGGCGCAATGAAAAATTGCGCGCGCAGCTGCGCCAAGAGCATTGGCGTGTGCCGGTCAGCATTCAAGGTTTCGTTACGGACATGCCCGATTGGATGCGCGCGAGCGATGTGGTGATAACCAAAGCGGGCCCAGGCACGATCATGGAAACACTCGCGGCGGGCAAACCGATGATTCTCAGCGGCAATTTACCCGGCCAAGAAGAAGGCAACGTAACTTTTGTGGAACAAAACGGCGTGGGCATTTTACGCGCCAACCCCGATGCCATTGTGCGCTTGGTGCGCGAATGGCTTGAACCAAATAATCACGCGCTCGCGCAAATGCAAACTAACGCGCGGCGCATGGCGCGTCCCAATGCCGCCATCGAGATTGTCAAATTGCTTGACGCGCTGCCCTTGGCGACCACGCCGTGACGGTTAACCTTCCGCCGCGTGAATTGATGTTAATATGATTCCGTCGGCGCGAGTATCTATTGTATAATTTGCCGAACGCGACTATCGGAAGGATTTTTGTATGACGCAAGAAAATAAACCCATTTCCAATTCGCCAACGCTCGCCGCGCGCGCGCGCGCGCTTTTGCGCGGACCCCTCTTAGTTGGAGTCATCGCGGCGCTGCTCGCGATTGGCTTGGCGCTGTACGGCATGTTAACCAATCCAAACGCGACGCCTTTGAACTTGCGCTCGTTCCTGCTCGTCGTTCTCATCGCGGGCGGTTCGTGGGGCCTCATCGCGTGGGCGATTGCGACCGCGGCGGTGGAAGCGGGAAAGGATTAACCGATTGCGAGACGCAAGCCGCAGGATGCAAACCGTCGGACACGGCAACGCGTTCGGTCGCTTGCATCTTGTGTCGCGCAAGCTGTAACATGAAAGCCATCATCATGGCTGGCGGCGAAGGTTCGCGTTTGCGCCCGCTAACGCTGAATCGCCCCAAGCCGATGCTGCCGCTCGCCAATCGCGTCGTCATGGCGCATATTGGCGAGCTTTTGGTTCGCAATCATTTCACGGATGTGATGGCGACGCTGCGGTATCGCGCCGAAGACATTCAAAATTATTTTGGCGATGGGCAGGGCTTGGGCATCAATCTGCAGTACACGGTTGAAACGCATCCGCTCGGCACTGCCGGCTCGGTGCGTTATGCCGCCGCGCACTTTGAATCAACCAAACCGTTTTTGGTTATTAGCGGCGACGCGCTCACCGATTTTAATCTCACGGACATTGTCGCATTTCACCAGTCTGTCGGCGCGCTCGTCACATTGACGCTCAAGCGCGTGCCGAACCCCCTCGAATATGGCGTCGTCGCGTTGGGCCAAGATGGGCGCATTGAAGGATTTATCGAAAAACCTTCATGGGGTCAAATCCTCTCTGATACGGTCAATACGGGCATTTATGTCCTTTCGCCCGAAATTCTCGATGAAATCGAACCGGGCATTCCCGTGGATTTTTCGCGCGATCTCTTTCCGCGTTTGCTGAAAAAAGGCGCGCCCTTGTACGGCTATGTCGCCGATGGCTATTGGGCGGATGTCGGCACGTTGGAAGAATATCATCGCGCGACCGCCGATATTTTGAATCGCAAAGTGAACGTTGGCGAATTGGCGACGGAAATTCAGCCGGGCATTTATGCCGATGAAGATGTCGAAATCGAAGACCAAGTGGAATTATACGCGCCGATGTATTTAGGGCGCGGCGTGCGGATCAAACGCGGCGCGGCGATTCATGGCCCGACGGTGATTCGCGCGCACACAATTATTGACAATCGCGCGCATATTGACCGCAGCATTCTCTGGCAAAACGCGTATATTGGCCAAGGCGCCGAATTGCGCGGCGCGATTGTGGCGAGTCGCACCAGCGTTGGCGCGCGCGCGGTGATCTTTGAAGGCGCGGTCGTCTCGGATCAATGCAATATCGGCGAAGGCGCGGTGATTCATCCGAACGTCAAGGTGTGGCCGCAAAAACGCGTAGAAGCGGGCGCTACGCTGCGCTCGTCTTTGATTTGGGGATCGCAAGCGCGGCGCACTCTGTTCGGACGTTACGGCATCACCGGTTTGGTGAATGTGGATTTCACGCCCGATTTCGCCGCGCGTCTCGGCGCGGCGTTCGGCACGACGTTGCCGAAAAACGGTATCGTCGTCATCAATCGCGACCCGCATCGCAGCCCGCGCATGTTGAAACGCGCGATGATTGCCGGGCTGCCGTCCGCCGGCATCAATGTTATTGACATCAAGACCGCGCCCATTCCCGTCGCGCGCTATTACACGCGCGGCATTCGCGCGGATGGCGGCGTGCATGTGCGGCTCTCGCCCTATGATTCACGCACCGTGGATATTCGGTTCTTTGCCAACGACGGCTTGAATTTGTCCACTGCGCGCGCCCGCGCGATTGAAACCACGTTTTTTCGCGAAGATTTTCGCCGCGTCTATTCAGAAGAAATCGGTCGCATCGAGGACGCGCCGGGCGCCGCTGAAAAATATTATGGCGATGATTTTGTCAAAAGCGTCAACGCCAATGCCATCGCCAGCGCCAGATTTCATATCGTCGTAGATTACGCGAATGGCCCCGCCGCCGCGGTGCTGCCAATGATATTGAATCGGCTCAACGTGGATGTCGTCGCGTTGAACGAACGCATTGACGAAAGCAAAATCGCGTTGACGCAAGAAGAATTTCAACGCGCGCTGGACCGACTGGGCGCGATTACCGCCGCGGTGGGCGCGCATTTCGGCGTGCGGATTGATGTGGGCGGCGAGCGGATTTGGTTGGTGGACCAGCAGGGTCATAAATTATCGGGTGGCATGGCGGCGGCGGTTTTGACCGAACTGCTGCTGCGCAATCAAACGTTACGCCAATGCGCGGTCGCGCTGCCGCTCAATCTGCCAAACTTGTTCGAGCCGTTGATTCAAAAACATGGCGGACAAATTGTTCGCGTCAAGAATGACCAACAAGCGTTGATGGAAGCGGCGCTCGCGCCTAATGTGCGTCTGGCGTTTGGCGGCGGCGGCGATTTTATCTTTCCCGAATTTCAGCCGACGATGGATGGTCACATGACGATCGCGAAATTGCTCGAGCTGCTCGCCGCGCATAAAACATCGCTGCTCGAAGTTGTGCGCGGGCTGCCGCTATTTCATTTGGCGCAGCGGCGCGTCTATTGCGCGTGGGAAAATAAAGGCGGCGTCTTGCGCGTTTTGAATGAACAGTACCACGATCGCATTCTTAGCAATACCGATGGCGTAAAATTAGGTTTGAGCGAAAACGATTGGGTGATGATTGCGCCCGACCCCGATGGGCCCTTTTTTCACATTTATTCCGAAGGCGCGTCGCGCGACGCGTCGAACGCGTTAGCGGATCGTTACGCGCGCATTATTGAAGGGCTGCGGACATGACGGTTTCGGCGAGCGAGCTGGCTGACGCGCTGCGCGGTATGTGGCTTGGCTTGGGCGCGGCGTGGCTGGGGTACAGCTGGCTGCATCGGATGCCGTATGCGCGCGTATTTTGGGGTGTCATCGGATTGTTTGCGCTTGATTGGCTCGCGCATCGCGCCGCCGATTTTGCCGAACGTCCCGATTCTAATTTGCCCTCCGATTTCGCGTTGTATTCGCTCGGCTTGACAGCGGCGGCGTTGGCGGGACTGGGCGTCGCGCTGGTGTACGGACGTTGGCGCGGCATCTCGCCGCAAATTATCCTTGCGGCGGCGCTGCTGTGTGTCGCGGGCGGCGCGGTGGCGGGGCGCGCGCAGTTTGTGTGGAGCGCGTGGGATTACTTTGCCGAAAATACGGATAGCATTGCCGACTTGGCGACGGGTGGCTTGAGCTGGCGCGGCGCGCTGTTGACGGGCTGTCTCGTTTTGTTTTTGTTCGCGCGCGTTACGCGCCAATCGTTTTGGTTGCTGGCGGACGCGGCGGCATTGGGCGCGGCATTGGCGGCGAGCATCGGCTGGTACACCGCTCACTTGACGCATTTGTATTATGGACTGGCGCTGGATGAAACGCCGCCCGCGATGGGAATTTTTCAATTTCTGGCGCAGCCGCTGCGCGCGTTCGGTTTCAATTTCGTTCAAGACCTGCCCGACGCGTATAATATGATTGCGCTGCGCATTCCGATTCAACTCATGGCGAGTCTTTATTATCTATGTTTATTTGGCGCGCTGCTCATTCTAGCGTTGCGCGAAAAAACACGCGCGCGCGCGGGCGGCGTGTTTATTGTTTTTCTCGCATGCGCGGCGGCGGGAGGTTTCGTCGCGGGCTTTTGGCGCGGCGACGCGACCATAATATGGAATGGTTTGCGCGTGGACCAATGGCTCGATTTGTTGACGCTGCTGGGCGCGCTCGCGCTCGCCGCGCGCGCATACGGGTTCACGCGCGCGCGCAATCAAATCAAAACGCGTGAGGCGCGGTTGCGCGCATGAATCGTCGCGCCCCTTTTTTGGTGACCGACCAACGCGCCTTTGATGAAATGTTGGCGCGCTTGCGCGCGCAGCCGCGTCTGGCGATTGACACCGAAGCGGACTCGCTCTATTCCTATTTTGAAAAAGTCTGCCTCATTCAAATTTCTATCCCCGAATACGATTATATTCTCGACACCCTTTCATTTCGCCATATTCAGCCGCTGGGGGATTTGTTTGCCGACCCGGCGGTGGAGCTCGTCTTTCACGCCGCCGAATATGACATCTTGCTGATGAAACATGATTTCGATTTTCATTTCGAGAATATTTTCGACACGATGGTGGCGGCGCGCATTCTGGGATGGAAACAGGTCGGGTTAGGCAATATTCTCGCGCAGTATTTTGACGTGAAACTCGACAAACGCTTTCAACGCGCCGATTGGGGCAAACGTCCGCTTACGCCCGAACTGATTGAATACGCGCGCGATGATACGCATCATTTGTTGCGGTTGTATGAATTACAGCGCGGCGCGCTGCAACAGGAAGGGCGGCTGGACGAAGCGCGCGCGGACTTTGCGAAATTGACGCGCGTGAATTGGAGCGAACGCGAATTCAATCCGAACCGTTACGGCACGCTCGAGGGCGCGCGCGAACTTGATCCGCCGGCGTTGGGCGCGCTGCGCGAATTGTACGCGCTGCGCGAAAATATCGCGCGCAAACAGGACCGTCCGCCGTTCAAAGTCGCTTCGAACGTTACGCTCGTGCGGATTGCGCGCGTGCAGCCGCGCACGGTCGCGGAATTGGCGGCGCTCCCCGGCGTAGGGGAATGGTTCGCGCGGCGGTATGGGCGCGAAGCGTTGCAAGCGCTTGAACGCGGCATCGCGCGCCCTCAAATGCGTTTGCCGAAAACGCCGCGCGGCGCGTCGCCATTGTCCGACCCGCCGACGCGTGAACGTTATACGCGGCTCAAAGAATGGCGCAAACAGCGCGCCGCAGCGCGCGGCGTCGAGCCGGATGTGATCGTCTCCAATGACGCGCTGATTGAAATCGCGCGCCAACATCCCGCGACCATTCAAGCGCTCGCTCAAATTCAAGCGCTCGACGAATGGAAAACGCAAACCTATGGCGCGGAAATATTGGCGCTTTTGAATGCGTCGCCGTAAGCCCGCGCAGGGCGAATTTGAAATTTACCGATCGAGAGAGATATGGAAAAATTTGGGTATCGTTTTTCGTTCGGACCGTGGAATATTCATGAAGGCGCCGACCCGTTTGGCCCGGCGACGCGTCCGACCGTCGCTTGGGCGCAAAAATCGCAAACGTATCGCGAGTTGGGTTTTGACGCGGTGCAGTTTCACGATGATGACGTGGCGCCCGATATTGATATGTGGCTGCCCGCGCAGCTGCGCGCCCGCGCGCGCGCGGTAAAACAACAACTCGTAGACGCGGGTTTGGTCGCCGAATTTGTCGCGCCGCGTTTATGGGAACATCCGCTGACGATTGACGGCGCGTACACCTCGAACGACCCCAAGGCGCGCGCATATGCGCTCGAACGCTCCAAAAAAGCGATAGACATTGCCAATGAATTGGACACGGATTTGATGGTGTTGTGGCTCGCGCGCGAAGGCACCTACCTGCGCGAAGCCAAAGATGTGACGCGCGCCACCAACCAACTGCTCGAAACGCTTGACGCGCTGCTCGCCTATGACGCGCGTTTGCGGATTGTGATCGAGCCGAAACCGAATGAGCCGATGGATTTGGCGTACATTCCCACGATTGGACACGCGCTCGCGCTCGGCATGCAGACAGCGGCGCCGCAGCGTGTCGGCGTATTGATGGAATCGGCGCACGCGATTTTAGCGGGTCTCGACCCGTCCGACGAAATCGGTTACGCGATGACTTTTGGAAAATTGTGGAGCGTGCATCTGAACGACCAGAACGGTTTAAAGTATGACCAGGACCGTTCGTTCGGCGCGATTGATTTGCGCCGCGCGTTCAATCAGGCGCGGGTGCTGGACGAAAATAAATTTTATAACGTCGGTATGGTGGGGCTCGACGTCAAAGCGCTGCGGACGCAGCCCGCCGAGCTTGCGACCAAACATTTGCGTAATAGTCTCGCGATGTTTCTAAAACTCATCGCGTTGGCGCGCTCGCTCGATCGCGCCAAATTGCAGGCGTTGGTCGCCGCGCGCGATTATGAAGAATTGGATTGGCTCATCCTCGAACATCTGGTCAAATAACGCGGCGCGATTTTTTTCGCGCGCGCGGCGTTTTTCAAACTCAATCGCGCGCGCGCGCTTCCCACGTTCGCAAACCATAACGGCTTAGATAAATTGGAATGTTTTGAAACAGCGCGTTTTCGGCTTGGATTTCGTAAAGCATGGCGCGTTTCGCGTGCGATGAATCGCCGCACAGCAGCGTCAAAGATCCGCCGTCGCCGCCCGCGCCATTCACTTTCCACCCCAACGCGCCGTGCGCGCGCGCAATGTCAATAATACGCTGCGCGTCCGCATTCACCAGCGCCGCGTTCAACGCGCGCTGACCCTCGGTGTTGCGTATCATCGCTTGCCCCAACGCGGCAAAATCGCCCGCATAGATCGCATCGCGCGAAGCTCCGGCGGTGGAACGCAATATTTCGAATTGGCGCGCGGTTGGCCCCGCGTTTTTCAATTCGCGGATAACTTGTTCATGCACTTGGGACGAATGATGCGCCTTGCCGATAAAGACCAACGCGAGACGTCGTTCCAATTCCCACCAAATCGAATCCGATACATGAATTTGCGATACCGCGGCATGCGGATACTTGAACATTTCGATAAAGTTAATGCCGCCATACGCGGCGCAGATTTGGTCTTGAATCCCGCTCTGCTGTTTTAATAAATCGGTTTCGATACGATGCGCGATTTGCGCGGTCTGATGCGCGGTCAAACGGCCCGGCGTCAGACGGTCGAGCGCGCCAATCAACGCGACGGATACCGCTGCCGATGTGCCAGTGGATGCGCCCGCGGGCGCATCGGAAAAAAGCGTGACCTGAATCGCCAGCTCTTCCGGCACGCCCATGTATTCGATCGCGGCTTCGAGCAGGGGATGCTGTTCCCACTCGGCGCCTAAATGACGCGTATAACGTTCCCCGTAATTTTCCGCGTAAATGATTATCCGCTCTGATTGCGCGGCGCGCGGATAAATTTCGATTTGCGCTTCGACATAGGGATAGACGCCGATATTGAAAATGGCGCCATATTCCGCGAACCATGTATCCGTCCAGCCGCCATTATCGCAAATACGAATTGGCGCGACGCTGTTGATAATTCGCGTGGGGGGCGTCGCCGCGCGCGCGCGGGTTTGGGACGGTCGCGTCAATTTTTTGCGCGCCATATGGTTCACTCGATTGGCGCGTCGCCGCGCAGTTTATTTTTTGTTCGCGCGTTGCTCCACCGCGCGTTAATATCAATGTTTGCGTGTTTTGCCGCCGCGGCGTAATTCGGAACATTGCGCCGCAGCGTTTTTGTATTTTGAATCATTCGGCTGATTCGTCCGCTTCACTCTCCGCGCTTACCTCTTGCTCTTCGGGTTTACGGTCCAACATTTGCATTTGCGTCGCGACAACGTAGGTGCGATAGTGCGTCTCGCCTTTGTCATCGGTCCAACGGTCATTTTGCAAACGTCCGCTCACAAACACCAAACGTCCTTTGGAAAGATATTGTTGACACACTTCGCCGAGTTTACTCCACGCATTGATTTGGAACCAATCCGCTTCTTGAGCGTTACGACGATTGACGGCGACGGTAAAGTGACATACCGTTTTGCCGGTCGGCGTATAGCGCGTTTCAGGGTCGCGCCCCAAACGTCCAATGAGTTCGACACGATTCAATGCAGGCATGTTGTCCTCCTTGATGGATTTGAACAGAGGTTTTTTTATCGAGGCGCGCGTACTGTAGCACGCGCGCGGAGTGATTGTCAAACGCGTAAACGCGGGCGGGTGTGCGTCACGTTTTTGGGCGAATCGAATTCGCGCGCAACAAATACACGAAACGTCCCTGCGGACGTTCCCGCTGGGCTGCGATTGCGAATATTCTTGATTCGCCGCAGACTTGCGTTCTGGTTGCCGCGCTT